>CAYFKL010000038.1:3429-11244 GCA_964343565.1 uncultured Actinomycetes bacterium
CCAGCTTCTGAATCTATTCCTATGATTCCTCGCAATGCACGTTTTGCAGCTGCTACATAAACGTTACCCGGACCTGTAACTAGGTCCACGGATTCACAAAAGCCGTCATCCCCTAGATCGGCTCCGTATGCAAACATTGCAATCGCTTGAGCTCCGCCCACGGCATAGACTTCACTTACTCCCAAGAGTGCACAAGTGGCCAAGATGGTTGGATGCGGATATCCGTCGTGATCAATTTGTGGCGGACTCGCAACTGCAATGCTCTTCACTCCAGCAATTTGGGCTGGGACTACATTCATCATGACGCTGCTCGGGTAAACGGCAACTCCCCCCGGCACGTAGAGACCTACTCGATCAACGGGTATCCACTTTTCACTAACGCGGGCCCCTGGGCCAACTTGAGTTTCATGGCCAGCCCGAATCTGATCTTGATGAACAATACGGGCACGCCTGATCGCCTCTTCTAAGGCATACCGCACGTTTGGTTCCAAACTTCCTAGAGCTCGATCAATGATTTCTGTCGGTACTCGAAAATGTTTAGGCACAACGCGATCGAATGCGAGGGAGAATTCTGCCAAAGCTTTCGCGCCATCAACTCTTACCTGATCGATGATGGGAGTGACTTGCGCCATCGCTTGAGATACATCGAATGAGTTCCTCGGCATGAGGGATCGAAATTCTTCCCTGGACTTAGGGAATTGATCGCGCAAATCCAACCTCTTGATGGCCACCACCTTATTGTAGATTCATTCTTTAAAAGTTGCGGCCTATTTATCTAGTTATTGCTGCAAAGCAAGCATTGCAAGCCCTTGCCAGTTCATTTGGCTCAATTTCTATATCGAATCCGCGTTTGCCACCACTAACGAAGATGGATGATTTTTCGATTGCACTTTCATGGATAACCGTCGGCAGAGATCTTCGCTGTCCCAAAGGGGAAATACCGCCCAACACATAACCTGAACTGCGTTGCGCACTATTTACTGAAGCCATTTCTGCTCGCTTGAATCCTAAAGCCTGGGCTGCAGATTTTAGATTCAACATACTTTCAACCGGCAATACTGCGACCGCCAATTGTTCTTTCTGATCACCAACATCAATAATCAAGGTCTTGAATACTTCCTCCGGATCCAGCCCTAAAGCCTTGGCTGCTTCAACGCCATAAGCTTGCTCATTTGGATCATGTTGAAAGTAATGTTCTCGAAATTCGATCTTCAATTTTTTGAGTAAAACGGTTGCTGGAGTTGAAGAGCTCATGAAGAGGATAGACACCTTGCGCCAAACAACGCCTTCAAGTCTGCGCTCAAGGAAGGGTTCAAACTTACTCTAAGAGATTCTCCAAGTGTAACCAAAGTTGCATCACCCGGACTTTGTAGATGCAAATAGACTTCTGTCGTCCCAGGATGAGTGCGCAAGATTTCTTTCAGTCGTTCAATATTTGGTGGAGTTACTAAAGAAATTGGAACCGATACATTTAAGGGACCACGTGGTGCAGACGAAATATCAGGAACAGTTAATTCCATGGCGATAAACCGCGGCTGATCTTCTCTCTTATCTACTCTTCCTCGAATGATGACGATTGCGTCCTGCACCAACGAATTAGCAAAATTGGCATAAGTATTGGAATAAAAATTTACATCCAACAAACCTTCCAAATCTTCCAAGGTCACAATGGCCCATGGGGCTCCCTGCCTCGAAATTTTTCGCTGAATTCCAGTAATCAATCCACCGATAGTTACGATCTGATCGTGTTGAACCTCTTCGGTCCACACTGAAGCAATACTTCTATCCACATGTCTAGCAAGAACATGCTCGACGCCAAGTAATGGGTGATCTGAAACGTAAAGCCCCAACATGTCTCTCTCGTGCGCCAAGAGCAAACTCTTGTCCCACTCCTCCACCGGCACTTCGAATGCCACATTCATAACTTCTTGAGACCCACCAAACAAATCGAATTGGCCGATAGCATCAGCGCGCTTTTTCTCCATCACACTTTCAATTGCATCTGCGTGAATAACCATCAAACCTCGGCGAGTGTGTCCAAGCGAGTCAAAAGCTCCAGCCTTTATTAAAGATTCGACGGTTTTCCGACTGCACGCCTGAGCATCAACTTTTGAAAGGTAGTCCCCGAAAGAAGTAAATCTTCCTTTTTCAGTGCGGCCTTGAATGATTAACTGAACAACGGCTGATCCCACATTTCTTACCGCACTCAATCCAAAACGGATATCTGTATCGACCGGAGTAAATTCTGCTTCTGATTCATTAACATCGGGAGGTAGTACTTTGATCCCCATACGTCGGCACTCATTTAGATAGAGAGCACTCTTGTCTTTATCATCACGCACACTCGTTAGTAGGGCAGCCATATATTCGGCTGGAAAATTAGCCTTCAGGTATCCCGTCCAATAGGAAACGAGGGCATATCCAGCGGCATGAGATTTATTAAATGCGTAATCAGCAAACGGAACCAATACGTCCCACAAAGTTTTAACAGTTTTTTCCGAGTAACCACTTCGGAACATTCCCTCTCTGAATGGCACATATTCCTTTTCCAGAATTTCTGCCTTCTTCTTACCCATGGCGCGTCGAAGTAAATCAGCCGCACCTAATGAGTACCCCGCCATCTGTTGGGCAATTGCCATAACTTGTTCTTGATAAACAATTAATCCGTAGGTATCACCTAAAACATTTCCGAGGGCCTCTGCAGCTTCTTCAACGATAGGAATTACCGGTTTGCGACCGTTCTTTCTATCTGCATAGTCATTGTGCGCGTTGGCTCCCATTGGACCCGGGCGGTACAAGGCGATGACGGCGGTAATGTCAGCGAAAGATGTCGGGGCTAGGGAGCGCAATAGCGATCGCATAGGTCCGCCGTCTAATTGGAATACACCTAAAGTTTCACCGCGTGACATGAGTTCATATGTCTTGCGGTCATCGAGCGGCAGTTCTTCCAGCACGATTTTAATCCCACGATTCTGTTCAATATTAATGAGTGCATCGTCAAGAACTGTTAAATTTCTCAGACCAAGAAAGTCCATCTTCAGTAAACCGAGAGATTCACACGCACCCATATCGAATTGAGTAATGATTGCACCATCATTTTCACGTTTTTGTATTGGTATGACTTCCATAAGGGGTTCTTTACTCAAAATAACCCCAGCCGCATGAACACCCCATTGACGCTTAAGACCTTCGATTCCTCTGGCCGTGTCAACCACTCTCTTAACATCAGCGTCAGTGTCATATAGCGCTCGAAATTCACTGGCTTCTACAAATCTCTCATGATCTGCATCAAAAATTCCGGAGAGAGAGATGTCCTTCCCCATAATGGAAGGGGGAAGGACTTTAGTTATTTTGTCGCCCACAGCGAATGGATAACCGAGAACTCGCGCTGAATCTTTAATCGCCTGTTTAGCTTTGATGGTTCCATAGGTAATAATTTGCGCCACTCGGTCTGAGCCATATCTGTTTGTTGCATACCGAATCACTTCACCTCGACGACGTTCGTCAAAGTCAATATCAATATCAGGCATGCTAACTCGTTCCGGATTTAGGAAACGTTCAAAAAGCAAGCCGTGTTCTATGGGGTCGATCTCAGTGATTCGCAAGGCCCAAGCTACAACCGCTCCCGCGGCTGAACCTCGACCAGGTCCAACTCGGATTCCGTTTCTCCTAGCATGATCGATGAGATCTGCGACAACTAGAAAGTAACCCGGGAAACCCATCTGGGAAATAACGTCTAATTCAAATTTAGCTCTTTGCGCATACTCATTGGGCACTCCCCCGGGAAACCTTTTCGATAGACCTCGCTCAACCTCTTTGGAAAGCCACGTGAATTCTGATTCCCCTTGAGGAACAGGAAAACTTGGCATCAAATTAGCGCCTTCATCGAAGGAGATCTCACACTGCTCAGCAATCAAGAGCGTGTTATCGCAGGCGTCGGGGAAGTCTTTGAAAAGTTCTCGCATTTGGTTTGGCGATTTCAGATAAAACTCCGTGCCATCAAATTTGAATCGTTTGGGATCAGAAAGATTTGAACCCGATTGAACACATAACAAAATCTCATGCGCATACGCATCCTCTTGATAGGTGTAGTGCAAATCATTTGTTGCCAATAATGGCATTCCAATCTTTTTTGCTAAATCAATAAGTTCGGTTTGCACTCTTTTTTCAATCTGCAAATCATGATCCATCAACTCACAATAAAAATTTTCCTTACCAAAAATATCTTGAAACTCTCCAGCTGATTTTTTTGCTCCCGCAATGTCTCCAATTCGCAATTTGGTTTGAATTTCTCCACCAACACATCCTGTGGTCCCAATAAGGCCAGCGGCATAGGTAGTTAGTAACTCTTTATCCATTCTGGGTTTGTAGTAATAACCTTCAATAGATGCCAAGGAAGCTAATTTAAAGAGATTTGATAAACCATTATTATTCTTTGCAAGTAAAGTTAAATGCGTATAAGCACCTCCGCTCGAGACATCATCTTCTCCGCCATCGGCCCACTTCACACGCTTTCGATCGAATCGACTTTCTGGTGCAAGATACGCTTCGATACCAATGATTGGTTTGACTCCAACTTGTCTTGCTTGTTTATAAAAATCGAAAGCGCCAAAAAGATTTCCATGATCAGTCATGGCAATTGCAGGCATACCCAACTCGGCGGTAGCGGAGAGCAATTCCTTAACGCGCGCAGCCCCATCGAGCATCGAGTACTCGGTATGTACATGGAGGTGGACGAACTGATCTTTCACGGCTAGAGAATCTAGTCTAGAAAACGACTTGAATAACTTAGGCTTGCAGCAGTTCCAAGGCGTGAGCCAAGTCTGAGGGATAGCCAGACTCAAACTCGAGCTCCCCTCTCGAAACCGGATGCACGAAAGCCAAGCGGGTAGCGTGAAGAAACTGCCGTTCCAGTCCCAGGAAGTCGGCCAATTTTGGGTCTGCCCCGTAGGTGATATCACCAACGCATGGGTGCTTAAGCGCTGACATATGAACCCGAATTTGGTGAGTCCGTCCAGTCTCCAACTCGATTTCCAAGAGTGAGGCAGCCGCAAATGCCTCAAGAGTGTCGTAATGCGTGACGCTCTCCCTGCCACCATCCATGACGGCAAATTTCCAATCGTCTTTAGGGTGTCTGGCTATCGGTGCGTCTATCGTGCCTTTGAAGGGATCCATTCGGCCCTGCACTAGGGCGTGGTAAATCTTCTTAACTTTTCTATATCGAAAGTCATCTTTTAACTTTGAATAGGCAATTTCAGATTTAGCAACCACCATTAACCCACTGGTTCCCACATCAAGTCTTTGGACAACGCCTTGACGCTCAGCAGCACCTGAAGTAGTGATATTTACTCCAAGTCCTGCGAGACCATCGAGCACGCTCGACCCCTGCCATCCAAGAGAAGGATGCGCCGCGATTCCAGCAGGCTTTTCAACGACCACAATATCTTCATCTTGATAAATAATTCGAAGATCAGGAATTATCGAAGGCTGAATTGTTAGAGCATCATCTTGCTCCAAGAATTCTATGTCGATGATTTCTCCAGCTTTCAATCTATCGGACTTTACGACCAACTTATTTCGATTCTTACTTACTGATTTGGATTCGATTAACAACTCAACTTTGGTACGTGGAATTCCTAAAATTCTGGCTAATCCAGAATCTGCTCGCTCTCCGTCCATACCATCGGGAATAACAACTCTTCTTCGATCAGGCATTTCTTTTTTTCCCTGAATAAAGAACATAGATTAAGGCAGCAACAACGACGCAGGAATCTGCAATATTGAAAATCGGCCAATGCGGAAGCTCAATCCAGTCAACTACATGCCCATGTAAAAAACCCGGCGTGCGAAAAAATCGATCTATGAGATTCCCGCTTACTCCCCCGAGTACCAAACTTAATAGCGTTGAATTAATCCCTCGTGATCTGCCACCGAAAAAAATTATGCCTAGTGCGACAAGAGTGCTGATTAACGTGAATACCAATGTGAAACTCTCACCCATACTGAATGCGGCTCCACTATTTCGAGCAAAACGAAAATTCAAGATATGAGGGATCGCCGATATTGCTGGTTGATCTTCGAGTCTTGCAACAGCTAGCGCCTTCGTAGCCTGATCAACAATCGCCACGGCCAGTGCAATGACAAACCCTCGCATTCTCAACGGCCGCATACCCCCATCCTGCCAGTAAGGATGCTCTGCCGCTTATTCGGCTTATTTATTGCTAAAAATCCGCTTTTTCAACCTATAATCGCGAATATGACCTCAAATGCGTTATTTGAGCCACCCAACCGTTCACTGAACTTATCCCGCCAATTCACAATTTTGACCCTCGCAGCATTGGCCTTTGTAAGTCTTCCAACGCACTCAATGGCATCAAGTGCGCAAACTTGTCGGGGAAATCGGGTAAGTAACGGAGTCCACTTCATCTGCCAAAGTGGAAAGTGGAAGGTCGCACCTTTAAAAGGAACTCTCCTCATTCTGGCAGCATCAAGTTTGAGCGAAGTAGCACCAAAACTCGAAAGTGACTTTCGTCGGCTCTACCCTAAAAGCGATCTGGTGTGGTCTTTTGCCGGATCACAAATTCTTGCCACCCAAGTAATAAACGGCGTACCAGCAGACGTTTTTATCTCTGCCGGTATTGCGCCAATGAATTCCGTGGTGAACGCACGAGTAAATCAATCGATACCAATTAACTTGGTGTCGAATTCATTAGTAATCGGCGTGATGCGAGGTAATCCGCTCAGAATTAGAGATTTGAATGACCTTAAGAAATATTCAATATCGATATGCGTCCCGGAGGTGCCGTGCGGCACTTTGACTCAAAAAATCTTGAACAATGCAGGAGTTTCAATAAAGCCAACGACACAGGAATTAGATGTCAAAGCAGTAGTTACAAAAATTGATCTTGGAGAAGTTGATGCAGGTTTAATCTATCGAACCGATGCGATTGCTAGTTTGAATGTAGACGCCATTGAATTTCCAGAGGCAAAAACTTTTTCGACTACTTACTCAGCAGTTAAATTGACTTCCACTCAAAAAAATTTAACGACTCGAGATGCATTTCTAGACTACTTGTCTTCGTCTAGAGCAGAAGTAATCTTTTTGAAAGCAGGTTTCGGGAAAGCCTAACGACGCTCTTCCCGCTGCTTGCAAACCATACATAGAGTGGCTCGTGGAAATACTTTAAGGCGCTCTTTACCAATGGGAAGTGTGCAAGATTCACATCTGCCATAAGTTCCATTTGAAATCCGCTCAAGAGCACGTTCACATTGCAGAACCATGTCTTTATTGTTATTCAATAACGAAAGTTCGTGCTCACGTTCAAATGTTTTGGTGCCGGCATCAGCTTGATCATCACCTGCTCCATCACCGGAATCGCGAAGCAGGTCTGCTATTTCTACTTCCGCCGCAGAGAGCTCATCGAGTAATCGCTTTAAATCTTGCTCCAGCATTTTCTTTACATCATTGAGCTCACTCTTTGTCCAAGCTGATTCACCATCACCAACCACAAGGGGTGTTGGTATCACCCGCAACGGCTTTAATGCAGGGCCTTTACGTTTGACAGGTTTTTGAGTGGGAATCATTACTAAATGTGGAGCAACAATGCCGTGGGCCAATTCTGGTCTTTCGGGTACCTCACTCTTTGCCTTCGAGACGCTCTCTTGCGATGGTTTCACCGACGGTTTCTTGGGTGCATCAGCCTTTGGCGCTGGCTTGGCAGGTACTGCTTTCTTAACGGGCGCAGCCTTCTTGGCTGGAGCCGCTTTCTTCGCAGGTGCCGCCTTCTTTACGGGCGCAGCCTTCTTTACGGGCGC
>CAYFKL010000039.1:0-10932 GCA_964343565.1 uncultured Actinomycetes bacterium
GATGGTTGCTCCAAAGGGTCCAGGACACTTAGTTCGACGTGAATTCTCTGCTGGCCGTGGAGTTCCAGTCTTGGTCGCAGTCGAACAAGATGCAACCGGTAAGGCTTGGCCATTAGTGCTTTCGTATGCAAAGGCAATTGGTGGACTTCGCGCAGGTGGAATTCAAACCACATTTACTGAAGAGTGTGAAACTGATTTATTTGGTGAGCAAGCAGTGCTTTGCGGTGGTGCTTCACAACTCATTCAATATGGATTCGAAACTTTAGTTGAAGCTGGATATCAACCTGAAGTTGCTTACTTTGAATGCCTCCACGAACTTAAGTTAATAGTTGACTTGATGTACGAAGGTGGAATTGCAAAGCAACGTTGGTCGGTTTCTGACACTGCGGAATACGGCGATTATGTTTCAGGACCACGAGTAATCGATCCGCGCGTCAAAGAGAATATGAAGCAAGTGCTCAGCGAAATTCGTGATGGATCTTTTGCTGCAAGATTCATTGCTGATCAAGATGCCGGTGCACCGGAATTCAAAGCGCTTCGTTCTAAAGGTGAAACACACATCATCGAAGGCGTGGGTCGTGAATTGCGCAAATTGATGTCATGGGTCAAGAAGTCCGATGACGATTATGTTGAAGGTACCGCAGCACGCTAAACAGATTTAATTGAGAAAGGAAAGAGTGTGGCCCAGCCGGTAGTCCTTATTGCTGAAGAACTCAGTCCAGCGACGATTGATGCGCTTGGTCCTGAGTTCTCCATCAAATATTGCGACGGCTCAAACCGGGAAGAACTCTTGACTGCCTTATCTGCTGGGGCGGATGCCGTGCTTATTCGTTCAGCGACGAAGATGGATGCTGAAGCGATTGCGAGTGCTTCTGGCCTCAAGGTAATTGCACGTGCTGGTGTTGGTTTGGATAACGTAGATGTTGCTGCAGCCACTCAAGCAGGAGTTATGGTGGTCAATGCACCCACGTCCAATATTGTGAGTGCAGCGGAACTTGCAATCGCACTCATTCTTGCCTCGGCTCGTCATATCTCGCCTGCACATGCTGCATTGCGTCAAGGAAAGTGGGCTCGCTCAAAGTTCACGGGTGCGGAACTGTTTGAAAAAACCCTGGGAATCGTTGGTTTGGGTCGAATAGGTCAATTAGTTGCGCATCGCATGCAATCTTTCGGTATGCACGTAATTGCCTTCGACCCTTACCTGCCGACTGCACGAGCAAATCAAATTGGTGTGAAACTCGTTGACTTAGATACGTTATTGAAGACGAGTGATTTCATCACGGTTCACTTGCCTAAGACGAAAGAGACTGCAGGTCTTATTGGAGTTGAGGCTTTAACAAAAGTGAAGCCGAGTGTTCGAATAATTAACGCCGCTCGAGGTGGCGTGGTTGATGAGAATGCACTTTATGCTGCGCTCAAGGAAGGTCGAGTAGCGGGCGCTGGGTTAGATGTTTATGCATCTGAGCCGTGCACCGACTCTCCCTTATTTGAACTTGATTCTGTTGTTGCAACTCCACATTTAGGTGCATCCACTGATGAAGCACAGGAGCGCGCTGGTATTGCCGTCGCTGTATCGGTGCGAAAAGCATTAGCGGGAGAATTGGTGCCGGATGCAGTTAATGTGCAGGGTGGAACAATTCATGAAGATCTACGCCCAGCCCTACCAATGGTGGAAATCCTGGGACAAGTGCTTGCTGGTTTAAGCGGAAAAGCTCTCAACGATGTTTTGGTGAAAGTTCGTGGAGATTTAGCTAATTTGGATTGTGATGTCTTAGCAACTTCAGCGTTGAAAGGCATGTTGACAGCTGTCATTGGCGAGGGAGTTTCATATGTAAACGCTCCCATCTTGGCTAAAGAGCGTGAAATTACCGCAAAGGTAGAGAAGAGCGTTGAGAGCGAATTGCACCGCAACGTGGTCTCCCTTCGTGGCACATCGCAAGCAGGTGAACCGATTTCGGTAAGTGGCACCCTTGTGGGCCTTGGAAAGACGGCAAAATTGATTGAAATCAACGGTCAATCAATTGATGTAGAACCAACGAAGCACATGCTTATTCTTAGTTATAGCGATAAGCCTGGTGTAGTCGGTGCGGTAGGTAACACGTTGGGTAAAGCCGGAATAAATATTGCTGGAATGCAAGTAGGTCGTACTCATGCAGGCGGTTTAGCTTTAATGCTGCTCACCGTTGATTCAGCAATAGCGCCAGACATCGTTAGTGATGTCGCGGATGGAATTGACGCGCAATCAGCACGTTATGTGGCGTTGGTGTAGCAGATAGGATCATGATGCGACAGGTAAAACTTGGAGTTATTGGCGGAGACGGAATTGGACCGGAAGTAGTTGGTGAAGGACTTCGAGTCTTGCGTGCGATAGGCACAAAATACGATGTCAATTTCGTGGAAACAGATTATGTCCTTGGAGCCAAACGCTGGCATGAAACTGGTGAAACTCTCAGCGACGAGACTCTGGCTGCGCTGGCTAAAGAAGATGTGATTTTGTTGGGCGCGGTTGGTGATCCAACGGTTCCAAGTGGAGTTTTAGAACGTGGCTTACTTTTAAAACTTCGGTTTGCGTTTGATCAATACGTGAACCTTCGTCCTGGACGTCTCTTTCCTGGGGTTGATTCGCCCCTAGCTAATCAAAAAGAGTTGGATTTTGTAGTTGTGAGAGAAGGCACTGAAGGCCCATATGTTGGTGCTGGTGGATTCTTGGCTCAGGGAACCGACCGAGAAGTTGCGACTGAAGAGAGTTTGAATACACGACAAGGCGCGGAGAGAGTTATTCGAGACGCATTTTCGCGGGCTCAACGTCGACCTCGGAAACATTTGACCCTCGTTCACAAAAACAACGTGCTAGTACATGCTGGAAATTTGTGGACTCGAACCTTTAATGAAGTCGCAAGAGAATTTCCAGACGTCACGACTGAATACCAACACGTTGATGCAGCAGCAATGTTTTTCGTGACCAACCCTGAACGATACGACGTAGTCGTGACTGATAATTTGTTCGGGGATATTCTCACCGATATCGCTGCCGCTATCTGCGGTGGGATTGGATTGGCTGCCAGTGGAAATATCAATCCTTCTGGAGCATTTCCTAGCATGTTTGAACCTGTTCACGGGAGTGCACCGGATATCGCTGGAAAAGGCCTAGCAAATCCAACTGCCACGATCATGTCAGTTGCCATGTTGTGTGATCACTTAGGTCTGCACGAAGCCGCCAAAGAGATAAATTCCGCGGTCGCAGCAGATCTATTAGCAGATGGAAAAAGAGCACGAGGTACACGTGAAATTGGCGATGCAATCATCGCTAGGTTGAAGTAGGAGCGAGATGGCAAACATCAAGGTTGCGCGAAATGCATCTCCAACTTCGGAAGCGCGAAGATTGGAAATTTTGGAAGAACCAGGGTTTGGAAAATATTTTACGGATCACATGGTGCGAGCAGAGTGGAGCGCTGAATCTGGTTGGTCGGATTTAGAGGTTGTGCCCTATGCACCAATTGCAATGGATCCTGCCTCCATGGTGTTGCATTATGGTCAAGAGATTTTTGAAGGATTAAAGGCATATCGCCAACCAGATGGTTCGATTTCGACATTTCGTCCTGAAGAGAATGCGAAGCGATTTGCACGAAGTGCTCGCAGAATGGCTTTGCCAGAATTGCCGGTAGAGATGTTCATCGAATCCATTAAAGCTCTTGTCAATGTAGATATTGATTGGGTTCCAACCAAGGCAGATGAGAGCCTCTATCTACGTCCAATGATGATCGCTACTGAAGTTGGATTAGGAGTACGGCCGAGTAATAAGGCGCTCTATCTTTTAATTGCCTCTCCTGCAGGTGCTTATTTCAAAGGTGGAGTCAAACCGGTAACCGTTTGGATTTCCACTGAATATGTTCGAGCTGCTGCAGGAGGCACCGGTGAAGCAAAGTGCGGTGGCAACTACGCAGCATCGTTGATTGCGCAGCAAGAAGCAGCGGCAAAAGGTTGCGATCAAGTGGTCTGGATCGACGCGGTGCATAGAAAGTATGTCGAAGAGATGGGCGGCATGAATCTATGTTTTGTTAAGGGAGATGGTGATAAAGCCACGATCATGACGCCAAGATTGACTGGAACATTGCTGCCGGGAATCACTCGATTATCTCTCTTGCAACTTGCTAAAGATTTGGGTTACGCCGTAGAAGAGGGCGACATAACTGTCGAAGAGTGGAAAGCCGGCGTGGCTGATGGAAGTATTTCGGAAGTGTTCGCTTGTGGAACCGCAGCGGTCATCACTCCTGTCGGGCACGTAAAAAGCGCCGTTGGTGACTGGAGTCATAATGATGGAGTTAGTGGTCCGGTGACAATGCGTTTGCGCGAAGCGTTATTAGCGATTCAACATGGGGCAGATAGTGGCCATAATCAATGGATGCTGAAATTACATGGCTAACGTCATTCCAACGGGGGATGCCTTCCACGTATACGACACCACACTTCGAGACGGTGCGCAGCAAGAAGGCCTGAATCTTTCGGTTCATGACAAGTTGACCATTGCTCGTCATCTTGATGAGTTAGGTGTTGGTTTTATTGAAGGTGGATGGCCGGGAGCAAACCCGCGAGACACTGAGTTCTTCCAAAGAGCATCTCGTGAAATCAACTTTAAAACATCTCAACTTGCAGCATTTGGAAGCACGAGGCGACCATATGTGAGGGCAGCCGATGACCCATTAGTCGCAGCTCTGCGCGAATCGGGGGCTGGAGTTGTCACTCTGGTCGCCAAATCTCACGATTTGCATGTCGATTTAGCTTTGAAAACTACCTTGGATGAAAACTTGCTGATGATTAAAGACACCATCAGCCATCTTCGCTCCGAAGGCCAACGCGTCTTTCTGGATGCGGAACATTTCTTTGATGGTTTTCGATCTAACCAGCAGTATGCCCTCGAAGTGGTACGCGCTGCGGCAGAAGCAGGTGCAGATGTGATTGCATTGTGTGACACAAATGGCGGAATGCTTCCCGATGAATTATCGGATGTTGTACATCAGGTTTTAACTACCACCGGCGCTCGTTTAGGAATTCACTGTCACAACGACACTGGTTGTGCAGTGGCCAACTCTCTCGCTGCAGTAAAAGCTGGAGCCACCCACGTTCAAGGAACTTTGAATGGATATGGAGAACGCACTGGCAACGCAGATCTCATTTCAATCATTGCAAACTTGGAATTAAAGAAGGAAGTAAAAGTGCTCCCCGAAGGCGCCTTGCGCGAATCATTTCGAATTGCGCACGCAGTGGCTGAAGTCACCAATGTAACACCGAGTGCTCGTCAGCCATACGTAGGTCTGTCTGCCTTCGCTCATAAAGCAGGTCTACATGCATCTGCTATCAAAGTTGATCCTTCGCTCTATCAACATGAAGAACCAGCCGAAGTTGGAAATGATATGCGCATGTTGGTTTCCGATATGGCTGGAAAGGCATCGATAGAACTAAAAAGTGCCGAACTCGGTGTCGATTTAGGACACGATGCTGGAGTTGTTTCGCGAGTGGTTGCCAAAGTGAAGGAGTTGGAATCCCAAGGCTGGACTTTTGAGGCTGCTGACGCATCATTTGAATTGTTGTTAAGGGGAGAGATATCTGGATCTAAACCATCTTTCTTCTCCGTTGAATCATGGCAAACCACGGTTGAACAGAAAACTGATGGATCTGTCGTTGCGTTCGCTCAAGCAAAAATTACGGCACAAGGTCAAACATTTGTAGCGACCGGTAGTGGAAATGGTCCGGTGAACGCGATTGATAATGCGCTGCGAAGCGGACTTGGGAAAATCTATCCAGAATTAGTTGATTTAGAACTCACAGATTACAAAGTTCGAATTCTTGAAGGTCGGCAAGGAACTGGCGCTATAACACGAGTCTTAGTTGAAACTTCAGATGGAACAACCGAATGGTCAACGCTGGGAGTTCACGAAAACGTGATAGCGGCAAGTGCCATGGCGTTGGAAGATGCATTGACGTATGGGTTACTGCGCAAGCGCACTTAAATGGCAATCCTAGGAATTGATGCCGGCACCACAGGCATTACTGCGTTGTTAGTTGATTCAGATAGAAGTGTGATCGGCCGAGGTTATCAAGATTTTCCGCAGCATTTTCCAAATCCTGGATGGGTTGAGCATGATCCAAATGAAATATGGAGCGCTCTACTGAGTGCTGTTACTCAATCTCTGGGTGAACAACCATTAGATATTGTCGAAGCAATCGGATTAACAAATCAAAGAGAAACCTTAGTGCTTTGGGATCGTGAAACTTTAGGTGCACCAAGAAAGGCGATCGTTTGGCAGGATCGTAGAAGTAGTGAGATATGCGCCCGACTCCATGAGGTGGATGTCAGTCGAACTGGCTTGCGAATGGATCCATATTTCACGGCAACAAAAGCGCTGTGGTTGAGCGAAAATGAACCGCTCATGTGGGAACGCGTGTTATCTGGTCAGGTTGCAATAGGCACATTGGATTCTTATCTGATTGCAAAAATGACGAGAGGGTTAGAGCACTTAACTGACGCAACGAATGCTTCACGGACTTTGCTTTACAATCTTGAAACAGGTAAGTGGGATGCTGAATTGCTGCAACTTTTTAATGTTCCGCTTGAATCATTGCCCAGTATTACTTCAAGTTTTGGTGTCGTAGCGCATACAAACCCACAAGCATTTCTTGGCCTAAATGTTCCGATTGCGGGGGTAGCGGGAGATCAACAGTCAGCTTTAGTCTCAATGGCGGGATTCGATCCTGGTGCTGCTGCGTGTGCTTACGGGACGGGATCATTTCTATTAATAAATACTGGCTCGAGTTTGCCAACACCACCCCACGGCTTGCTCGCAACTGTGGCATGGCAATCGCCCACCGGCGAAAGATCATTTGCACTTGAAGGAGGAATTTTTGTAACCGGGGCTGCCGTGCAGTGGTTACGCGACGGACTGGGCATGATTTCAAATTCAGCGGAGATCGAAAGACTTGCTCAAAGCGTTACTGATAGCGCAGGTGTCATTCTGGTACCTGCGCATGCCGGCCTTGGAGCACCTCAATGGAATCCATTAGCACGCGGTGCAATATTGGGGCTCTCACTGAATTCAACTAATGCACATATCGCTCGTGCACTCCTGGAAGGAATAGCGCACTCAATTGCTGATATTGCAGAAGTGATGCAAGTAGATGTCACAAAGTTTGGTATGCACGGTGGTGCTAGTAGAAACACTTTGCTAGCACAAATGCAATCAACTGCTCTGGGTGCCACGGTACATCGACGCGTAGATCCGGAGGCCACAGCATTGGGAGCTGTGGAACTTGCAGCTCGAGGAATTGGTTGGCCACATCCAACTCGCATGGATATCACTGAGAGTATTTCCGGGCCGGTTCCAATGTTGGACAGGGCAGCATGGAAAAGTGCAGTAGCAGCTATCGATTCTCTGGCACGTTCGCAGTAGCCTGAGACGATGGCGAGCAATAGTCGAGCAATATTATTTGTTCACGGGTTTACGGGCTCACCCGTCTCGATGTTGCCGTGGGCTGAATATGCCAAGTCGCAAGGTTATGAAGTCTGCGTTCCACTGCTCCCTGGTCATGGCACCACGCCAGCCGATATGAATAAATCAAGGTGGCAACAGTGGTATCTCGCAGTAGAAACACAATACTTACGGCTGCGTGAATCCCATGAACACGTTGCGGTCTGTGCATTATCAATGGGAGGCGCGTTAGCGTTGCGATTGGCTGCACTAAAACCTGTTGCTGCTTTGGCTCTAGTAAATCCGTTAATTGAAAGACCACTCTTTGAGCGGATTGCTATTCCGATTGTTTCTAAATTTCTTCCCTATCAACGCGCAGTCGGAAATGACATCAAGAAACCCAACGTTAGCGAGCAGGCTTATGACAAGACTCCACTTCGCGCGGCTGATTCCATGCTAAAACTTTTAAAAGATGTCCAAAGTCGGCTTAGTGATGTAACTGCACCACTATGGCTGGGGCATTCTCCTGAAGACCATGTGGTAAATCCCGCAAACTCACTTCGAATTTTGAAAGAAGTTGGTTCAAGCGTTGCAGAAGAAGTTATTCTTTCTAACAGTTTCCATGTGGCAACCTTAGATTTTGACGCTCAATTGATTTTTGAAGACTCAATGAAATTTATTGATTCCCATTGGCCATGAGTTGTTGCACTTTTCCCAAGTAAGCCACCATTTCCAATCGCAAGTTTTGTGCTCGCTTAGCAAATTCTTTTTGAAACCTTACGTATTCAGTTCTGCCTTCACTACTTTCGACTTTGATCGCTTGATATCCAAGTTCGGAAAGGTCGTAAGGGCTGGCTCGCATATCAATTTCACGGAGCTCGCGAGCTAAGTTAAGTGCAGCAAAAGTAAAATCGCTTGGCAATATCGGAGCCAACTTGTAGGCCCATTTATATAAATCCATATTTGCATGGATGCAGCCAGGTTGCTCGTTCAGTGGTTGATCCTCGCGAACAGGGTGGATCAGATTAAGCGGTCGCGCAGGTGGAGTAAAGAATCGAAATGCATCGTAATGAGAACATTTAAGTCCCAACTCTTCAACAAGTGCATTTGTAGTTTCCACTCCCAATCGGAGTGGAAATTTGCTATGACGAATTGCCTCGGGTTTGGTTTGATAGACCATTGCCCACTCATGCATTCCAAAACATCCATGGAAAGCTGGACGCGCTGCCGTTTTGGAGAGCAAATCGTAAATAAAATCAATTGCAGATTTTCTTTGCTCCAAAAAATTCCGACTCACTCCGACATTCGGCCCATATTCGCCGTATCCTCGGCGATTTTTATACTCCGGAGCATCTTCTAGATGTATTAATGCTCCTGGGTGCCACCTGCGTACTTCGCGTGGTCGATATGAGTAGTAGGTCCAGAGAAAAGATTCGACCGGATTGCTCATTCGATCCGGAGAAATCAGTGGATCTACCAAGCCATGATGCCTCTCTCGCAATTCGCTCCAAAGTGCACGTGGCATGACATCTTCAGCGATTCCAGACACAGGGAAGATTCTAGGTAGGCTCAGGGCATGCGCATTGCTCGTTTCACCCTGCTAGATCCAACTCGGACGTCAGATCCGAAGTTTGGAATCGTGGGGAGCGCTCCCGATGGCCGTGAGACCGTGCTTGTGATTACCGGAGATCCACTCTATGCCGGAGTTCATCCCACTGGGGAAGTCATTCCACTTGATGAGGTGAAGTTGCTCGCTCCGGTGTTGCCTCGAAGCAAGGTGATTTGTGTTGGAAGAAACTATCTTGAACACATCAAAGAGCTAAACAACGATATTCCTTCTGAACCATTACTTTTTTTCAAACCAAATACTGCCGTGATTGGGCCAGAAGATGCCATTGTGTGGCCTCGTGGCAGTGAGCAAGTCGAACATGAGGGTGAGTTAGCCATAGTGATTGGCAGGTTATGCAAAGACGTTCCTCGTGAAAAAGTAAAAGATGTAATTTTTGGATTTACCATCGCAAACGATGTCACTGCACGAGACTGGCAGCGAAAAGATGGTCAGTGGGCTCGTGCCAAAGGCTTTGATACATCCTGTCCGATAGGTCCTTGGATTGAAACTGAGTTCGACGCTTCAGATGCTGAAATAAGAGTGTCAGTTGATGGTGAAAAGCGGCAGCAAGGTCGCACTTCACAAATGATTTTCGCGATTGATTTCATCATTGAGTACATTTCAAAAACATTTACTTTGCTTCCGGGAGATATCATTCTCACTGGAACTCCTTCCGGAGTGGGTTTATTGCCCCCGGGATCTCGCGTAGATGTATCAGTTTCTGGAATCGGCACTCTCAGCAATAAGGTGGTTCGATATGACTAGACCAGTAAGAGTTCGATTTGCTCCATCACCCACAGGTGATTTGCATGTGGGGAATATCCGAACCGCGCTTTATGACTGGGCATATGCCCGTCATACAGGTGGAAAATTTGTATTTCGAATCGAAGATACGGATCGAGAGCGCGTCACTGATGAATACATCAATGCTGCAATCGACACACTCAAATGGCTAGGTTTGCAATGGGATGAAGGTCCAGAGGTAGGCGGACCGGCAGCGCCGTATTTGCAATCCCAACGCTTGGATATTTATGCCAAATGGGCTCAGCAATTTCTTGACAATGGCGATGCCTACCATTGTTACTGCAATCCGGAAGAGTTAGAGGCGGTTCGTGAACAACAAAAGCGCGACGGCGTAGCCCCGGGATATAACGGTCACTGTCGAGAGCTTTCGGCTGAGCAAATTTCCGTTTTCAAAGCGGAAGGGCGCAAGCCTGTTGTGCGAATGCGGATGCCAGAGGGAAGCACGACTTTCACCGACGTAATCCGCGGCGATGTCACTTTTGATCATAATTACGTGCCAGATTTTGTTCTGGTGCGAGCTGATGGGTCACCGCTTTATACGCTAGCTGTCGCAATTGATGATGTGTTAATGGAAATTACCCATGTGTTACGTGGTGAAGATTTGCTCTCCTCAACACCTCGGCAAATTCGGGTCTATCAAGCAATGGGTATTGATCCCTCTCTGTACCCAGTCTTCGCGCATTTACCGTTTGTAATGGGAACGGATAATGCCAAACTTTCCAAAAGGAATGGCGAAGTCTCGATTGCTTGGTATCGCGATAAAGGATTTTTACCTGAGGCTATCTGTAACTATTTGGCGCTGCTTGGTTGGTCTCCGGGCGATGATAAAGAAAATATCTCCCTCGCTGAGATGGCAGAAATATTTGAAGTTGAAAGAGTTGGGAAAAACCCGGCCCGATTTGATATGAAAAAACTTGAATCTATAAATGCAGAAAAGATTCGCGGGCTGACCATAGACGAGTTGACTAATCGCGCGATTCCATTTGTGGAGCGGGCTGGAATCGCAATTGAATCTGGGAGTGAGTCGAAAGAACGAAAGGATCTGCTCGCCAAAGC
>CAYFKL010000040.1:0-246 GCA_964343565.1 uncultured Actinomycetes bacterium
GTCTTGTAATTGCCTTCGATGAAATCACGAAGTTTGACCAATTCCGGTTCACCTAAATCTTTAACGCGAATATCTGGATTGATTCCAGTAGCGCTAAGGATTACTTGCGAACGCGAACGGCCGATGCCATATATGTAAGTGAGCGCTACTTCAACGCGCTTATCACGCGGAAGATCTACGCCAACAAGGCGTGCCATAGGGCGGTTCCTTTGTTCATCCGGAGGTCCTCCGTTATCCATCTCTTCC
>CAYFKL010000040.1:325-6174 GCA_964343565.1 uncultured Actinomycetes bacterium
ACTCTGATTAACCCTGACGTTGCTTGTGGCGAAGGTTTTCGCAAATGACCATAACGCGTCCATGACGACGAATTACCTTGCACTTGTCGCAAATCTTCTTCACGCTCGGCTTAACCTTCATGACTCCTCTTTCACCGACACTTACTTATATCGGTAGACGATTCGACCTCGAGTGAGGTCATAAGGACTGAGTTCCACGACTACACGATCCTCAGGAAGGATGCGAATGTAATGTTGACGCATCTTCCCGCTGATGTGAGCGAGGACTTTGTGACCATTTGCTAGTTCCACTCGGAACATGGCATTGGGTAGCGCTTCTGCGACCGTGCCCTCGATCTCGATGGCACCATCTTTCTTCGACAACCCGGGTCCTTTCCCTCGGCCCCTCTTGGATCAGCCGGTGGCCAGTCCAAGGGACGATTTTAGGCTGCGCCAGCGATTTGAGAAAATCGGCTTGGCGCGCCGAGCGGTACGCTTAGCCCATGAGTGAAAATCTGCCTCCCGAGAGCCCAGCCAATCCACCCGAAGGTTGGTGGCAAGCCTATGACGGTAAGTGGTATCCCCCAACCGTGAAATCGACTGCGGTCAACCCCACGCCTGGGAACCCGAATCAATTCCAGCCCGCACCTGCCTACCAATATCAGAGCACCAACGGGTTCGCCATTGCATCCATGGTGCTTGGCATCGTCTGGGTCTACTGGATCGGATCCATTTTGGCCCTGGTCTTTGGCTATGTTGCCCAAAAGCAGATTCGAGAGAATAACCAACGCGGCAATGGCATGGCGATCGCGGGGATCGTGCTTGGCTGGGTGGGAGTAGCTTCGCTGATCGTGGTTATCATCGTGGCGATCGTGGCTTCGGGCTCCTCGATGAACGACACCACCTATTAAAAGACCTGACGTTTAAGGTTTTTTCGCACGTTTCTGAAACGAAGATTTAACACGGGTTCCAGTTGCCCATGTGGGCTTTTGCTGGCAGATTCAGCCTTGAAAAGTTACTGCTTGGTAACTTGCAGCGGGGATAGACCCCTTTCGAAAGGAAACCATCTATGTCACGACGCCGTTATGCGATCACGGCTGCATTCGCAGCTGCTGCTATCGCACTCACCGGTTGCTCATCATCAAGTGACTCCGCAAGTACAGACACTGCTGCAAGCAGTGACGCTGGCTTTGTTGGAGTTATCCTTCCAGACTCAGCATCATCAGCACGTTGGGAGACTGCTGACCGCGGCTTCCTCCAAGCTGCATTCGATGCCGCTGGTGTGAAAGTTGATATCCAAAATGCCAATGGTGACAAAGCAGCATTCCAAACCATTGCAGATCAGATGCTCTCTAAGGGAGCAAAGGTGCTCATCATGGTTAACCTTGATTCTGAATCAGGTAAAGCTGTTCAAGACAAGGCTAAAGCCCAGGGCGTACCAACCATTGACTACGACCGTTTAACACTTAACGGTTCCGAGTCCTATTACGTATCCTTCGACAACACTGCAGTTGGTCGACTACAAGGTGAAGGTATCAAGTCTTGTCTTGATGCTGCTGGCAAGTCCAAAGCCCGCATCGTTTACCTCAATGGTTCACCTACCGATAACAATGCAACATTGTTCAAGGCTGGATACGACTCCGTACTTCGTCCACTCATCGACGCTGGCAACTACACGTTGGTTGATGATCAAGCGGTCCCAGATTGGGATAACGCAAAGGGCGGAGCAATTTTTGAACAGCAACTTTCAAAGGCTGGCGGAAAGCTCGATGCAGTTGTATCAGCTAACGAAGGTCTTGGACTTGCAGCAGTAGCGGTTTTGAAGAAGAACAAACTCAATGGCAAGGTTTGCGTTTCAGGTCAAGACGCAACCGTTGATGGATTGCGCGCAATTCTCACCGGCGATCTCTCCAACACCGTTTACAAGGCAATCAAGGCTGAAGCAAATGCTGCTGCTGAACTGGCAGTCGCACTGCTCAAGGGCGAAAAGGCCGCAACCGCAACTGGGTCGGTAAACAATGGCGTAGCTGATGTTCCATCAGTTCTCCTCGTTCCAGTTGCTATTACAAAGGCAAACGTCAAAGACGTTATTGCCGATGGCTTCCAAAAGAAGGAAGATGTCTGCAAGGGCATCGAAGACCTCTGTGCAGCAAACGGAATTTCATAACATTCCCATTTGCACAGAAATGAAGTAAGTTTCGGCCCGAGGTTTCCTCGGGCCGAAACTCTTTAGAGACGAGAGGTGTTGCATGAGTGAGCCAATGCTCGCATTGCGAGGCGTAAATAAATCATTTGGGCCAGTTAATGTGCTCAGAAATGTTGATCTCGACATTTACGCTGGAAAAGTTACTGCCTTGGTCGGTGATAACGGCGCTGGTAAAAGCACTCTGATTAAATGCATCGCCGGAATTTATACTCCGGAATCAGGAGAGTTCTTATTCGAAGGTAAGAAAGTTCAGATTAACGGTCCGCGCGATGCAACTGCATTGGGAATCGAAATCGTTTATCAAGACTTAGCACTCTGCGATAACCTCGACATCGTTCACAATATGTTTTTAGGTCGTGAGCAAAAAAATGGAATTGTTCTAAACGAAACTTCAATGGAAGCGCTCGCTCGGAAGACGCTTGATGGATTAAGCGTTCGAACAGTGAAATCCATCCGTCAAATAGTTGCATCACTATCCGGCGGTCAGCGTCAGACCGTTGCGATCGCGCGTGCTGTGCTCTGGAACAGTAAGGTCGTCATTCTCGACGAACCGACCGCTGCACTTGGTGTGGCGCAAACCGAACAAGTGCTCAATTTGGTTCGTCAACTTGCTGATAATGGGTTGGCCGTCGTATTAATTAGTCACAATCTCAATGATGTATTTCAAGTTGCTGACAATATTGCAGCACTTTACTTGGGTCAGATGGCTGCACAAGTAGAAAAATCACGTGTTACTCCCCCACAAGTCATTGAATTGATCACTACTGGTAGGTCGTCAGAAATTCCAACTTCAGGAGTGAACGCATGAGTGAAGTGTTAAACACAGACGCACCTTCATTAAAGAGTGCCGGCCGAGATTACTTAGCTCGACTTAAATCCGGAGATATTGGTGCGCTACCTTCAATTTTGGGCCTCGTCGCACTATGCGCGATCTTCGGTTCCATGTCGAGCGTATTCTTGACACCCGGAAATTTTGCCAACCTCTTAACGCAAGCGGCTGCCGTCATCGTTATTGCAATGGGATTAGTTTTTGTTCTACTTCTTGGTGAGATCGATTTATCTGCCGGATACGCCGCAGGAGTATCTGGCGCTGTCATGGTTATTCTGATTACGAACCATGAATTTGCTTGGTACACCGCATTCCCAATCAGCATCGTGGTGGGTGGATTTCTCGGATACGTTCTTGGAACGCTCGTCGCTCGCGTAGGCATACCATCTTTCGTGGTAACCCTTGCTGCTTTCTTAGCATTTCAAGGACTCTTGCTTTTACTTGCTGGCGAGGGTGGAACGATACGTATTGAGGATAAAACCATCCTGGCAGTGGAAAATAGCAATTTATCGCCGACTGCAAGTTGGTTGTTTTATCTTCTCGTAGCGATTATTTATGTCCTGACGGGATTAAGAAATTTCAATACACGCAAGAAAGCTGGTCTGAAAACCGAATTAATTAAGTTATGGGTGATTAAGACAACAGCATTACTTACTATCACCGGTATCGCGGTTTATGCGCTCAATGTAGAACGTAGTAACAATCCGAGTTTGGTGAGTTTGAAAGGAATTCCCTACGTCGTTCCGCTGATCATGTTCATTCTTGCCGTTGGCACATTCGTACTTAGTAAAACAGCTTTTGGTCGACACATATATGCCGTTGGCGGTAACGCAGAAGCAGCAAAACGTGCTGGTATCAATGTAAAGCGAGTTCGAACCTCTGCCTTCGTCATATGTAGTGCCTTAGCTGCTGTTGCTGGAATGATTTTTGCATCTCGTCAAAATTCTATTTCGCCAACTACTGGAGGAAGTTCTACCTTGCTCTATGCAGTAGGAGCAGCCGTTATTGGAGGAACTTCGCTTTTCGGTGGAAAAGGAAAAATGCGAGATGCAATCCTCGGCGGACTTGTGGTTGCAGTTATCGATAATGGTATGGGTTTGCTTGGATATGCAGCCGGAATTAAATTTATCGTGACTGGATTAGTACTGCTGGTCTCAGCCGGCGTCGATGCACTCTCTCGTCGAGGAAGTACATCTAAATAATCTAGACACCCATCAAGTGTTCAAGTGCTAACTGATCTAGCGTCTCATATCCGTAGCCGCGCGCGCCGGCTGCGGTGACATCAAAGGGTTCATTAAGCAAATCTCGCCAGGTCTCATTCTCGGAAAGCGTGGATTGATTTAATCCTGACAAATTAGAGGCCTTCATAGCCTCTATAACTCGTGGATCCCGTCGATACGATGCCGCTCTTTCTTTGAGAATGAGATACGTGCGCATGTTAGAAGAAGCCGAGACCCAAACTCCTTCGTCACTCTCGGTTCGAGCTGGCTTGTAATCGAAGTGCTTCGGTCCTGAGTAGGAGTAATGCTCTAACAGATCAACGAGAAAGAAGGCGGACTTTAAGTCTCCGTGCCCAAAAACTAAATCTTGATCAAATTTTGGCCCGTGCTGTCCGTTGAGATCTATGTGAAATAGTTTCTTATGCCATAGTGCTTGAGCAATGCCATGCACAAAGTTCAACCCAGCCATTTGTTCATGACCAACTTCAGGATTTACTCCCACCATTTCTGGATGATCAAGTTCGTTTATGAAGGCTAAAGCATGGCCGATAGTGGGAAGAAAAATATCTCCACGAGGTTCATTAGGTTTTGGTTCCAATGCAAACTTTAGTGAATAACCTTTTTCGCGGACGTAATGGGTAAGGGTATTGAATGCCTCTTTGTATCGTTCCATCGCAATATAAGCATCTTTCGCGGCGTCGCTTTCAGCACCTTCGCGACCTCCCCAAGCAACATAAATTTCTGCACCCAAATCAACTGCTAATTCAATATTTTTGATGGTCTTCGCAATGGCGTATCGACGGATATCTCTGTCATTACTCGTGAACGCTCCATCTTTGAAGACTGGATGAGTGAAGAGATTGGTAGTAGCCATTGGTACTTTCATTCCGGTGTCTGAAAGCGCCTTTTTGAATCGATCAATATGGTGCTTTCGCTCACTATCACTACTTCCAAAAGGAATTAGATCATCATCATGAAAAGTAACTCCGTAGGCTCCTCGATCCGCTAATTCCTTAACAGAACGGACGGGATCAACTGCGGCTCTCGTCGCGTCGCCAAAAGGATCCCGAGCCTGCCATCCAATTGTCCATAAACCAAATGTGAATTTATCTGCTGGGGTTGGATCGAATGACATGATTTTCTCCTCTGTCGATGGAGATAAAACTACTCTAGGTTTGTCACTTAAAACAATGAGCCATTAAAGCTCGCTGGCGCCACCATCAAGGCTAGTTAAAACCCAAACTGATCCGTCAGGGCGA
Source organism: uncultured Actinomycetes bacterium (assembly GCA_964343565.1). Lineage (GTDB taxonomy): Bacteria > Actinomycetota > Actinomycetes > Nanopelagicales > Nanopelagicaceae > CAYFKL01. The sequence goes on from CAYFKL010000040.1 coordinate 5,819, forward strand.
AACGCAAATGTCTCTTCCCAATGCGCGCCTCTAGATCCATCTTGTGAGACAACGGTCCATTCATCTTCCAGAACTTTCATTTTGTTCGTGCCACGGGTAATCATCGGTTCAACTGCGAGCGCAATACCTAACTCTAATTTTGGACCACGTCCTGGTTTGCCGTAATTCGGTAAGTGGGGATCTTGGTGCATCTCTGTACCAATTCCATGGCCGGTGTACTCCTGCAAAATTCCGTATTTAACTTTTCGCATTTTTTCAGATCGATGAATTGAACTTTCAATAGCGTGTGAAATATCGGTTAAATGTCCACCTAATCTTGCCGCTCTAATTCCATCCCAAAGTGAATTTCGACAATC
>CAYFKL010000040.1:6274-10868 GCA_964343565.1 uncultured Actinomycetes bacterium
GTTCGCATTCCGATCTTGACGCTCTCTCGCAAAAGCGCAAGCGTCTCACCCACTACGATCCCAGCACGACGCATGAGTTGAATCTCTTCAACAGATTTGATTTGAATTGCCATTTTTAACGAATTGCTTGCAGGGCTGCGATGGCTCGCTCTGTCACATCATTAACCTGACCCATCGCACTGATGGCAACTAAAAGTCCATGAGTTCGATAGTAGGAAATAATCGGTTCGGTTTGCTCTTTATAAACTTCAAGACGACGACTAATCACTTCTTCCTTGTCGTCATCACGTTGATAAGTTTCACCTTGGCAAGCATCACAAATTCCCGGCTTTGCCGTTGGCTCGGAATCGTTATGCCAAATTTTTCCGCAATTTCGACAAACTCGGCGACCCGATAGTCTTCGGACCAATTCGTTTTCATCAACAGTAAATTCAAGTGCAGCATGCAATGGCGTTTGATATCGCGCCAAAATGTTTGCTAACACCTCTGCTTGAACGACATTTCTTGGATATCCATCCAGCAGAAATCCTGACTTCACATCGTCATTACCCAAGCGATCTTCAACCATCGCATTAGTTACCGAATCTGGAACAAGTTCACCCTTGTCCATATAACTTTTCGCTTCGACACCAAGTGGAGTACCGCTTTTTAAATTTGCGCGGAAAATATCCCCGGTTGAAATATGTGGAATGGAGTAGTGCTCGGCAAGAAATTGAGCTTGCGTTCCCTTGCCAGCACCTGGTGGACCTACCAGGACGAGACGCATTAGCGCAGGAACCCCTCATACGAGCGTTGCTGCAATTGGCTTTCGATCTGCTTAGCAGTATCCAGGCCGACGCCCACCACAATCAGAATCGCAGTTCCACCAAATGGGAAGTTTTGAGATGCATTGAAGAGCGCCAATGCAACCATTGGAATCAATGCAATCAAACCAAGATAGAGCGAACCAGGTGCGGTGATTCGGCCCAGTACATATTGCAGATACTCAGATGTTGGACGACCCGCACGAATTCCTGGAACGAACCCACCGTAGCGCTTCATATTGTCAGCAACTTCATCCGGGTTGAAGGTAATCGAAACGTAGAAATAGGTGAAGAAAATGATTAATAGGAAGTAGGTCGCCATGTAGATCGGATGATCACCGCGAATGAAATTCTTTTGAATCCAAGTAGCCCAAGCAGCAGTCGAACCAGAGAGATTGACTACTAGAGATGGGATGTAAAGCAGCGATGAAGCGAAGATGACTGGAATAACACCAGCTTGATTGACCTTAATTGGAATGTAGGTAGAAGTTCCACCATACATTTGACGACCAACCATGCGCTTGGCATATTGCACTGGAATTCGTCGTTGTGCGTTTTCAACGAATACAACTGCAGCAACAATTAATATGCCAACAGCCAAAATGAAAGCGAATGTGGCAAATCCGTTTTGAACTTGAATACTCCATAGTTGCCCAGGGAAACCGGCAGCAATTGAAGTGAAGATCAAGATAGACATTCCGTTGCCAATACCACGATCAGTGATCAATTCACCAAGCCACATGATGACAGCAGTACCCGCAGTCATAACGAAGACCATGGTGACGATTCGCGTCCACGAAGCAGCTGGAATGATGTCATAAGGACAATTGGTGAAAAGTCGACGAGGTATTCGCGCAACGGCAATGAGGCCGGTTGATTGCAGGATTCCTAACCCAATAGTGAGGTAACGGGTGTATTGAGTCAGTTTTGCTGTTCCGGATTGTCCCTCTTGCTTCAACATTTCAAACCGAGGAATAACCACAGTCAAAAGTTGAATAATAATCGAGCTCGTGATGTAGGGCATGATGCCAAGGGCAAAGACCGATAAGTGCAGTAGCGCGCCACCACTGAACATATTCACTAACGCGAAAAGGCCGTTGTTTTGTGCCAAGTCAATACAAGATTGAACGTTTTTGTAAGAGACACCAGGAGTTGGAATAACTGAACCAAAACGGAACAGCGCCATGATTCCCAACGTGAAGAGAATCTTCTTACGCAGGTCTGGCGTCTTAAACGCCTTTCCAAACGTTGAAATCACGGCTGCCTCCTACTGTGTGGTTGATAAATTAAAGCGAAGTGACACTTCCGCCGGCTGCCTTGATTTTCTCAACGGCTGAACCAGAGAACTTGTGAGCGCTAACGCTTACCTTGACCGAGATTTCACCGTCACCAAGGACCTTAACTTTTTCGCCATCACGAACTGCACCTTTAGCAACTAAGTCAGCAACTGTTACATCGCCACCTGTTGGGAATAGTGCGTTGATGGTTTCCACGTTAACTACTTGATATTCGACTCGGAATGGATTCTGGAATCCACGAAGCTTTGGAAGACGCATGTGTAATGGCATCTGTCCACCTTCAAAGCTCGCAGGAACTTGGTAACGAGCTTTCGTTCCCTTAGTTCCACGACCAGCGGTCTTTCCCTTTGATCCTTCACCACGACCCTTACGAGTCTTGGACTTCTTCGCTCCAGTTGCTGGACGAAGATGATGCATCTTGAGAGTCATTACTCCACCTCTTCTACTGAGACCAAGTGGCGAACAGCATGAACCATGCCGCGAATCTCAGGGCGATCTTCTTTCACCACGATATCGCCAATGCGCTTAAGACCAAGCGAACGAAGTGTCTCGCGATGTTGCGGCAATCCGCCAATTTCAGATTTGAGTTGCTTAACTTTGAGTCTTGGCATTACGCACCAACTCCGGCTCGAGCTCGCAACAGTGCTGCTGGAGCAACATCCTCTAACGGAAGTCCACGACGAGCAGCGATAGCCTCTGGTCGTTCCAACAACTTCAATGCTGCAACAGTGGCATGCACGATGTTGATGGCGTTGTTAGATCCAAGGGACTTGGAGAGCACATCATGAATACCAGCACACTCCAACACGGCACGGACAGGTCCGCCTGCAATCACACCAGTTCCTGGACTTGCTGGCTTTAAGAGCACAACTCCAGCAGCTGCTTCGCCTTGAACTGGATGAGGAATTGTAGTTTGAATTCGAGGAACTTTGAAGAATGCCTTCTTCGCTTCTTCAACGCCCTTAGCGATGGCTTGTGGAACTTCCTTTGCTTTTCCATAACCAACACCAACGGTTCCTTCTCCGTCACCAACAACAACTAATGCAGTAAAGGAGAATCGACGACCACCTTTTACCACCTTGGCGACACGGTTGATGAATACCACGCGTTCGATGTACTGGCTCTTCTCTTGTGCGGAACCTGAATCGCGACGATCTCGGCGATCGCGACGTTCACGTCGCTCGCCATCTCCACGAGTTCCTTTTGCGTCAACTTCACGAGTACTCATTAGAAATCCAATCCATTCTCGCGAGCGCCCTCAGCAAGTGCTGCGATGCGGCCGTGGTAGCGGTTTCCACCACGATCAAAAACAACTTGTGCTACACCGGCAGCCTTCGCACGGTCAGCTAGAAGTTGACCGACTTGGCGTGCCTTTGCAGTCTTATCACCCTTAGCTGCACGCAATGCATCTTCCATGGTGGAAGCAGAAGCAAGCGTCTTGCCAACGGTGTCATCGACAACTTGTACAAAGATGTGGCGGGATGAACGCGAAACCACAAGGCGTGGGCGAGCGGTTGTGCCCGCCACTTTCTTGCGTACTCTGAAGTGACGACGTGCGCGTGCGGTTTGGGATGAACCCTTCACCACTTTAATTCCGACGGCCATTACTTCTTACCAGCCTTTCCTTGCTTACGACGAATAGTTTCGCCGGTGTAGCGAATGCCTTTACCTTTGTAAGGATCTGGCTTACGCAATTTACGAAGATTTGCAGAGACTTCGCCAACGAGTTGCTTGTCGATTCCGCTCACCGAGAACTTTGTAGGTGATTCAACTGCAAAGGAGATGCCTTCTGGAGCTGGAATTACCACTGGATGAGAGAAGCCAAGTGCAAACTCTAAATCTTTTCCTTTAGGTGCAACGCGGTAACCAACGCCAACAATTTCAAGCGACTTGGTGTAGCCCTCAGTTACACCTTGGACCATGTTCGCAACCAAAGTCCGAGAAAGTCCGTGCAGTGATTTCGATGCTCGCTCATCGTTAGGACGAGTAACAAGCAGAGTTCCATCTTCCTGCTTTGCAATGGTGATTGGCTCAGCCAGAGTATGAGTCAAAGAGCCCTTTGGACCTTTAACGGAAACTTCACTTCCGTTGATGTTGACTTCAACACCTTTTGGAATTGCGATTGGTAGACGACCGATACGTGACATTTTTCGTCCCCTTACCAGACGTAGGCGAGAACTTCTCCGCCTACACCCTGCTTGTTTGCTTGCTTGTCAGTGAGCAAGCCAGAAGACGTGGAAATGATGGCAACGCCGAGTCCGCCCAAAACTCTTGGTAGGGCAGTCGACTTTGCGTAAACACGAAGTCCAGGCTTACTTACGCGGCGTAATCCAGCAATGGAACGTTCACGGTTGGGACCAAACTTCAAATCGATAGTGAGGGAACGAGTCGTGGCATCAACTTTGTAGCCAGCGATATATCCCTCTTTCTGAAGGATCTCGGCAATACGAACCTTGACCGACGAAGACGGCATTGAACCCGTTTCGTGGTAGG
>CAYFKL010000041.1:0-10505 GCA_964343565.1 uncultured Actinomycetes bacterium
TTGCACATATGCGTATGCAGCTTTTGCTGACATAACCGCAGCAAAACGAAGTGCAACGGGCAAATCGGGATAGATTGCATCGACGATTTCGTCAATATCAGTTATGCCTTTAGCTAAAACTTCACGCATTTGCATCACTCGTTCCAAACGATGCTCTCGGTAGTACTCCATAATTGGAGATGCCGATGGATGCAGCGGGCCATGGCCAGGAAGTAACAACACCTCTGAATCGTTTTCGGCAACCAAATCAATCAATAATTCTAATGAATTCAAATAATCACCAACAGAGCCATCGGGATAAGCGACTACAGAAGTACCAGAACCGAGAATGGTGTCCCCGGTGAAGAGTGCAGGAAGAGCCAAATCTGATGTTGCCAAGAACGATACTGAATCTGAGGTGTGCCCAGGCGTTGCGATAGTTTTTAGGGAAACTAGGGCATCAGAAAACTCAAAGCCATCTCTAAGCGGTTCACCACCATTAATTACATACTCTGAATTGACGGCAAAGAGTGCACTATTCACTCTATTCGCGAATTCAATCGCACCTTCTGCGTGATCCGGATGATCATGTGTCAATAAAGTGGCTGAGACCTTTTCATCAGTTGCTTGCTGTAGTGCAGACAGGTGTAACTCGTCCATGGGGCCGGGATCAATAACCAAACAGCCTTGCAAAGTTTTAATGACGTACGAATTTGTTCCTTCCAGAGTCATAACCCCAGGGTTATTAGCCCGAACTAGGGAAATGAATTCTGGAAGCATTAGTCGCGAAGCGCTACAACTACTTCAACTTCGATTGGCGCACCGAGAGGTAATTCAGCAACACCAACGGCAGAACGAGCATGTTTTCCGCTATCACCAAATAGCGCTCCGAACAGTTCACTAGCGCCATTCACCACTTGTGGTTGATTAGTAAATCCTGGAGCACTCGCTACAAATCCCAACATTTTTACGACTTGCACTACATCATCTAAATTCGCCACTGAGCCAATAGCAGCGAGCGCATTCAGTGCACAGACCTGTGCTAATTCTTTACCTTGGTCCACCGAAATTTCTGCTCCAAGTTTTCCAGTGGCTGAAAGTGCTCCATTGACCATAGGTAGTTGGCCTGAGGTAAAAACTAAATTTCCTACCCGTACCGCAGGAACATAAGCGGCGACGGGAACCACAACCGGCGGTAATTCAAGTCCTAGTGCAGCGAGCCGTTCACCCGTCACTACATGCTGATTACTCATCTCTTCACTCTTTTCATGTAGGCAACTAATTGCTCACCGGTTCCGGGAGCTGGAACTACTTGAACGAGCTCCCAACCATCAAGACCCCAATTATCGAGAATCTGTTTGGTGGCGTGCGATAACAGCGGCACGGTCACGTACTCCCAGACGACATGTTCACTCATGGCTCCACCTTAGGCTCGAACTGCTCAAATGCCCAACCGCAATTACGCTGAAGGCATGGATTCCCGCCTGCATGTTGTGACCGGCAAAGGCGGAACCGGAAAATCCACGATCGCTATGGCCCAGGCCACCGCTTGGGCTCGCGCTGGGTACACCACCCTCTACATCGATGTAGAAGGTCGAAATTCCCTAGCGCCGATCTATCAACTTGCGCAATTCCCATACAAAGAAATTGAAATATCAAAGAATCTTTGGGCTATGAGTGTGGATCCACGAGAATCTTTTCTGGAATATCTCGATCTCTTTTATCGAGCAGGTGCGGCAGTTCGAGCTTTAGACAAATTTGGTGTGGTCGATTTCGTCTCAAGCATTGCGCCCGGACTTCGCGATGTGCTTTTGATTGGTAAAGCCTATGAAGCCGTGAGAAGAAGACCGAAATTGCCAGGATCAACTTTTGAAGGTCCTTGGATTTACGACAAAGTTATTATCGATGCACCACCAACTGGTCGGATCGGCAAATTTCTAGATGTTAATTCTCAACTTGCAACTCTTGCAAAAGTTGGCCCAATACATGATCAAGCACTTTCAATATCTGAATTGGTTAAAAGCGATATGACTTCCGTTCATTTTGTAACAACAGCTGAAGAGCTTCCGATCCAAGAAACTATCGAAGGAATTTCAGAAATTCAAGATCTTGGCATCTCTGTAGGAACTATTTACATTAATAAATCTTTGCCTTGTATTGATATTGAAATGGGTAAAAGAAATTTGCCCTCAGCCGTTGTTGGGCAATTAGATCTCGAATTGATCGCCTTAGAAACTAAGATTAAAAAGCAAGAAATTGAAATTTCCCGACTCTCAAACAATGACTCTAAACGCCTTCCATACATAACTGAATCAGATCTAATTCACGCTATTCAAAAGTTGGCTGATTATCTTGATTAATAAGTTAATCGAAAATGTTAATAAAAAAGTGGTTCTAGTATGCGGTTCCGGAGGCGTTGGAAAAACTACAACGGCGGCGGCAATCGCAATTAAGTCAGCAAAACTCGATCGAAAGACCGTAGTTATCACTATCGATCCTGCAGCACGACTTGCACAAGCTCTTGGCTTGTCGAACATGACAAATGAACCAAACCAAGTGCCGACTCAGCCTAATTTATGGGCAATGCAACTTGATATGAAAAGAACTTTCGATGACTTGGTAACCCGAATTGCCTCTCCAGAAAAGGCGAATCAAATTTTGAACAACAGTTTTTATCAAACACTAGCCACAACTTTTTCCGGCACCCAGGAGTATATGGCGATGGAAAAACTTGGAGAATTAATCGATAGAGGTGAGTGGGATTTAATTGTTGTCGACACTCCACCGAGCCGCTCTGCTCTGGATTTCTTAGATGCGCCTGCTCGGCTCTCTCTTTTTCTCAATGGAAAATTAGCTCGTTTTTTAATGAACAGCGGTAGAAGTGGAATCACAAAAATACTCTCCGCTGGTTTTTCTATCTTTGCTACCACGGTCGGAAAAATACTTGGAAATCAGGTGCTTCAAGATGCAAGTAAGTTCATCACCCTCTTTGATGATGTTTTTGGCGGATTTCAGCAAAGGGCAACAAAGACTTATCAAGTGTTAAAAGATCCGCAATCGGCATTTATCGTAGTTGCCACACCAGAGAGTGCCGCTCTGAAAGAAGCGGATTTCTTTCTGAAGCGACTGACAGATGACGGTATGCCAATCGTTGGATTAATTGTTAATCGCTGTGCCAGAAAGCCTGCTGCAATTTCCATTCGAGAAAGTGAAACCATTCTAGAAAATACTGAAGAAACTAATGCACGAACGATTCTGAATCTTCACATTGCTAACGTCAGAACGTTTCGTCAACAACAACTCTTGCTGAAAGAGCGCAAGATTGACTTGGCTGTGGAGGAAAGTTCAGAGGATTTGAGTGATCCACAAATGCTGGCAAATTTATTGAGCTAGCGCAGCTTTCACAGCGGCTGCAACTGCACCGCCATCAGCTCGCCCAGCCACCTGTGGCTGCAAAATCTTCATGACTGCACCCATCCCACTCGGACCACTCACGCCGGCAGCACTAATCGCGGAAGCAATCATGTTGTTCAACTCTTCACTCGAAAGGGCTTCCGGAAGATATTTGGCGATGACGCCACCTTCGGCCAACTCCCTATCCGCTCGATCGCTTCTTCCACCTTGAGCAAATGCTTCTGCCGCTTCCTTGCGTTTCTTCGCTTCACGCGAAAGTACCGCGATGATCTCGGTATCAGTAAGAGTTCTGGCTTCCTTGCCCGCGACTTCCTCGTTGGTAATCGCAGTTAGCAACATTCGAATTGTTGCTGAAGTCAGTTCATCTCGTCCCCGAATTGATTCGGTGAGATCGTTTTGAAGAGTTTGTTTCAAGCTCATGGCCTAATCATGGCACGATATGGGGGTGATCAGCCCGCGATTTCAGCTTCGTGAGGTGAAAGTTCCGCTACTGCCCCCAAATAGTGAATCTATTCGAATACTCCATTTTTCAGATTTGCACCTCACTCCAAATCGCAAGCGCGAATTGAGTTGGATTAAGAGTTTGAACCAATTAGATCCAGACTTGGTGATTTCGACTGGCGATCATATTGCCCACCCGAATGCCATTAAGCCTTTGGTCGACGCACTCGGAGACTTACTCCTAAAACCAGGTGCCTATGTGTTCGGGTCAAATGATTATTTCGCTCCTAGCTTTAAGAACCCGCTGAGATATTTGAAATCCGATGATGGAAGAAGAACGCATGGTTTGGAACTTCCATGGAAATCACTTGATTCCGAACTTTCTAAATTCGGTTGGAAAAATCTAAATAATGATCAAACTTTTCTCTCTATTAAGCATCACGAAATTGAATTCCGCGGGACAGATGATGCGCACTTGGAATATGACCAATACGAAAAAGTTGCGGGTACAAAAAGTAAAAATTTGTATTTTGGAGTAACACACGCACCTTACAAACGCGTGTTAGAAGCGATGCAAAAAGACGGTGCCGACATTATTTTTGCCGGTCATACACACGGCGGACAAATTCGACTACCGTGGTACCCAGAATCAAAAGCTTTAGTCACAAATTGCGATTTACCAACGTGGCGAGCCCGCGGCTTAACTTATGAAAATAATTGGCTTCACGTTTCAGCTGGCATGGGCACAAGTCCATTCGCACCACTTCGATTTGCGTGTGCACCCGAAGCAACTCTGCTACATGTTGTGTCGGGGTGACAGGATTTGAACCTGCGGCCTCTTCGTCCCGAACGAAGCGCGCTACCAAGCTGCGCTACACCCCGTACGTTACGAGTCTAACCCGCGAATTCTGCTGCTACGAGTTCGGCAATTTGTGCCGTATTGAGTGCAGCACCTTTACGCAGGTTATCTCCGCAAACAAATAGATCGATCGCATTGGGGTTATCTAAACTGGCACGCACTCTGCCAACCCAGGTTGGATCAGTTCCCACCACATCTGCCGGAGTTGGAAAAATATGATGTTCCGGATCATCAACTAACTTGACCCCTGCAGCATCTCGAAGAGCTGCCTGCGCATCTTCGCGATTAACTTTTGACGCGAACTTCGCATGGACTGCCAGAGAATGCGTGGTAACCACTGGAACACGAACACAAGTTGCTGAAACTTTCAGTTCGGGTAAGCCAAGAATTTTGCGAGATTCATTTCGAACTTTCAATTCTTCGGAACTGTAGCCGGCATCTTTTAACGATCCAGCCCATGGAATCACATTCATCGCCAGTGGTGCTGGGAAAGGTCCTTGATCTGAGACCACTTTGCGCAGATCTCCTGGTTGATCACCAACATCTTGACCGGCAACTTCAACTAGTTGCTTTCTTAATGTATCAATGCCTGATTGACCTGCTCCTGATGCAGCTTGATATGAAGCGACCACTAATTCTTCAAGTTCGTACTTCCGATGTAACGCACCCATAGCAACAATCATTGAAAGGGTGGTGCAGTTTGGATTGCTAATAATTCCCTTTGGCCGAATTTTTGCTTGTTCCGGATTCACTTCGGGAACTACCAAAGGAACATCCTTATCCATCCTAAATGCACCGGAATTATCAACCGCGATTGCACCTCTAGCGGCGGCAATTGGAGCCCATTCCGCAGAAACTTCGTCAGGAACATCGAACATCGCTACGTCGACGCCATCAAAGGCTTCGGGAGTTAGTTCAATAACTGTTAACTCTTCTCCCCTGCACATTAATTTTTTTCCAGCGCTTCGTTTGGAAGCAATGAGTCTTATTTCGCCCCAGACGTTTGGGCGAGTAGAGAGAATGTCCAGCATTACAGTACCGACTGCTCCAGTCGCCCCGACAACGGCAAGGGTTGGTTTACGACTCATCGACCACTACCTCCATAAACCACTGCCTCATTATCAGTGGCGTCTAAATCAAAAGCGGTGTGGGCGGAAGAAACCGCACGATCAAGATCAGATTCTCGACACACAATTGATATTCGAATTTCAGAAGTTGTGATCATTTCAATATTTACGCCCGCATCCGACATTGCCGCAAATAAAGTGGCACTCACTCCTGGATGTGATCTCATTCCAGCGCCAACGAGCGATAATTTGCCAATTTGGTCGTCGTACAAAATGTTAGAAAATCCAACTTCGCCTTGGATCTTTTGCAAAGTCTTAACTCCGGTTTGACCTTCTACTTTTGGAAGAGTGAAAGAAATATCAGTTAAGCCAGTTGATGCGGCAGAAACGTTCTGCACGATCATGTCAATGTTCACGCCAGAGTCAGCGATGCTTCTAAATATTCGTGCTGCTACACCTGGACGATCTGGCACACCCACGATTGTGATTTTGGCTTCGGACTTATCGTGAGCAACGCCCGCGATGATTGGTTGTTCCATTTCGCCTCCTTGAGGATAGTTACTCACGACCCATGTGCCTTCCTTGTTTGAAAAAGAAGAACGAACATGAATTGGTAAATCAAACCGGCGTGCATATTCCACGCAACGTAGATGTAAAACTTTTGCGCCGCTTGCCGCTAATTCCAACATTTCTTCATAAGTGACAGTTTTAAGTTGTCGCGCACTTTTCACTACGCGCGGATCTGCTGAAAAAACTCCATCCACATCTGTGTAGATCTCGCAAACATCGGCATCAAGTGCTGCTGCGAGCGCAACCGCTGTGGTATCCGATCCACCACGACCGAGCGTGGTGATGTCGTTCGTATCCTGACTTACGCCTTGGAATCCTGCGACGATAGCAATTGCACCTTGAGATAGCGCTTCTTGAATTCGACCCGGTGTGACATCAATGACGCGGGCTTTGCCGTGAGATGAATCAGTGATGATGCCTGCTTGGCTGCCAGTGAAAGATCGAGCTTCATGACCCAAATTTGAAATAGCCATTGCTAACAAAGCCATGGAAATGCGTTCGCCCGCTGTTAGCAACATGTCTAACTCTCGGCCCGACGGCATTGGACTTACCTGATTAGCTAAATCAATAAGTTCATCGGTGGTATCCCCCATTGCGGAGACCACAACCACGACATCGTGACCCTCTCGCTTCGTGGCCACGATCCGGGCTGCCACTCGTTTCATGCCCTCGGCATCGGCTACTGAAGAGCCACCAAATTTCTGCACTATTAAGCCCACGGCTCAGAGGGTGCCAAAGCAGTTGCCTAAAATCTAGTTTATCTCACATTTTGAGACGGTTAATGTCTCATTATTTGAGACAATCTCTACTCTACGCGGCGGCGACCTTCAAAAGCGCGACCCAAAGTCACTTCATCGGCATACTCCAGGTCACCACCGACCGGCAAGCCACTGGCTAATCGGGTGACTTTCAATTCCATTGGTTTGAGCATTCGAGCAAGGTAGGTAGCTGTTGCTTCACCTTCCAGGTTCGGATCCGTGGCCAAAATAATCTCTTGAATATCTCCGTCTGAAAGTCGAGTCATCAATTCACGGATACGCAATTGTTCTGGCCCGATGCCCTCGATCGGTGAAATCGCACCACCGAGCACGTGATATTTACCGCGAAATTCTCGCGTCTTCTCAATTGCAATCACATCTTTACTTTCTTCAACTACACAAATAACGGTCGCATCACGTCGGGGATCTCGACAAATCCGACAGAGTTCATCTTCGGAAACATTCCCACAAGTTACGCAGAATCGAACTCTGGCTTTTACCTCATTTAATAATGCTGCTAACCGATGTACATCCGTGGGATCAGATTGGAGAAAATGAAATGCAATTCGCTGTGCACTTTTTGGTCCAATTCCAGGCAGGCGGCCGAGTTCATCTATCAAGTCCTGCACAATACCTTCGTACATGGATTACTCTTTTTCGATAGTCTCGATAATTTGAGCTCCCAATTCCTTCTGCAAAAGTGCTAAACCACTCGCATTAGAAATATTGGCATCATCAGGATGCTCATCAGTACGTTCACTGGCCTTAACTGCTTTTTCTTGGCGCTTCTCTGCACTCATCGCAGATTTTTTTAATGCACCTTTAGTTCCGGGAGCTTTTGTAGGTGTTGCTTCCGATCCTGATGGGTCAACAATTGCCTCAACTTTTCGGTCTATTCCAACAATATCTATGATCGATTGACGCAATATCTCTTCACTTCCAGAACGCACAAAAGAATCTCGCGCTCCTGAGTTGGGTAGCGCTATCGCAATTACTGATTCATCAATCGAAGCAATACTTGAACCCGTTGAGATTAAAGACCAAGTGAGTCTGCGACGAGTTTTAACGTTCTCAACAACGTCTGGCCAGAGACGACGAAGTCCAAGCAAATCAATACTGTCTCGTGGGGCTGCAGGCGTTGAAGTAACTTCTGCCTTAGGGGCAGGCGTGTTGGTCTCTGGAGTTGGGAGCGGAACTTTTTCTCGCGTAGGCGCCTTTGGCGCCGCATTGCCAGGAGCAATATCTGCTCTTCGTTCCATCCGCTCCAGCCTTGCGATTATTCCTCGATCAGAATCATCTTTCTGCGGCAGCAAGACTCTCGCGGCAATTAATTCCAAGAGTAAACGTGGCGCAGTTGCACCGCGCATTTGATAGAGACCTTCACTGACAATGTCTGCAGCGCGAGAAAGCGTTCCACGCCCAAATCGAGCCGCTTGTTGTTGCATTCGTTCCAATTGATCGGGTGGGAGATCACGAAAAATTGAATGGGCTGCTAATGGAATTGATTCCAGAACGATTAGATCACGCAATCTCTCCAACAAATCTTGTGCAAACCTGCGCGGTTCATGCCCTGCTTCAACCAATTGATCTATGCATTGATAAACACTTGCTGCGTCACCTGCAGCAATGGAATCAACTACTTGATCAAGCAATGCACCATCGGTATACCCAAGCAATGCAACTGCAATTTCATAAGTCACTCCACCTTCGTCAGCGCCTGCCAAGAGTTGACCCAGCACCGAAAGTGCATCTCGCACAGAACCGCCACCCGCACGAGCTACCAGCGGCAAAACTCCGGCAGCAACTTTTACATTTTCTTCTGCACAAACTTTTTCGAGATGCTTCAACATCACACCCGGTGGAACCAACCGGAAGGGATAGTGATGAGTACGTGAACGAATTGTGGCAATTAATTTTTCTGGCTCTGTTGTTGCAAAAACAAAAATAACGTGTGGTGGTGGTTCTTCGACAACTTTCAAAAGAGCATTTGCTGCTCCGGGACCGAGTTGGTGTGCCTCATCAATAATATAAATTTTGTAGCGGCTAGCCACGGGAGCAAAAAATGCTTTTTCTCGTAGATCTCGCGCATCATCAACCAAACCATGCGTTGCTGCGTCAAGTTCCACAACATCAATCGAGCCTGGTCCATTTGCCACTAGGTCTAAACAACTTTGACATAAGCCACAAGGCTCAGGAGTAGGGCCTTTTTCGCAATTTAAACTACGAGCCAAAATTCGTGCGCTAGAAGTTTTGCCGCATCCGCGTGGACCCGAGAAAAGATAAGCATGATGAGTTCGACCACTCGTAAGCGCGTTCGAAAGTGGCAGGGTGACATGCTCTTGACCTATAACGTCAGCAAAACGTGATGGCCGATATTTTCGATATAGCGCGAGCATTGTCACCTTTCATTGGGATCCCCCGCGCACCCAACAGAGCACACGTACCCTTGCTACCTTCCGGTCCTGGGGGAGTTCCGTGTGGTGTCGCCACACGGGGGATCTAGGCGTAAGCATAGGGCGCGAATTGTGGGAAGTAGGAAGGTGAGCCGTACACTTCGCGGCGGAGGATTCGCATAGTGGCCGAGTGCGCACGCTTGGAAAGCGTGTATAGGGAAACCTATCGCGGGTTCAAATCCCGCATCCTCCGCTGGTAGCTGAAGTAGCAGATCAATCTTTCCTATGGTTTCATTGTGTCAACGAGGGGAGTACCCCACCCGCTAGTCGTCGTCAGTACGGTGTAGCAGCTACACCCGGTGGCTAGGTCGATTTATATCGATGGCGGAGACCTCGTCGATAAGTAGTGGGGAAATATGAACGTATCGATCTCTATCTGGATCGCATTATTGGCACTCGTTATTGCAATGTTGTTAATTGACTTGTTCATGCATCGAAGCCACAACGAAATTTCAAATAAAGAAGCTGTTGCTTGGTCGAGCCTCTGGATTCTATGTGGAGTCGCAGTAGGAATTTTCATCTGGATCAAATATGGAAGTGACTATGGTCTTCAATATTTCAGTGGTTACATCATTGAAAAGTCCTTAGCGATTGACAATGTCTTCGTTTGGGGCATTCTATTTTCAAGTTTCGCAGTACCGATCAAATATCAACATCGGGTGCTCTTTCTTGGAGTCGTTGGAGCTTTGGTGATGAGAGCAGGAATGATTGCTGCTGGAACTTACTTCATTAAAGAAGCTTCTTGGATCCTCTACGTTTTTGGAGCTTTCCTAATTTACAGCGGCATAAAAATGTTTATTCAACGTCACGAACATTTTGATTGGAAAAAAATTCGATCTTTCAAACTTATCCAAAGAAAACTACGGGTAACCACTGAATTCCACGGAGAGAAATTTTTCGTTCGACAAGATGGTTTGCTTTGGGCGACCCCACTATTTTTGGCATTGGTAATCGTTGAGATAAC
>CAYFKL010000042.1:0-10503 GCA_964343565.1 uncultured Actinomycetes bacterium
GTAGCCATTCCGCCGCGAGCGAGTTGATCCCTTAT
Source organism: uncultured Actinomycetes bacterium (assembly GCA_964343565.1). Lineage (GTDB taxonomy): Bacteria > Actinomycetota > Actinomycetes > Nanopelagicales > Nanopelagicaceae > CAYFKL01. The sequence goes on from CAYFKL010000042.1 coordinate 36, forward strand.
TTCATAACGTCCATCGATAAGGATTCCTCTAAAACTGGACGCTTCTGACACGAAGAAATGCTACGAGTTTCTCGAACTAAAAATCGGGTGACTCGCGGACATCTCTGCCTATTAGACCTTCAGCGGGACTCGATGCCAGGGCTTGTCTTCGAATCGGAATTCTGCCGGCACGAGCGGCCAGGAAGCCGGCTTGAACAGCAAACTTCATTGACCTCGCCATTTGTTCAGGATTGGCGGCCCGAGTTATGGCCGAAGCCAAGAGCACCCCATCGCACCCCAGTTCCATCGCCAAAGAGGCATCGCTAGCTGTTCCGATACCTGCATCTAGTAGGAGGGGAGTCGAAATTCTCTCTCTAATAAGTTCAATGTTGTGAGGATTGCGAATTCCCATCCCGGAGCCAATTGGTGAACCAAGCGGCATCACTGCGCTAACCCCGAGGTCAGCTAATCGCTCACAAATAACTGGATCGTCATTGATGTAAACCCAGACAAAGAATCCTTTATTCACCAAAATTTCCGCGGCTCGCAACGTTTCGATGGGATTTGGCAGTAATGAAATTTCATCTGCAATAACTTCAAGTTTGACGTGGTTCGTTTCCAAGGCTTCTCTTGCAAGTTCTGCGGTAAGGATGGCATCTGAACTTGTGAAGCAACCGGCAGTATTTGGTAATGCCTTAATTTTAAGTTGTTCGATAAGTCCGAAAATACTGGTTTGACTAGTGCTACTCATTCGGCGCAATGAAACGGTAGTAATTTCAGTTCCGCTCTCGATGAGTGCTGATTTCAGTATTTCTAGGCTAGGGGCTCCGCCTGTACCCATGATCAATCGAGAATTTAGCGATAAATCACCGATCTTCAACGCTGCATCCATCGTTATCCTCCCTGTACCGCACTGATAACTTCGATGACATCTCCTGAAAGAATATGGTGTGATCCCCAATCCAATTTACGTATTACCTGGCCATTACAAGCAATTGCTACACCCTTATCTGAATTTGAATTCTCGGCAACCAATTCAGCAATCGTGAGGGATTTTTCTATCAATTTCTTTTGACCATTCAGAACAATCTCAATTTGACTCATCATAAATTCCATGCCAGAGAAGTGTGGGTTGAATGTCCGTCTAAAATTTGAGACAGCGTTAGTTCGGTAAGTGGAGTAAGTAATACGCCATTTCGATAATGCCCGGTTGCGATAATCAATTCAGGATGATTCGGATGACGATCTATTAATGGAGTATTGTTTCGACTCCCTGGTCGCAATCCCATTCCAACCTCAACTAAATTCATTTCAAGGATATGCGGCAAAATTTCTCGGCTATCTCGTAACAATTGATAGATGCCTCCAGCTTGGGGGAGTGATTCAAATCCTCTCTCATTTTGGGTTGCCCCAACTACCAATTCATGAGTTGGCGAGTCATCGAAATTACTTCTGGGAACGATGTAGACAGCAGAACCACGCACATTGGCACGTATGGTGTGATCAAGCACTCGCGTTTTTGAAGAAAGTCGAAGAATTTCTCCATTGATAGGTCGAATTTGTGGATTGGGTCCGAAATCATCTAGCAATTCATTAGTCCAAGCCCCTGTTGCCAATATAACGCGATCAAATCTAAGTTTTGTACTAGAAAGTTCCAGTTCGAACATTTCCGAAATTTTTGACATTCTAGTTACAGAACTATTTATGAAAGTAGCTCCAGATATCTCCAAGGCTTGATGTAAGGCCTTCAACAATTTGCGATTATCAACTGCTAGATCGTCCTTGATGTGTATCCCCCCAGTGATCTTGGGATTCAAAAAAGGCGACAAGTGAAGGACTTCCTCCGAAGTTAACATCTCCGTTTTTAATCCTAAATTAATCTGCAGGTCATGAATTCTTCTAAGCTCAAGCAAATCGTCGTGATCAAAACTTACCTGCAACGTTCCATGAGTTCTTAGGTCGATATCTACTCCAGATTCCTGCTGAAGATCACGGGCGTAAGTTGGCCATAACCTTAGAGATTGAATATCTAGACGTAGCCGAGCTTCCTCTCCAAACCACAGTTCTGAGATTGGAGCCAGCATGCCACCTGCCATTGGCGAGGCGGCTGCCACTCGATAATCATCAATGATAGTGACGTGTTCGCCTCTTTTAGCCACCGCGCGAGCGGCAGAAAGACCCACTAAGCCAGCACCGATAACTGCGGTCTGCATAAAACCTCCCTACGCCGGCATTATCCGGATCAGGTAAACGGTCGCGGAGGTGAGTCCGCCTCTCAGCTGTTTAGCTCCCGTATGAAATAGCCTACGCGATAAAGTGAGGTCATGCCATTAAGTGAGGCCAATCTTTATCTTTGCACGGATCGGCGAGGCTCATTTGCGGAATTTGGAGACTTTGTAAGGCGGGCTTTTTCTGGTGGGGTCGACATTATCCAACTTCGAGATAAGCAACTTGAGGCAAAACAAGAATTGAAATATTTGGAAATATTGTCGGAGGCGGCGAGAGAATTTCAGAGACTCTGGGCAGTCAACGATCGAGCTGACATTGCTCAGTTATCGGGGGCAGACGTGTTACATGTTGGTCAGGAAGATATTTCACCAGTTGATGCTAAAAGTATTATCTTGCCATCAACACAGGTAGGTCTCTCAACTCATTCCGAAATAGAAGCATTTGAAGCAAGTGTGAATCCAAGTGTCGATTATTTCGCAGTTGGTCCATGTTGGCCTACTCCAACTAAACCTGGAAGACCGGCACCGGGCTTAAATCTCATCAAGTATGTCTCATCTCTACAAGTAGATAAGCCTTGGTTTGCTATCGGGGGAATCGGATTTGAAGAAGTTGATCAAGTAATTGATGCCGGAGCAACTCGCATTGTTGTAGTCCGGGCTATCACTAATTCAGATAACCCAGAACGAGCGGCTAAACGATTGAAAGAGTTGCTACCGCGATGAGAAATATTGGTTACTTAGTAATGCTAATTTTTACTTTTCTTGGATCAATTTGGCTACAAATTTTTCTTAAGGTTCGTGTCCTACAACAGGTCAGAAGATTAGTAATGACCATTATCCCAGTCCTCTTAATATTCTTGCTTTGGGATTATGCTGCCATCTCCATGTCCCATTGGACTTTTGACTCCCTACAGATTCTGCCGCTGAAGCGCTTCTTTGGAATTCCTGTCGAAGAAATTGTTTTCTTTTTTGTGGTACCTCTTGCCGCGATTCTTACTTTTGAAGCCGTCAGGAAGTCGAAACCTCGATGGGGATATCGAAAATGATCTCTTACTCCAGTCTTGCGGTAAGCGGCGTGGTGATCGCAATCTTTTTTGATTTACTTATTCTTAAAACTGCGATAATTCGCCACAAAGTTTTCTGGGTTTCTTACGTCATCATTCTGGGATTTCAATTGCTTACTAATGGTTGGCTGACCGGCAGAGGGATAGTGATTTACTCAGCGGAAAAGATCTGGGGGATGAGAGTTTTCTACGCACCGGTCGAGGATCTCCTCTTTGGATTTGCTTTGGTTCTCCTGACTCAATCTATCTGGATTTATCGAGAGAAATAGGATTTCATCAAAGAAGGTATGAATATCGAAAGCCTTCGAGCCATTGAAGTGCTAGCTCTTTGATCAAATATTTCAAAATCAATTTTTTCAACTTCGTCAACAATTCCACAATAAAGTGTTGAAGCAGCCTGAATGCATGGCCTACTGCTTGGGTGCAAAAGTTTTATTCCAGAGTCAGCATTCTTCTGCAATGTTCGTACTCTAGCAATTTGTTCTGCTAAGGCTTTCTTGATCTCGGGAGTTGCTTTACGTTGACCTAACATTTCGGGGGTGACGCCATGACTTCTGAGTTCAGCTAGAGGAAGATAGATCCTGCCACGATCTAAATCCTCGTTCACATCCCTAATAAAATTTGCAAGTTGGAAAGCCACACCTAGGTCCTTGGCAAACTCATACGCGCTCTCATCTATTGGTTCCAAAATGGGAACCATTTGTAATCCGATGACCGCGGCAGAACCATAAACATATCGCTCTAAATCCGAAAACGTTTCGTAACTCGATATTTCTAGATCCATTGCCATGGAATTCAGAAATGCTTCCACGTGTTCTAACGGGATCTTCCAAGTAGTAATCGTATCAACGAATGCAGCTCCAACGGGATCTGATGAGTGCCCCATTTTGATATCTGAAATGATGCGATCGCCGAATTCTTGCAAGTGTTGCTTCTTTGCTTGAAGGCTTAATGTCGACTCTAAATCATCCACGATTTCATCTGCATACCTAGCGAATCCGTAAAGTGCGTGTACATAAGGTCGCTTTTTAGGCGGTAGTAGTAAGGTCGCTAAGTAATAGGTTTTTCCGTGCTTGGCGTTAAGAGATCTGCATAATTCGTAGGATTTCGCTAAATCAGTTTTCATTTGAAATCATTTACCAGTAATTCTTTGTGCAGCAAGCTTTCCACTAATAAGAACCATGGGAACCCCGACGCCTGGACGAGTTCCAGATCCTGCAAAAACTACGTTACTAAATTTACGTGGAAAATTAGAAGGCCGGAAGGGACCGGTTTGGAGAAAAGTATGTGAACTGGCGAAAGGTGCACCCCTTTCTAGGCCCATTCTTTCCCATTCGAGTGGTGTTGTTAGATGTGAGATTTCTATTGATTCACCAAATCCCGTGTAGCCTCTATTTTCCAGAGCTTTAATCATTTGAGATTGGTACTCACCTGAAAAGGATTGCCAATCAATTTTTGCATCTAAATTCGGGGTAGGGAAGAGAACGTAATAGGAGTGTTTTCCCGCAGGAGCCAGTGAAGAGTCATCTTTGGTTGGTACGGTGACGAGGATACTTGGATCCGACATTACGGTCTTTTTCTTAATCAAGTCCGTAAATACTCCCTCCCATTCGTGCCCAAAGTGAATATTGTGATGAGCAGTATGTTCATAATCACGAGAAGAACCTGCAAGTAGGACAACGCATGATGGGGAATATTTCAATCTCGAAATAGACCATGGATTCTTTCCAAGGAGGCTAGCCCAAGCGATAGGTAGATCCGGGTTTAAGACGATGGCATCGCATTCGAAACGTTCGCCATTGGAAGTTATTGCCGCCGTCACTTTCGAACCAGATTTTTCAAGCGAAGTAACTTCGTGTTCGTATCTGATATCAACGCCATGCTTCTTTGCTGCAGCTGCCATGGATCGAGGGACTGCATGCATTCCGCCTTCGGGAAAGAAGACGCCATTAACTGAATCCATATATGCAATAACGGCATAGATTGCTAAAGCTTGCTGAGGACTCAGCCCAGCGTACATAGCTTGAAACGAATAGACGCGTTGGGTGCGCGGGTCTTTCAGAAATTCATTCACCTTTGGGGCAAGTTTTCTAAATCCACCGATAGCAATCAACTTTGCAAGATTTGGAGTAAGCAAACCGAAAGGGGAGTCGATGTTTCTATCTATAAAATCTTTCATTTCATACTTGTAGAGTTTGGTAACAAAATCAACGTATCTTCGATAGCCGATTGCTTCCTGCGCTCCTATAACTTGTGAGATCTCCTGCTCCATTTGGTGGGTATCTGCAAAGACATTTAATATCGAACCATCAGCAAAAAATGATCTGTAGAGCGGTGAAACCGGTTTTAGATGCAGCCAATCTTCCATATTTTCATCAATGGCGCTGAATGCTTCTTGAATCAAACTTGGCATAGTCAAAACAGTTGGACCAGTATCGAATGAGTATCCTGAAGAGGTTAGAAGGCCGTTGCGACCGCCTGGGGTTTTCTCTCTTTCCAGCAAAGTGACTTTGCGTCCTGCGCCAGCAAGATGCATTGCTGTCGCAAGCCCTGCCAAACCTGCTCCGACTACGACTACGTGGTCAGTCTTTTCCCGAATGGTTCTCATGAAATCAAACGTTTCGAACCGTTGCAGCAATTGCTAACTCAGCAAGTAGGGACTTGCCATCTACCGTCAATTGAGAAGTGCTAATGACTTCTTGGGCCTTTCTTGCGTTAGTTTCAATTCGTTGCTCAACCGCAGCGAGCGCTCCTGTGGAAGAAATGATCTCTCTCAAAACCGAAATTCCTTCGGCGGACAAGTGTGGGTCACCGAAGTGTCGAAGGACGGTTTGGGTTTGTATTTGAGATGCTCGCGCGAACGTTTCCGCCATAAGAACTGTTCGCTTACCTTCTCTTAGATCGTCTCCAGCTGGTTTACCTGTGATGGCTGGATCGCCGAACACACCCAAAATGTCATCTCTAAGTTGAAACGCTTCGCCGAGAGGGAGCCCGAAATCGGAAAATATTCTCAGAGTTTCTGAATCTGATTCAGCCATGGCGGATCCGAAATGCAGTGGTCGTTCCACTGAGTATTTCCCTGATTTATATCGAGCTACTCGCAGCGATCTTTCTAAGTTCGACGCCCCAATGGCTTGTTCGAGGACATCGAGATATTGACCCGCCATTAACTCTGCGCGCATTTCGTCATAGATAGGCTGCACGTGCAAAATTTGTTCATTAGATAATCCAGCGCTATGAAGCGATTGGTCGGCCCAAACTAAGCAGAGATCGCCTAGTAAAATTGCACTCGAGAGCCCGAAAGATTCCGAATTGCCATGGAACTGCTCTTGGCGGTGGAAGTTTGCAAATTGATGATGTACCGCTGGCTTACCTCGACGAGTCTCAGATCCATCCATAACATCGTCATGGATCAACGCGCAAGCGTGCAGAAACTCAAGAGAAGTAACGGCTTTGATCGCAGTACCTATATCTGTACCACCGCATGCCTGGTAAGCGGTGATTGCGAATCGAGGCCGTAAGCGCTTCCCGCCTTCGAGGAAGTCTTTTATCGCTTCACCGACCGGTAGCAGATCATCAGCTATCCCCTCAAGAATACGAGTTTGATGATCGAGAAAACTCGAAATCTCTCTCGAAATCTCAGCCGTGATCTGGTCGGAAGTAAGCGCCACTCTCTGAGAATACCCATACGTCATCATTTATGCTCGGTAGAGTGAGATCAATGAAAAGCGAATTTATGCGTGAATGGTCTCGACTTCACGGCGACGTTTCCCCGTCTAGAGTCGTAATCGCTTGGTTAAACATCTCGTATCAAATTGCGAAAGCACTCTCCGCAATGCGCTTTACTCCTAATGCCCTAACTTTGGTTGGACTTGGAGTCTCGATTTTGGTCCCAATTTTTGCACCGAATCCAGCAAGTGCTTTGTTAGTCGTGATCGCATTGATTATTGATGGTTGCGATGGATCGCTAGCCATCATTTCCCAAAGAGCATCCGTTAAGGGTGCAATTTGGGATTCATTGGCAGATCGAACGAGTGAAGGATTGTGGGCGATAGCACTTTGGAGAATCGGAGTGCCTATCTGGCTTGTCACTGGATTGTGGATTTTGGCAACTACGCAGGAATACCTGAGAGCTCGATTTAATTCTCAAGGTAGTAATGAAATCGGAATTGTGACTGTCGCTGAGCGACCAGTGAGGGCGCTATTGACTGCAGTTGCATTGATCCTCTATCCAGTTGTTACTTCATTGGTTCTATTGGCGCTTCAATTACACGCAATGAGATCGCTCTCCAAGCACATAGCACGCGAACTGAGTCATTAAGCTTTACCGATATATTCGGATACGTTTGCTGCTCCTAAGCCGACCATCGGTAAACCGCCACCAGGGTGGACGGACCCACCCACTTCGAAAAGATTTTGGAACGCCGTTATGTTGGTTGGTCTCCTGAACGGAGATCCATGCATCGGGGAACCATAGATCGCACCACCGGGAGCATTTGTTCTTGCTTGCAAATCTAGGGGAGTGCGGACTGTCATTGAAACAATATCTTCTGATCTCAATAAACCTCTTTGCTGAATCTGCTCAATAATGCTTTTAGCGTATGTGGTTGAAATATCTGGATTATTCCAATCAACAAAATTACCGCTAGGAGCGTTTACTAAAACAAACCAGCTTTGATGACCCGTCTGTGGAACCATGGAATCATCCTGAGGTGAACAAATGTAAATCGTAGGTTGTTTGACCAACTTTGGGTTTGCTCCAAAAAGCGAATCAAATTCTTGATCGTAATCTTGTGGAAATAAAACCGTATTGTGCGAAACTAAAATTTGTTTAGATACTCCAAGAAGAAGAACGAATCCAGCCAGCGATGGTGTATCTGTTTTTATATTCTTTCCATCAATCATCTCGGTTAGGAGGGAATGGTCGATATTCGAAATATAGATGTCAAAATCTGAAATGTTCTTTCCCTCAACTTCGATCGATTCGATTCGTTTGGAACCTTTTTGAACTGCGGTGATAGAAGAATTGAAATGGAAATCTGTCCCCAGCGATTCTGCTCGCTCAAATAGGGCTCTTGAAAGAGTTCCTACACCACCCTTAATGTGCCAAGCGCCAAATGCTTGTTCTATGAAAGGAATCGTCAACAGAGCACTCGGAGCTTTTCTCGGATCTGAACCGGTGTAGGTTGCGTATCGATCGATAATCATGCGCAAATCAGCATTGCTCACGATTTCACTTCCCAGATCTCGTAGAGATTTATTGGGAGCCATGATTTTGAGATTTCTGAAAAATCCCTTACTTGTTACAAAATCTCGAAGCGCGGGATTTGGATTCTCAAGGAAGTTATTTCGGCTAAGTTGCCACATGTCGTGACCGCGCTGCAACAAAGTTCTCCATTGCTGGGCACTTTGATGATCGTAAAGACTGGATATTTCGTTCAAGAGATCATTTAAATTCGTGTCGTACTTCAAGACGTTTCCGTTTTCAAACCGGTATTCGAAAGCTGGATTGACTGGGACAAGATCTAAAATACTTTCAATCGGATCACCAGTTTTCAAAAAGAGATCTCGATATATTGCCGGTAAAGTAAAAAGTGAAGGTCCGGTATCGAAAACATAGCCGTCAATTGATTCAGTCTGGCATTTTCCACCTGCGAAAGCCGATTGCTCGAAAACTGTTACCTTGTGTCCTAATTTCGAAAGACGGCAGGCAGCGCTAAGACCTCCTATCCCGGCTCCGAGGATTGCTATGCGACTCAAATTCTTCGACCTCGCCACATTAGTGTTCCTTGAGATTTGAGAAATAACGAAGAGAGAATTAGATAGAGAAAAATCAGGATGGAAACCGGATGAAAAATTGCATACAGAAGGTGGTAGCCAGATATTCGATCGCTAAATGATCGCGATGTAACTGCCAATAGGTACGCCATCAAGCCAATCGGACCCATAAAGAGTGGGAGTACGTAGACAGCAAAGAAAATGATCAGAATAGGTAGAGTCATTTTTCCGAAAGCGCTCCAAAGGGATTTTTGATACCCCGCAGCGAGATCGCTCCAGTCTGTGTACATGCGGCATCGGCTCAGTTTTGGAGCAGGTATAGCTGTGCCTGAAAATCCTGCTCTCTTTAAGGATCGTGCGAGTGCTAAATCATCAAGAACGTGATGGGCCGCGTCTTGAAATCCTCCCACGCTCCTCAGCGCATCTCCGGCTACTACGAAAAATTGCCCATTCGCGACAGCAGTCGAAGGTCGGGCAGATGATCTTGCAAATCTGAGCGGCAGTGTTGCCAACCAAGACCACTGAAGTAGTGGTTGCACCAAAATGTGAGTCCAGTGGCTACATACCTGCTTTGGATATGGGGATAGGAATGAGTCGCCACGTTTTAGCATGGAAGTGGCGCTGGAACTGATTGCATTATCAGATAATTCGATATCAGCATCGAGCGTGATGTATAAGTCGGCGTCGGGGAATGCTAAATATCCGGTTTGAAGAGCATTGCTTTTGCCGTTCCAGCCAGTCGGAATTGGTCTAGCCCGCAACAGATGGGTGTGTATAGAACCCTCAAAAGAATTCTTGAAGAAATTCTCAACAAACTTTGCAGTCTGGTCTTGGGAGTCATCGTCAATTACCACAACAATCAAGTTTTCTATTTTGGTTTGAGAATTAAGTGAGCAGAGCAATGGCTCAATTCGTTTCTCTTCATCTCTTGCTGGAATCAGAACTACTACCTTGCCTGAGATCGTATCTTCAGAAAAGTATCTTTCTGCGTCGAAAATATTTAAAAGCGTGATCGCTAAATTTATTAAACAGAATATTGAGGCAAAGCCGACGATGAAGTAAGAAATGTTAGTCACGATTAAGCCAGGAATTGATCAGATGTGGAAGCACGATTACACCCAGTGAAACGCCGCCAACCAGGGCATTCCAAGGTCGATTGAAGAAAAAGATTGATCCCACGATGCCAGAGAATAAAGTCCAACCCAGAATGAGATTCATACTTAAAAATGTGCTTGAGGTTTTTCGATGATCTTTAGGTAAAGTTTTATTGAGAAGCGCTCCGAGTAATACTCCACACAACAACCAACCTGCTGCATTGCTTAGAGGAATTCCGGTTACCCCAGGAATCTCAAGTGCCGATCGGTTGGTACTGTTCCAAAACCACTTCTCGGCATCCACCATGATTGGATCCAAAAATAG
>CAYFKL010000043.1:0-10444 GCA_964343565.1 uncultured Actinomycetes bacterium
ACCCCGAAAGAGACAGACGAAGAAGGTCTGGCTCAATTAATGGTTGGCAGAAACGTAGTGCTGAGAGTGGAGAAAGGTAGTGCAAAGCCGAGTGGTGTTGCGCTTTCCATAAGCAATCTCAAGGTAAAAGATGATCGAAATTTGATGGCAGTGAATGGTATTTCTATTGATGTTCATGCCGGTGAGATTTTTGGAATTGCCGGCGTAGAAGGAAATGGTCAGCGCGAATTTGTTGAAGCGGTGTGCGGTATGCGGCATCGAGTTTCGGGCGAAGTGGTTATCGATGGTGAACGTACGCCTGATATGAATCCCCATAAAGTTCACGCAATGGGTGTTTCCCACGTTCCTGAAGATCGTGAAAAACATGGATTGGTTGCAAGTTATTCGATCGAAGATAATTTAGTACTCAATCAATTTGATCGTCCTCCATTCGCCCGTGGTTGGATCAGAGATCGGGCAGAAGTTGAGGCGAATGGCCAGAAACTTGTTGAGCAATTTGATGTGCGAACACCCTCGGCAAAAAATAGTGCTGATTCACTATCCGGAGGGAATAAGCAAAAAGTGGTGGTCGCCCGAGAACTCAGTCAAAATGGTCGAGTAGTAGTTGCGGCGCAGCCAACTCGGGGCGTAGATGTTGGTTCGATCGAATTTATACATAATCAACTCATCGCCGCTCGTGATCAAGGCGCTGCTGTACTGCTGGTTTCGGCAGAACTGGATGAAGTGCTCTCGCTTTCAGATCGAGTAGCCGTTATGTATGGCGGTCAGATCGTTGCAGTGCTCGATGCAAAAGATGCGGAACGCACTCGGGTAGGGCGTTTGATGGCTGGCGCACATGATTGATTGGAGTGCATTAACTCAAGCAGCGATCGGTGTTATGGGAAAGGCATATGCTCCCTACTCAAAATTTCCAGTAGGCGTTGCAGGTTTGGTTGATGATGGTCGTATCGTTGTGGGTTGTAATGTCGAAAACGCTTGCTATGGCGTTGGTTTGTGTGCAGAGTGCGGCATGGTTTCGCAACTCGCTGCGACTGGTGGCGGCAAGTTAGTGGCAGTTGCTTGTGTCGATGCTAAAGGAAATCCGTTAATGCCGTGTGGGCGTTGTCGGCAATTGCTCTTCGAACATGGTGGACCTGAAATGCAAATCCTGATGCCGGGAGGGATTACCACAATGGCTGAAGTGTTACCCGAAGCCTTTGGACCGCATGAGTTAGATCGAGCCAAGTAATGGTTGAACCATTTGCAGTTGTCGACATCATCGGCGCAAAAAGAGATAAACGCACTCTGACAAAAAATGAAATCGACTGGGTGGTCGATGCCTATACGCGTGGAGTCGTTGCCGATGAACAAATGTCAGCCTTACTAATGGCAATCTTGTTAAATGGAATGACTCGAACTGAAATTTCACAATGGACAACTGCCATGATCAATACCGGTGAGAGAATGGATTGGTCGATGCTTAAGCGACCAACCACCGACAAACATTCAACCGGTGGCGTGGGAGACAAAATAACGTTGCCATTGGCACCTTTGGTGGCAGCCTGCGGCGCTGCGGTACCACAACTCTCGGGTCGTGGGCTTGGTCATACCGGCGGAACGCTCGACAAGTTGGAGTCTATTTCGGGTTGGCGTGCCGCCCTATCTAATGAGGAAATGCTGCACGTATTACATGAGAACGGCGCCGTCATCTGTGCCGCGGGATCTGGTTTAGCGCCTGCTGACAAGAAGATCTATGCCTTACGCGATGTCACCGGTACGGTGCCTGCTATTCCATTAATTGCATCCTCAATTATGAGCAAGAAGATCGCTGAGGGAACGAGTGCATTAGTGCTTGATGTTAAAACTGGATCTGGCGCATTTATGAGCGATCCAAGTAAGGCTCGAGAATTGGCAGAGGTAATGGTCGCGCTAGGTAAGGACGCCGGCGTTAAGACGGTGGCTTTAGTTACTGCGATGGATGTACCGCTTGGGAAAACCGCAGGTAATGCTCTGGAAGTGCGCGAATCGATTGAAGTTCTTGCCGGTGGTGGCCCAAAGGATGTAGTTGATCTGACTATCGCACTTGCTCGAGAAATGTTATCTGCCGTAAATATCGACGTGGATCCGGCTGAAGTTCTCTCCTCTGGCAAGGCAATGGATGTCTGGAATTCCATGATTGCCGCGCAAGGCGGGGATATACATGCGCCATTGCCGGTGGCACCTCATCAAGAAGTGGTGCGTGCCAGTGCAGATGGAACTATCACGAGCATGGACGCTCTTGCCGTCGGTCTCGCGGCATGGAGATTAGGTGCCGGAAGATCTCGACAGGGTGAAACTGTGCAAGCATCCGCTGGAGTTGAAATTTCGCTGAAACCCGGTGATTCAGTTAGAGCAGGTGATGTGGTTTACACGTTGCATACCGAAACCCCAGAAAGATTTAGTTTCGCATTATCAGCACTCGAAAATTCATTCACTATTAACCAACCAACGAATCTACTGCCTCTTATTGTCGATAGAATTTCTTAATGTCGCTGTTGCGCAATCCAAGCCACGAGGAATTAAAACGAGCCCCTAAAGCGGTACTGCATGATCATTTAGATGGCGCCCTTCGAATTTCCACGATTATTGAAATTTCAAAAGAGATCGGCTACACCGCTTTGCCAAGTTATGAGCCCGATGAATTAAATTCTTGGTTTGCGCAAGCCGCAAATTCTGGTTCATTAGTGAAATATTTAGAAACTTTCGAACATACCGTTGCAGTTATGCAGACTCGGGCGCACTTAATTCGAGTAGCTAAAGAATCAACACTGGATCTAGCGCTCGACAATGTGGTGTATGCAGAAGTTCGTTACGCACCAGAACTCATGGTCAAAGGTGGCCTCAGTATGGCTGAGGTGGTGGAGGCCGTTCAGGAAGGAAACCGCTTAGGTGAACTTGAAGCGGCCGCTCTGGGTTACCCCATCACAGTTAGAACAATTCTTACCGCGCTTCGGCACCTGAAGAATGGTGAAGAAACCGCTGCTTTAGTAGTCAAATATCGAGACCAAGGAGTGGTTGGTTTCGATATCGCTGGGCCAGAAGATGGTTATCCACCGAGTGATTTCTTGAGTTCATTTAATTATTTGCGAAAAGAGAATGCACACTTCACTATTCATGCAGGTGAGGCATTTGGATTACCATCGATCTGGGAAGCAATCCAAATTTGCGGGGCAGAACGACTCGGCCATGGAGTACGAATCGTGGATGATATCCATGAAGGAAAGTTAGGGGCGCTCGCAGCTTACGTGAGAGATCGTCGAATTCCTTTGGAAATGTGCCCATCCTCAAATGTGCAAACTGGAGCGGTCTCCTCAATTGCTTCGCATCCGATTGGTTTACTTGAGGAATTAAGGTTTCGAGTAACAATAAATACTGATAATCGATTAATGAGCCAAACTTCGATGACGGAGGAGTTCGTAAAAGTTGCCGATGCTTTTAATTGGCAATTATTGGATTTCCAAAGAGTGACCGTCAATGCTCTAAAGAGTGCATTCATTCCTTTTGACCAGAGATTGCACTTGATCGAAGACGTTGTTAAGCCCCGGTACGCAGCCTTGTAATCACATCTAAAAGCGTGATCAAGGAAAATAAGTAAAGCATTACTGCAAGACCAATTTGACGTACTCGAGCAGAAATTTTTTTCGTAAGCATTCGTCCTAGTAGTACTCCGAGAGCAGCACAGCCACCTAAAAGCCAAAGTTCAAGAGATGGAAATTCACCCTTACCGATGAGCGCGGCAGCAGCGTTGCCGGTGAGAATCACGCTTCCAGTTGCAACTGAACTTGCAATAGAGAGTCGAGTAATGATTCGCAGAGATGGCACGATCACAAATCCGCCACCTAACCCAAGTGCACCAGCGCTGGCGCCAGCAAATGCTGCTCCAAGCCAACCTTTCCAACTTTTAGCCTGTTCAGAACGCACGGGTCGCAGTAACGACGTTGCAAATATGAGTAATACCAGTGAAATCAGGAGAGCGGTCACGGCTTCCGGAATGGATTTTCCGAAATGTCCAACCAACAACGCAATCGGAGTCGTGATGAGTACAAATGGGAGTGCGGCTCGAAACCTAACTTCACCCCGACGTGCGCTCAGCAGTGAATTTACGGCACCTGAAACCATGACAACAACGAGTCCAGCAATAGTTGCGTCGTGATAGTTATATCCAAGTAGGTGCACTGAGAGTGGAACCGTAAGCGCACCTACTCCAGCTCCCACTAACGCCATCAGGGCGCCAACGGTTAGGCCAACAAGCAGAATCACTTAAATCCCAATGGGATGCCAAATTGTTTTTGCTTCAAGGAATGCATGCATTGTGGCAAGAGGAGGGGAATCTACTGAATCAAAAGCAGCGATTCTTTTGAGATTCTCAACGCTGGCAACGGCCAGTTCGGCGCGCGTTTCGATTGGAACACCTGAGAGATCTAGTGCATCAATATCCATGTGTGCTGCGAGCCAAGGCGATAATTCATCCACTGAACCAGTGAGAATATTTATGACTCCAGCAGGCACGTCGCTTGTTGCACAAACCTCTCCCAATGTGATGGCTGATAGGGGATTGGAGCTGGGAGCGATCACTACTGCAGTGTTGCCGCTGACAATGGCCGCTGCAATTGCGGAAGAAATACTTAGCAGAGTCGGCGAAGTTGCTGGAATAATTCCAACTACTCCTACAGGTTCTGGAACAGTGAAATTGAAGAACGGTCCGGCTACTGGATTTGTATTCCCAAATGTTGCCGAAAGTTTGTCACTCCAACCGGCGTACCAAACCCAACGATCAATGGTTGCATCTACTTCTTTCGTAGCTTTCTTTTTTGAGCAACCAATGAGTGAAGTAATCTCTTCAACGAATTGATCTCGCCTACCTTCCATAACTTCAGCAATGCGATAGAGCACCTGACCGCGATTGTAGGCAGTGGCTTTGCTCCAACTGTTTTGTGCGTTTCGGGCTGCTGAAACGGCATCTCGAAGATCTTTGCGAGAGGCGAGTGCTGCGTTCGCAAGAAACGCTCCCTGGTGATCGTTCACCTCAAAAGATCGACCTGACTCACTGCGTGGAAAAGCGCCGTTGATATAGAGTTTATAAGTTTTTAAAACACTCAATCGCTCACTCATGGTTGCCTGCTTTCACGTATGCAGCTAATCCGTGACGTCCACCTTCACGACCCCATCCAGACTCTTTATATCCACCGAAGGGGCTTGTTGGATCAAATTTATTAAATGAATTCGCCCAAACCACTCCGGCTCGCATGCGCTCTGCCATCCACAAAATACGTGAGCCTTTATCGGTCCATATTCCCGCTGAGAGTCCATAGGGAGTGTTGTTCGCTTTCTCTACCGCTTCGGCAGGTGTACGGAAAGTCAAGATGGAGAGCACTGGACCAAAGATTTCTTCTCTTGCAATTCGATGGGCTTGGGTAACGCCAGTAAAAATTGTTGGAGCAAACCAGAATCCATTGGTTGGAAGTTGGCATGGAGTTGACCAACTTTCTGCACCTTCATTTATTCCACTGGCAGATAATTCTTTAATTTTTGCTAACTGAGCCGCGGAATTGATCGCTCCAACATCAGTGTTCTTATCCATTGGATCGCCAACTCGCAGTTTGGCCATTCGATCTTTGAGTCGATCGGTCACTTCTTCTAGAACATTCTCCTGAACAAGTAATCTAGATCCTGCACAGCAGACATGACCCTGATTGAAAAAGATCCCATTAATGATGCCTTCGACAGATTCATCTAGGGGTGCATCTTCAAAAATAATATTCGCACCTTTTCCGCCGAGCTCAAGAGTCAATCCTCGATGCTTTTCGCTCATGCGTTGATGAATAGATCGAGCAATAATCTTTCCAACTTCGGTTGATCCGGTGAATGCAATTTTGTCGACTCCAGGATGTTCCACAAGAGCAGCACCAGTGCTTCCATCACCAGTGATGATATTGATGACCCCATCGGGCACTCCGGCCTGTCGGACTACATCGGCAAAGAGCAGCGCGGTGAGCGGTGTGGTCTCTGCCGGTTTTAGTACTACAACGTTTCCGGTGGCAAGCGCCGGCGCAACTTTCCAGGCCAGCATCAGGAGAGGAAAATTCCAAGGAATTATTTGGCCAACAACACCATAGGGAGTAGTTGAAGGTAAACCGGCGTACTCCAACTTATCGGCCCAGCCAGCGTGATAGAAGAAGTGAGCGGCCACAAGTGGAATATCTGTATCTCGAGATTCACGAATTGGTTTTCCGTTATTTAGAGTCTCTAAGACTGCAAATTCTCTAGCACGCTCTTGCAGAATTCGAGCGATCCGGTACAGGTATTTTCCGCGCTCTTTTGCAGGTAGCGCTGCCCATTTAGGTGCTGCCTTTCGGGCCGCATTGACAGCTCGGTCAACATCTTTGCTTGAAGCTGTGGCGATTGAGGCGAGCACTTCCTCCGTTGCCGGGTTTATGGTGTCGAAAGGCGTTCCTGTGGCATCGGTAAATTCGCCATTGATAAAGAGTCCATATGACTTCGCAATTGAAACCACGCTACGAGATTCAGGCGCCGGAGCGTATTCAAAACTCATAATTCCCTCAATCAATCGTCACGTAGTTAGGACCAGAGTAGTAGCCAGTTGCAAGTTTTCTGCGTTGCATTAGCAGATCGTTGAGAAGTGCAGAGGCTCCGATACGAAATAACTTGTTGGTCAGCCACTCGTCTCCGGCAGTCTCTTTTACTAAAACCAACTGTTTGATGGCATCTTTGGTGGTGCGAATTCCACCTGCTGGCTTGACTCCAATTCTGATTTGGTGGTCTCGATAGAAGTCCCGGACGGCTTCCAGCATGACCAACACCACTGCGGGGGTGGCGGCAGGTGTCACTTTTCCGGTACTCGTTTTAATGAAATCTGCACCGGCCCACATCGCTAGCCACGAAGCGCGTCGAACTGCATCGTAGGTAACTAACTCACCAGTTTCTAGAATCACTTTGAGGTGAGCTTTCCCAGCGCAAAGAGAAGCGATCGTTGAAATTTCTTCAAATACTTTTTGGTAATTTCCAGCAAGGAAAGCACCGCGATCTATCACCATGTCTATCTCGGTAGCGCCAGCAGTGATGGCATCTTCGGTATCTTGACATTTGACTTCAATGGAGGCTCGACCGGATGGAAAAGCCGTTGTGACAGCAGCAATGCCGACAGCACTGCCACCGATTGCTAATAAAGATTCTTTAGCGATGGAGACCATGTCGTTATAAACACAGATTGCACCAACAGAGGGAACAGCGGGGTCAGTTGGATCAGGCCTGACGCCTTTGGCACATAGCGCTCGCACCTTACCCGCGGTATCTGCTCCTTCTAGAGTGGTGAGATCTACCATAGAAATTGCTAAATCAATGGCTTGCGCTTTACTACTCGTTTTGATGCTTCGCGTTCCTAACATGGCTGCGCGACCTTCCGCACCAACTTGATCTACAGCGGGCAACCGTTTCATTCGGGCGATTGCTTCGGCAGCAGAGATATGAGATTTCATTTGGAGTCCGTTACTTTTCTGCGCTCAAAATTAAGGATCGAATTTCATTTGAAAGCAGTGTCATCATTGATTCAGCTTCGGCTCGTGCGGACGCTAAATCCTCTCGTGGCGGTAATGCAATCTCCAAATAACACTTGAGTTTCGGCTCGGTTCCACTCGGTCGCAGGATGATCCGAGCCTGGTCTGTGTAAAAACGTAATCCATCAGTCGGAGGTAAATCACTTCCTATTAAGAGATCATCGTGACGGATAACTGGAAGTCCAGCAACTTCTGTGAGTGGATGATTTCTAAAATGCTGCATAACTTTCTTGATAAGGGAGAGGTCATCAACTCTGATAGAAATTTGCTCAGTAAGGTGGACTCCATAGGTTATGGCTATTTCATCAAGTAAATCATTTAGATCTTGATGTGATGATTTCAAATCATGAGCGATCATCATCAACTTCAGTCCGGCCGAGATGCCGTCCTTATCGTTGACTGTTTCTGAATCAACACAGTAACCCAACGCCTCTTCGTAGCCATAGGTAAGTCCGGGGATCTTTGCCAGATATTTAAAGCCCGTTAAAGTTTCTGCAAATTTTACGTTATGTCGTTTTGCTATTTTTGCAAGTAGTGATGAAGAAACAATTGAGTTAGCGAGAATGGTGTCCGGCTTGCTTTCTCGAGCGATTATCTCTCCCAAGATCGAGCCGACCTCATCTCCGCGCAGCATTCGCCAAGTATTGAGTCTGCGATCAAAGAATGCGGCTCCGCAGCGGTCGGCATCTGGGTCATTTGCAATCACTAATTCAGCATTATGTTTGACGGCGTATTCGATTGCTAAGTCGATCGCACCCTTCTCTTCAGGGTTAGGAAAGTTAACGGTTGGGAAATCTGGATCAGGTTTTGCTTGCTCTGCCACGGTGATGACGTTGGTAAATCCAGCCGCGCTGACAGTTGCTACGAACACCTCATCGCCCACGCCATGGAGAGAGGTGTGAATGACCTTGAGATCGCTGGATCGATGGCCTAGTGCTGCCAAAGTTCGTGAAATGTAGGAATTAATCACTTCTTCAGAAACAATTTTCCAATTTTTTTCACGCGGGGCGCTCATAACAGAATCAACTTGATCGATTTCCATTGAAATTAATGAATCTACCGGGGAGATGATCTGCGATCCATCGTATTTCACTCCGTCGACAGTGCCACCTAAATAAACTTTGTAGCCGTTATCCTGTGGTGGATTATGGCTTGCAGTTACCATCACGCCAGCATTAACTGCCAACGCTTTCACAGCATAAGCTAAGACCGGAGTTGGAAGTTCGCGTGGCATGAGATGTGCTGTGATTCCAGCGCCTTGCATTAATTCACAGGTATCTTCGGCAAATTGACGCGATCCATGTCGCGCGTCATATCCAACGACAATGGAATCTAGACCTCGAGATTTCATGAAGGCTGCTAATCCGAGTGCTGCTCGACTGACAACAGCCCGGTTCATCCTTGATGGGCCTGGACCAAGCGGTCCTCGCAAACCAGCCGTGCCAAACTCTAAGAATCCACTGAAACAAGATTGTAGAAATTCGAGATCATTTCTGGCTACTGCTTCGCGCAAAGTTTGTGCAGTTGCAGGATCGGGATCATCTGCAATCCACTTTTCTACCTCTGCAAGTAAAGTCACGCTCAAGCCTTTTCAATCAATTGTGCAAGTAATGTCCCCATACGAATTGCCGAAGCTTTTCCAGCGGCCATTACTTCATCATGACTTAATTTCTCTCCTGTGACACCAGCGGCAGCATTCGTCACCAACGAAAGTCCAAATACCTCAGCACCCAGAGCATGTGCGGCAATTGCCTCAGGCACTGTCGACATTCCAACCATGTCAGCACCCATTGTTCTCATCATGCGAATCTCTGCTGGCGTTTCATAGGTTGGGCCACGCCAATGCACATAGACACCTTCAGGCAATGACGGATCAATATTTTTTGCGATTGAACGCAGCCGAGGTGAATAGAGAGTTGTGAGGTCAACAAAATTTGCTCCGCTTAAAGGGGAGACACCAGTTAAAGAGATGTGATCTTTGATGATCACTGGTTGACCTACTTGAAAATCGAGATTAATTCCTCCACACGCATTTGTCAGAATGATTATTTTTGCACCATTTGCAATCGCGGTTCGCACACCGTGCACCACCGAATCGATGCCATGTCCCTCGTAGAGATGAGTACGGCCGAGAAAGACCAGAGTTGATTTTCCGTTGCAATCAACTGAAACAATTTGCCCAGCATGACCCAGCGCAGTTGGGGGAGCGAAACCTGGAAGGTCGGTCATTGAAACTCGAGCGCGTTCTCTCCCGAGAAGCGGTAGGGCATCAGCCCACCCAGAACCCATGACAACCGCGATTTGATGGTTTCCAGCTATTTTTTCGATCGCTTTAGCGCCGGCTGTTACTTCGGGAATGGCAGCAGCATTTTGGTGGCTCACTCGCCTAATCTACCCCCACTTTCACGGCGGTTTTAAGGGGTTTTGCCGTAGCCTTGAACGGTGGCTAGCGGAAAACTTGGTAGGGGCACTGGAATTGCAGATGCCCGAAGCATTTTGACTGGTTTGAGCTATCTCGCTCTTGGGTATTCGTTCCTACTGGTTTTTGGAGCAGTACTTGATTGGACGTGGGTATTTAACAAGGTCGCTGGTGGTGCCTACACCGATGGATTGCCCGCAGCGTTAAAAGTGGTCTATGCCCTTTTTTCGCTATTGATGCCAATACAAGCTTGGTTTATTCATCAGGTTTATCAAAGAGGTCCTTGGTCTGCAACTGTACAAAAAGTATTGACCATTGGCTTAGTAGTGAATTTTATAAGTTTTATTTTGCAACTGCTATCTAAAAGTGAAGCGGAGCAATTTAATGCACTGCCTGCCGGAGTTTTAGTTATGACCTATTGGGTATTGCGTCG
>CAYFKL010000044.1:0-10362 GCA_964343565.1 uncultured Actinomycetes bacterium
CGCCATGCTCGAGCCAAGAACTTTAAAGAACCCGCTGGTGAAACTTCCGCCCAATCGATGTCATCCTCTGGAGGTCCAGCAAATACCATGGTTAGACGAATTGCATCAACGCCATGGACAGCAAGTTCGTCGGAGAGCTTAACTAAGTTACCTCGACTCTTGCTCATAGCCGAACCATCCATCACCACCATGCCTTGATTAAGCAAGCGAGTGAAGGGTTCGGTGAAATTCACCATTCCTAAATCAAAAAGAACTTTGGTGAAGAATCGCGAGTAGAGAAGATGCAAAATGGCATGTGTAACTCCACCCACATATTGATCAACGGGCAGCCAGGTATTTACTTCTGTTGGATCAAATGGAACATCATTTCTTCCAACGCTGGTGTATCGCAAAAAGTACCAAGATGAATCGACGAAAGTATCCATTGTGTCTGTATCGCGTTCCGCATTACTTCCGCACTGAGGACAGACAACCTCGACCCAATGTCTAGCGCCACCCAACGGTGATGTTCCTTTGGGTTTGAGATCGAGGCCAGCCGCATCAGGCAGTTCAACAGGTAAATTTTCATCTGCTACTTCACCGCACTTTGGACAATGGATAATTGGGATCGGTGTACCCCAATATCGTTGCCTGGAAATTAGCCAATCTCTCAATCGATAATTCTTAGCAGCTCGACCTAACTGCTTTGCTTCCAGTTGAGCCACAATTTTTGAAATTGCATCAATCTTAGTTAGACCATTCAAGTCGCCGGAATTGATCAACACTCCATCGCCAGAAGTAGCGACTCCAGAAACTTGCGGATCTTCTGCATCAGTCTGCACTACAACTCTGACAGGCAAATTCATCGCTCGAGCAAAATCCAAATCGCGTTGATCATGAGCAGGAACCGCCATAATCGCGCCATGCCCATAATCAGCGAGCACATAATCACTGGCCCAAATTGGAAGTTTTTCACCATTTACAGGATTGATTGCATATCGCTCTAGGAATATGCCAGTCTTTGGCCGTTCCGTAGAGAGACGATCAACTTCGCTGATCTGTTTGACTTGATCCAGATACTTCTCAAATTTTTCTTTAACTGGTGAATTGGCAACGAGTTCTGCCGCTAAATCTGAATCCACTGCGACCACAAAAAATGTTGCACCGTACAAGGTATCCGGACGAGTTGTGTAGATCGTTACCGGTTCATTTCTTCCTTCGATCTGAAAGATCACGTCAGCGCCTTGCGAGCGCCCGATCCAATTTCGTTGCATAGTTAAAACTTTTTCGGGCCAATTACCTTCAAGCGCCTCCATATCGTCTAAAAGACGATCGGCATAATCAGTGATCTTGAAATACCACTGAGTTAATTTCTTTTTTGTTACAGATGTGTCGCAACGTTCGCAGAGTCCGGCAACGACTTGTTCATTCGCTAAGACCGTTTGACAATCAGGGCACCAATTCACATTTGATGCTTTTCTATAGGCCAAGCCCTTTTTGAACATTTGTAAAAATATCCATTGGTTCCATCGATAATATTCTGGATCACAGGTATTTAAAACTCGATCCCAATCGAATGAACAGGCATATCTGCGCATAGACGCTTTTTGGGTTGCAATATTTTCGTACGTCCAGCCAACCGGACTTTCACCACGCTTTATCGCCGCGTTCTCTGCTGGCAAACCAAAAGCATCCCAGCCGATTGGATGCATAACATTGAAACCGCGTTGCACCCAATAGCGAGCTACTACATCCCCGAGTGCGTAGGCCTCGGCATGTCCCATGTGCAAGTCACCGGATGGATAGGGAAACATATCCAAGACGTATTTTTTAGGACGTGGATCATCTGCTCGACCTGAACGAAAAGGGGCAAGTTGATCCCAGACTGGAAGCCACTTCTCTTGTACTCCCAGTACGTCATAAGCCTCTCGGCGAGCGGGTTCGATACTCATTAGGAGTCAAAGGTTACCTGCCACCGAACCCCGGTGACCTCTTCGCTGATGCGCCAAAGCTCGGCTCCGAGCCGCTGGTCGTAAGCAATCTCACGTGATCGCACCAATTTTGGATGACCTCGCAACTCCCCCAACCCATCTGGGCCAACATAGGCTCCACCTGGAATTGCCCCAATGGTTAGAGCCGCCAATTGTGGCAGGGCACCCATTTCGGCCGATTGCGCAAATACTCGATTCACTAAATTTGCACCTTTTGCATTTAAATTTTTCCCTTGCATCTCTGGTGCAACCGATTGCAAATTCGTATTGGACCATCCAGGGTGTGCGGCTATGGCAGAAATTTTCCAACCTGCAGCATCGCTACGTCGCTGTAACTCATGAGTGAATATTAAGTTTGCTAATTTGGTTCGGCCGTAAGTGGCCCATGGCCGATACTTAAGCGCATCATCTCCCATAACTCTAAATTGATCTTCGATTCTTGCGATATCAAAATCACCCATGCGGTGCGCCATGCTAGAAACGGAAACAATTCGCGAACCTTGCAATTTGTTCAACAGCAATCCACTTAAAGCAAAGTGACCAATGTGATTGGTGGCCATTTGTAACTCAAAACCATCCCGAGTGTGCTTTAGTGGAGTGGCCATCACTCCGGCATTCAACACAATCCCGTCCAGATGAGCATGGGTGATGGAGGCTGCAAACGATCGGACTGATTCCAGATCTGCGACATCAACAATTCCTATTTCAATGGAACCTTTTAATTGTGCTTTCGCATGGTTCGCTTTTTCTACATTACGGGCCGCAAGAATCACGTGAGCACCGTGCGCAGATAGCGCTTTCACGGTCGCAAAACCTAACCCTGAATTTCCTCCAGTAACAAGAAAGACCTTCCCCGCAAGAGATGGAATTTCTTTGTCCGACCAACCCCGTGGAATCGGAGACATCACCGTCATATTCGCCAACCTTTATTCGAAGTGGAGCTGAGGGGACTTGAACCCCTGACCCCCACACTGCCAGTGTGGTGCGCTACCAGCTGCGCCACAGCCCCGAACGAAGCGTCAACTTACCGAATTACTCTGGCTAATCCCAATTAAGCCTGTCGGATTAGCCGCCACTCTCTTCGCCAAGGACCGGCTCTGGCAGAGTCCCAGCGTTATGTTCGGTCAGGCGCCAACGGGAAGTATTAACTTCGTCCAAGACTGACCATGAGCAATTGGCCAATCCACCAATGACCCCCCATGAATCTGAGGGCAGGTTTAACAATTCCGCGATAATCCCCCGCGAAGTCCCCCCGTGCGTAACTGCAATCAACGTTGCATCCCCTGCGAGTCGAGAGAATGCGCGGTGAATCGCTGCGACAGCACGAGTAGCAACTTCGGTCCGGCGCTCTCCTGTCCGCCCGGCAACTACATCTTCAGAATTAATCCATCTCGTAAAATTCTCTAGATCGTGTTGTCTGATCTGTGTTCCGGTTAATCCTTCCCACTCCCCGCCATCAGTTTCTCGAAGTCCTGAGTCCAACCAAACTTCTAATCCAGTGATGGCGGCAAGTGGTGCTGCTGTTTGTTGGGTGCGAATCAAATCACTACTGACGATTGCATCGGGCTGAAACGCCGCGACCAACGATCCTGCTCTTCGAGCTTGAGCATGTCCAACATCATCAAGTGGAATATCAGTCTTGCCTTGAAAACGATTTTCAACATTCCACGCAGTTTGACCGTGACGCAATAAGACCAGCTTTCTAGCCATTCAGATTGCCTACGTCATTAATTGGTGCTGCGTCTTCAAAGTGGACGATCGGGCAGTCGTTCCACAATCTTTCAAGATCATAAAATCCACGCTCTTCAAAGTGCTGAACATGAACAATGATGTCTCCATAATCAAGGAGAACCCATCGTCCTTCTCTAGCGCCTTCACGCCGTAACGGTTTTTCTCCTACTTCGAGCAACTTTTTCTCTACTTCATCAACTATGGCATTTACTTGTGGTTCATTTCTTCCAGTGATGACCACAAAAAGGTCGGTGATTGCTAAGTGGTCTGAGACATCGATCGCAATAACTTCAGAGCCGAGTTTTTCAAGAGCTGCAAGCGCTGCTACTCGCGCATGAATAAGCGCTTCTTCAGTTGCTGGCACTTACTTATCCTTCCACATAGAGTCTATGAGTCTTAATGAAGTGCAACACCGATGGATGTAAACCCTGGGGAGTTAAGCCAACGGCCAAATCTTGCCGAATCTTGGTTGAAGAAATATGACTTTCAATCATGGGAAGAAGTTCGAAATTTACATCTACTTCTGTGTGTACCGGATTACCCGGACGTGAAACCACCAAAAAAGTGATGAGCCCGGCAAGTTCACCAATCCTTTTCCAAGAAGGAAGTTGGGAAAATGCATCTGAACCAATAATCCAGTAAAACGAATCTTCAGAATCAATTTCAATCAATTCATTAACGGTATCAATTGCATACGATGGTCCTTCACGACGTACTTCAATGTCACTCACTTCGACGCCAGCCATGCCATCAGTGGCAAGCCGTGCCATTTCTAATCGATCTGAAGGGCTTGCTATCACTGATCCTTTTTGCCAAGGATCACCAGCCGGGACAACTAAAACTTTGTCAATCAAATTGGAGTCTAAGGCTGCAGAGATGACACTGTGATGTGCATGATGAAAAGGGTCGAAGGTTCCTCCAAAAATGGCGACCCGCATCAGAAATTACTTGTCAGAATCCTGGCGAAGTGTGATGTATAGACCGAATGCAAGAGCAGCAAAAGCCACGACTCCAAAGGTTAGAGCGGAGGCTGGGAGTGAATAAGTCGATTCAGCGGCCAAAGAAATCATGGCTTTATCTTATCGGTTACCGGATCTGTCCATTACCGGTAACGATCCACGTGGTGCTGGTCATTTCCGCTAAGCCCATAGGGCCACGGGCATGTAATTTCTGAGTTGAAATGCCAATCTCAGCGCCGAAACCGAATTCCTCGCCGTCCGTAAATCGCGTAGAGGCATTAACCATGATTGCGGCGCTATCGCAGGTGGCAATGAATCGGTTTGCTGCCTCCGTGGATTCGGTAATGATTGCTTCCGTGTGCGAGGTGCCGTACGTCCGAATATGTGTGACTGCATCATCAAGAGAATCGACTACTCGAGCCGCAATATCAAGAGAACCATATTCTGCTCGCCAATCCTCTTCCGTGGCTGGTAAAACTTTAATATTGACTTGCTCACCAGAAGCAACAAAATTCTGGTCACCGTGGATTGTGACACCTTGATCATGCAGCGCCTTGATAATGGATGGGAGATATTGAGTTGCAATCGCTCGATGAATCAAAATAGTCTCAGCAGCATTACAGACCGATGGTCGTTGAACTTTTGCATTAATGATTATTGGAGTCGCCTTATTTAAATCAGCATTTTCATCGATGTAAATATGGCAATTACCAACCCCAGTTTCGATAACTGGAACTCTACTTTCTTCTATAACAGTTTTAATGAGATCAGCGCCACCGCGCGGAATGACTAAGTCAACATATCCTCTTGCTGTCAACAATTCCTTGACCGTTGACCTATCTTCAGCAGAGAGCAATTGAATTGCATCTCTCGGAACCGACGTGCGCTCCAGCGCTGATCGCATAACATCCACTAACTTTTGATTCGAATTCGAAGCCGAGTTTGAACCACGTAGCAAGACGGCATTTCCAGACTTCAAACAAATTCCGGCAGCATCAACAGTTACATTCGGTCTTGCTTCATAAATCATGCCGATCACGCCAAACGGAACTCGGACCTGTCGAAGCTCTAAACCATTTGCCATGGTTGAACTCCGGATCACATCCCCTACTGGGTCTACTAAAGAAGCGACCTGACGTAAACCATTCGCCATACCTTCAATTCGCTCTGCAGTAAGTTTTAGGCGATCAAGGTAGGCAGTGCTCGTTCCGCCTTCGGCAGCCAACTTTAGATCGTGTTCATTTGCATTAAGAATTGATGCAATCTCCGCGACCAAGGCATCCGCCATGACATGTAGCGCGGCATCTTTCTCTGCACGTGAAGCAAGAGCTAGCGCTCTGGAAGCGTTTCTAGCCCTAATCGCTTGCTCGATCACAGTCGATGCCATGTGCTCAGCCTACCCGCATGTCTAGACTTGGTTCATGGCCACATTTGATCTCGTCATCAGCAATGCACGACTTCGGCACGTGCCGGAACTTGTTCATATTGGAATTACCCGAAATCGAATCGAGGCAATCTCTCCCACTGCCTTAACTGGTGGTGAGAGCATCGATGCCGGCGGTTCCCTTGTTTCCACCTCTTTCGTCGATGGCCATATGCATCTGTGCAAGGTCTACACCTATCGCTCATTCGGAGATGCCACGATCGGTGAATACGGCACTGGAAGCATGGGCGGCGCGATGACGGGAATTGAACTCGCGTCGAAAGTGAAAGAGAAGTATCACGAGTCTTGGATTTATGACAATGCCAAAACCGCTGCCCTCAATGCGATAAAGCATGGAGTGTTACATATTCAAGCATTTGTTGATACCGACACCACTGGCCGACTCGAGGGCATAAAAGGTGTGATGCGCGTTCGCGATGAGTTAAAAGATATTTTAAAAATTGAAGTGGTTGCATTTCCACAAGACGGATTATTGCGTGACCCAGGTGCTGAAGATTATGTGAAAGAAGCGATGGCAATGGGTGCTGATGTAGTTGGAGGAATTCCTTGGATCGAACACACTGATGAGTTAGCTAAGGAACACGTTAAGCGCATGGCAGAACTCGCAAAAAAATATGGCACCCGGTTAGCCATGTTGGTAGATGATGCTGGGGACTCAACTTTAAAAACTGCAGAAATGCTCGGCGTAGCGGCACTTGAATACGGGTTAGAAGGGCGAGTAACGGCTTGTCATGCGCGTGCGATGGCGCTCTACGAAGAACCAACTTTCAGAAGGCTTGCCGCTCTTGCCCAACGTGCTGGCATGGGTTTCATAACCGATCCACATACTGGCCCGCTGCATTTAAAAGCTCTTGAACTTTTCGATATGGGTCAAGCGGTAGGAATTGGTCACGATGATATTGAAGATCCCTACTATCCCTGGGGTCGTTACAACATGCTCGAAATTGCCTATCTTGCCGCTCATATTCTCGGTGCAAATACCCGGCCGAGAATGGAAGATCTTTTCGACATGATCACTACTCGAGCATCTCGTGCGATCTCTGCAACACCTCATGAGATAAAAGCCGGTGAAGTTGCAAACTTGCTTATCCATTCACATGAAGACGTACACGAAGTGCTGAATAATCATCTACCGCCACGAGTGGTAATCAGTGGTGGCAAAGTCGTTTCAAGATCAACACAAACCACCGAATTCTCCCTGTGAGGACAACATGTTTTTAATTCGATGGTTTAAAAGAATATTTTTAGTAGCACTAGTCAGTTTCGTTTTGCTATGGGTGGTTTTGGCTGGCTTTCGATATCCCAATCCCATTAAGACAATTCAGGTTGGTTTCGGTTCGATTGCCAGTACTGCGACCTCTATGTACTCCAATCCAATTAAGGCAAGTTCCACACCAGTCGAGTTGAATCTCGGAGCAGAAGAGGTGCTCCCCGCTCAGGTGGAGTGGTATGGAAAATCCGTGACTTTTAATGACTTCCTCAAAGCCACGAAAACTGATGCTTTGCTGATATATCGGGACGGAATGCTGACTCACGAATGGTACGCAGATGGAGTTCCCAAGGATCGACTGCATCCTTCTTACTCGGTTGCCAAAAGTGTTACATCGATAATTGCGGGTCAACTCATTGCTGAAGGAAAATTGAGTGAGAGTGATCTGCTCATCAAAATATTGCCCGAGTGGAAAACTGGAACTTCATTTGACCGAATAACCATCGGAGATTTACTAGATATGCGCTCGGGTATTGATGTTCCAGACGATTACCCTTCAGGTCCTTCTGGCTGGGCAAGATCGATTGCCCAAATGTATGCAACGACGGACATGAATTACTTTATTAAGCATCATCGAAAAATGATGTTCGAGCCAGGCAGTAAAGGTCTCTATCGCAGTGTTGATACGCAAATGGTTGGTATGGCACTTCGAAAAATAACTGGCAAAAGCATGGCGCAATTAGCTCAAGAACGAATTTGGCAACCCATCGGTGCCGAACACGCAGCAAGTTGGAGCGCAGATAAGTCGGGAGGGATCGAGAAGGCATTCTGCTGTTTCAACGCAATTCCTCGAGATTATCTGCGTCTTGGCACTTTGCTTCTGCAACCAACAACCACTCTCGACATGAATTGGTATTCAAGAATCTCGAGACCCGTTGAGAGTTTGGATCATAACTGGGGTTATGGAGCATTCTTTTGGCACCCATATCCCGACACAGTCATGATGCTCGGACTTCATGAGCAGATCGTTATGGCTGTACCAAATAATAAAACCGTCATAGTCAAATTAAGTGAAAACTTGCAAGAGAAAGATGAACCAGAGACTGTTCGAGTGCTACACGAGATTGCGACTAAACGAACTTAAGCAATTTGTTTATAGCCTTTGGGGCACTTCGGATTATTACCAACCACCATCTTTACCACTTTGCCCATCTGACATTTCATAGAAATGGACTTGTTGCTGGTCCTAACTCCAGCAGTTGATGGAGTTGGCGTGCTTGAAGGAGACGCAGCAAGTGCAGGCATGGATGTTGAAAACACCAGAAGTGTGGCGGCTAGTGATGCACGAACCATGATGGGAGTCTATTCGAAATTTATAGCAAAACTAGATCGTCACGATGAACGAGTTCCCGCTCAAACTCAGCCCCCAAAGTTTGGGCAAGTTCTTTCGTACTCTTTCCGAGCATTCTTGGAATTTCCTCTGAATCGAATGCCACCAATCCACGTGCCACCACTTTTCCATCTGGTCCAGCGAGATCAACTGGATCTCCCGCAGCAAATTCACCGCTTACAGATATCACGCCAGCAGGCAATAAAGAGACTCGTCGATCCACAACTGCGATAACAGCACCAGGATCAAGTTGAAGTACACCGCGTGGCGATGATGCATGAGCCAACCAAAGTAATCTCGAAGGAGTCTTGCTCATCGATGGCGCAAAGAAAGTACCAACACTTTCACCTTTCACCATAGACATCGCATTTTTTGCTGATGAGAGATACACAGATATACCGGCTGACATTGCAATTCGTGCCGCTTCAACTTTGGTTGACATTCCTCCGGTTCCAACGCCAGATTTTGATTTACTCAAAGTGTCAATTTCATCTAATTCGCGAATTGTAGAGATTCGTTCGATGGGGCGCGATGTTGGATCAGAGGGATTTCCAGAGTAAAGAAAATCAACGTCGGAGAGTAGATGTAACTCATCAGCATGAACCAAATGCGCGACCAAAGCTGCGAGTCGATCATTATCTCCAAATCGAATTTCATGAGTAGCGACTGTGTCATTCTCATTGATGATTGGAACTACCCCTAAATCCAATAATCTAAGTAGCGTGCGTTGAGCGTTCTGATAATGGGAACGACGAATCACATCTTCAGCAGTCAATAAGACTTGGGCACCGTTTAAATGATGACGAGCGAGTGAAGATGCATACGCATGCATTAACAATCCTTGACCAACGGCTGCTGCTGCCTGTTGAGTCGCAAGATCTCGAGGACGAGTCTTTAATTTCAACGGGGAAAGACCTGTGGCGATGGCGCCTGATGAAACTAAAAGAACCTCATCCCCTCGACTCCGCACAAAGGCCAGCGCATCGACCAGAGCGTCGACGGCTTGGAGATCAAGTTCTGCACCAGCGGCGCCGGTCAAAGAGGATGATCCAACTTTTACTACAAGACGTTTACTCATCGACTTCTTCCAACTCATTCTCCAAATCAATCGATAGGGAACGAATAAATTCGGCATCCTCCAAGCGCTGGTCAGCACCTCGTGGCCCTAAGAGCTCAGCGCCGGCTTCAATAGATGGCTCCCAGGCAAATTCAACCGCTGACTCATCGCTACCAATCTGAACTAAATCTCCTGGCTTGGCACCTGCTTGATAAAGCGCCTTCTCAACACCTAGCGCGTGCAGTCGATCCGCAAGATAACCAATCGCCTCGGCATTCCTAAAGTCTGTTTGCTTAGTCCACCGCTCAGGCTTTTCTCCCTTAACAATGAATATCTCTTCACCCTCATCGTTTCGGCCCATTTCTAAGGTAAAGCCAGCATTGTTTGCCGCTCTGGGTCGGATAACGATTCTGGTTGCTTCTTCGATCGGTGCTTGCAACCTGGCCTCAGTCACAAGTCGAGACATTGCATAAATTAGATCTTGCAATCCTTCTCGTGAGCCAGCAGAGACGGGATAAACCTCATAACCCATTTCCTTGATTATTGGGGCAACCATCTCGGCCATCGTGCGACCATCAGGTAAATCAATTTTGTTCAATGC
>CAYFKL010000045.1:0-10165 GCA_964343565.1 uncultured Actinomycetes bacterium
TCGGATTTGATGCAAGATTTTCAGCACTTGATCGAACTTATACATATCGATTCTCTGATGGAGACATGGGGCCAACGCCGCTGGATCGACGTACTGTTGTGCGATGGCCTCACCGGTTAGATGAATCAAGAATGCAAAGTGCTGCAAATCTATTTTTGGGTGAACATGACTTTGTGGCGTTCTGTCGAAAGCGAGAGTTCACATCCACTATTCGAGCCATTACAAGATTTGATTGGGTTCGAGAAGCGGATCTCTTAACTGCAACGGTCACTGCTGATGCGTTCTGTCACTCCATGGTTAGGTCAATCATGGGGGCAATGAGTGCTGTTGGTGAAGGAAGAAGAGAAGTTGAATGGATTTCTTCTCTGCTCACTTCGACAACTCGTTCTGGTGAAGTACCAGTATTGCCTCCGCATGGGCTCACATTAGAGAGTGTGAGGTACCCGGATGATTCTCAACTCGAAGCACGCGCGAATGAAACTAGAAATTTTCGCGAGGTGCAGTAATGGGTCATATTGATGTTAGTGACATAACTTATTTACTCTCTGATGGACGGATACTTTTAAACGGTGTCTCGTTCCGAGTGGGAGAGGGAGCAAAAGCTGCATTAGTTGGCCCAAATGGTGCGGGCAAAACCACGTTATTCAAAATCATCGCAGGTGATCTCACTCCTGAGTTGGGTGCAGTGGCTCGCTCTGGTGGGCTAGGCGTGATGCGCCAATTCATTGGATCGATTCGGGATGAATCAACAGTTAGAGATTTACTCATTTCAATTTCTCCAAAACCAATCCGTGACGCCGCATTGAAGATCGATCAACTTGAACTTGAGTTGATGGAAAAAGATGATGAACCAACCCAAATGGCGTACGCCCAAGCAATTGCTGACTGGGGCGATGTTGGCGGATACGAAACTGAAGTTCTCTGGGATGTATGCGTTAACGCCGCACTTGATTTAGATTTTGAATTAGCAAAAAATCGTCAGGTAAATACTCTCTCTGGTGGTGAGCAGAAACGTTTAGTTTTAGAGGTATTACTTCGAGGGCCGGAAGAAGTTTTAATTCTTGACGAACCAGACAACTACTTAGATGTACCTGGGAAGCGTTGGCTCGAGCAGGCAATTCGCGATAGTCGTAAAACCATTCTTTTCATTACTCACGATCGAGAATTACTACATCACACTGCAACTCGCATAGTCACGATGGAGCAGGGCCCAAATGGAAGTTCCGTGTGGGTTCATGGTGAAAAATTTGAAACGTGGCATGAAGCCCGAAAGGCACGTAATGCTCGAATGGCTGATGCGGTTGCGCGATGGGATGATGAACATCAACGTCTTAAAGATTTGGTTCGCACGTTGCAGTGGCAAGCAGCATCGTCTCCCGATATGGCGAGTAAGTATCGAGCAATGCAGACTCGATTACGCAAATTCGAAGAAGCAGGCGCTCCCACTCCACCTCCACCAGAACAAAATGTTCGAGTGACATTAAGAGGTGGTCGCACCGGAGTCCGAGTTGTCACGATGGAGGACTTCGCCATAAAACGACTCACCAATCCATTCACTGGCGAAATTTTTTTCGGTGAACGAATTGCGATCTTGGGTGCAAATGGTTCCGGTAAATCTCATTTCTTAAGACTGTTAACTGGTGAGGAAATTGCTTATAACGGACTCTTTAAATTAGGTGCGCGAGTTATTACTGGCCATTTCGCACAAACCCATGCCCACCCTGAGTTTCTTGGAAAAACCCTGCTAGAACTGCTTTGGAGCGAACACTCCCTCCAACTAGGGCCGGCAAAGTCAGTCTTGCGAAGATACGAATTAGACCAACAGGCTGAACAGCGATTTGAGACCCTTTCAGGCGGGCAGGCGGCACGCTTTCAAATTCTCTTGTTGGAACTGGGCGGAGCCACCTTATTACTCCTTGATGAGCCCACCGATAACCTGGATTTAGCCTCAGCGGAGGCCTTGGAGGAAGGGCTTGCTGGCTTTGAAGGCACCATCTTGGCGGTAACCCACGATCGCTGGTTTGCTCGAACGTTCGACCGATTTCTCATTTTTGGCGGGGACGGCACCGTTCGAGAATCCCCGACTCCGATCTGGGAAGCCTGGTGAGGACTCACCTCGCTTTGACCGGCTGGAAAGTGCCCCGGTAACCTACTCCGTCGGATCAAGTACCAATGAGCAGTGCTGAGAAAGAGGTTCGCGTGCGTACGTTTAGCCCCACCCCTGGCGACATCGATCGTCAATGGCATGTCATCGACGCCACTGATGTGGTGCTCGGCCGACTTGCTACGCACGCCGCAATTCTGCTTCGCGGCAAGCACAAGCCAACCGTGGCAGCCCACATGGATATGGGTGATTTCGTCATCGTTATCAACGCTGACAAAGTCGCGATGCAGGGCAAGAAAGCCGCAGCGAAATTTGATCACCGCCACTCTGGTTTCCCAGGCGGTCTTCGCTCCACGCGCTACACCGATCTTTTGGTGAACAACCCAGTTCGTGCGGTTGAAAAAGCAATTAAGGGAATGTTGCCAAAGTCCTCACTCGGACGAGCGATGGGAACCAAATTAAAAGTTTATGCCGGACCAACTCATCCGCATGCTGCACAATCACCAAAGCCATTTACTTTCAACCAAGTTTCACAAATCAACTAAGGGATAACACGTGAGCAATCAGTACGACGAGAACATCGAAGACTTTGGTGACGACGACATTGAAGCAAACGCACCCGAGTCTTACACCACCAGCACTCCATCGCGCGCCACTAACCGCCCAGCGGTAACGGCTCCTGGTGCAGGAACTGGCCGTCGTAAGGAAGCGGTTGCTCGTGTTCGATTAGTTCCAGGTTCCGGACGTTGGACAATCAATGGTCGTGACTTAGCTTCTTACTTCCCAAACAAAGTTCATCAACAATTAGTTTCTGAACCTTTCCGCACTGTCGGAGCAGATGGTTCCTACGATGTGCATGCTCACATCAATGGTGGCGGTATCTCTGGTCAAGCTGGTGCATTACGACTTGGAGTTTCTCGTGCTTTGAATGCGATTGACCGTGAAGCCAATCGTCCAGCATTGAAGAAGGCAGGCTTCCTCACTCGTGATCCTCGTGTTATCGAGCGTAAGAAGTATGGTCTGAAGAAAGCACGTAAGCGTTCGCAATACAGCAAGCGTTAATTGCTACGCTCACCACTGTGGGGCGTCTTTTTGGTACCGATGGAGTCCGTGGACTTGCTAATCGGGATTTAACAGCTGAACTTGCTTTAGATCTTGCCGTAGCCGCTGCTCACATCCTCTCTGAACGTGGCACCTTTGCGGGCCATCGACCACGCGCGATCGTTGGGCGAGACACTCGAATATCTGGTGAATTTTTAGAATCAGCAGTGGTTGCAGGATTGGCATCTGCTGGAGTTGATGTGTATCGAGTTGGCGTCATTCCAACTCCTGGCGTTGCATATCTAGTGAATAGCACTGAAGCAGATCTTGGCGTCATGATCAGTGCTTCCCATAATCCAATGCCAGATAATGGAATTAAATTTTTTGCTCGCGGTGGTGTGAAATTAGACGATTCACTTGAAGACGCGATAGAAGCGCGACTAGGTGAGGAGTGGGAGAGGCCCCTCGCTGGTGAAGTAGGTCGAGTTATCGATGCAGCAAAAATGGTTGATAGTTACATCGAACATTTAGTCTCAAGTGTTAGTGCAAGTTTCTCCGGACTTACATTCGTTATTGATGGCGCAAATGGGAGCGCTTCGCGAGTGAGTCCAGAAGCATTTAGGCGATTAGGTGCTGAAGTTATTGAGATTGCAACAGAGCCAAACGGATTAAACATCAACGATGGAGTTGGTTCAACTCATTTAGAGCCGTTGATTTCCAAAGTAAAAGAGACCAAAGCCGCGGCAGGTTTTGCACACGATGGCGATGCGGATAGAACTCTTGCTGTCGACGAGAATGGAAACGTTGTTGACGGAGATCAAATCATTGCCATTCTTGCTTTAGCTCTCAAGGAAAAAAATAGACTTTCGAATTCCACCGTCGTCACCACGGTCATGAGCAATCTAGGTTTTATGAATGCGATGAAGGAAAACGAAATAAATGTCATCACTACTGCGGTTGGCGATCGTTACGTTTTAGAAGAGATGCGCAAATCAAATGTTGCACTCGGTGGGGAACAATCTGGGCACGTCATCCTTGCCGAATTCGCCGAGACCGGTGATGGAACACTTACCGCGCTATCGGTCGCAGCCCAAATGGCTGAAAGCAAGTGTTCGCTCTCAGAATTAGCTGCGGTGATGATTCAATATCCGCAAGTACTGATAAATGTGAGCAACGTGGATAAGAGTCGAGTAAGTGAACTCGATGAATCAGTGGCTAAGGTTGCTGCGACACTTGGTGGTCAGGGGCGGGTGCTGTTGCGCCCTTCTGGAACCGAGCCAGTGATTCGAGTCATGGTTGAGGCGGCAACAGAAAATCTGGCCCAAAGTACGGCGAAAGCGCTCGCGGATGAGGTTCGCACCCGGCTAGCCCTCTAGGCTTAGTTCGGCTCGTCCTTGGGGCGAGGTAGTAAGGAGAGCTCTGATGTGTGGAATCGTCGGTTATGTCGGCGAACAACAAGCGCTCGACGTCGTTATCCAAGGTTTGCGCCGCTTGGAGTATCGCGGTTATGACTCCGCTGGAGTTGCACTTATTACTTCCGATGGTTTGGCAACCGATAAGCGCGCAGGCAAATTAGCAAATCTAGAAGCATCTCTGGGTAGCAAGCCACTTCCAACATCCACGGCAGGCATGGGTCACACACGCTGGGCCACTCACGGAGGACCTACGGATCGAAATGCACATCCGCATGTTGATTGCAGTGGCAAGTTAGCCGTTATTCATAATGGCATTATCGAAAATTTTGCTTCATTACGCGAAGAGTTAGAAAAATCAGGTCACGAATTCTCTTCTGAAACCGATACTGAATCGGTCGCACACTTATTGGAAGAAGAGTGGAACTCTCATGGTGGAGATTTGGCGGCAGCAATGCGCGCTGCTTGCCAAAGACTGATTGGGGCCTTCACTTTGGTGGCAGTCCACACCGATGCTCCTGATTGTGTCGTTGGTGCACGTCGAAATTCACCCTTAGTCGTAGGTCGAGGAAATGGTGAGAATTTCTTAGCCTCTGATGTATCAGCATTTATCTCGCACACTCGGAATGCAGTGGAGTTGGGTCAGGATCAAGTTGTAAAAATTACTCGCGACTTGATTGAGGTTACTCAATTCGATGGAAGTCCAGCTGCGGTGAACGAATACGAAGTTACCTGGGATGCAAGTGCTGCAGAAAAGGGTGGCTTCGATCATTTCATGTTGAAAGAAATCGTCGAACAGCCAAGAGCCGTAGCAGATACTTTGCGAGGCAGGATTGGCAGTGACGGAAAACTTAGTTTGGATGAAATGCGACTCTCCGATGATGAGTTGCGAGAAGTTGACAAGATCATCGTGATTGCATGCGGAACTGCATATCACGCCGGACTAATAGCAAAATATGCGATTGAACATTGGACCCGAATTCCAGTCGAAGTAGAACTGGCGAGTGAATTCAGATACCGAGATCCAATTGTTGACCGAAGCACTTTAGTGATTGCAATATCGCAATCTGGTGAAACCATGGATACGTTAATGGCATTGCGCCATGCTCGGGAACAACGGGCACGAGTCTTAGCTATTTGTAATACGAATGGCTCAACCATTCCGCGTGAATCTGATGCAGTTCTCTACACCCATGCCGGTCCAGAGATTGCTGTAGCTTCAACAAAGGCTTTCCTGACACAAATTGTTGCTGCATATTTGGTTGGGCTCTACTTGGCACAAGTCCGCGGAAATAAATTCGGTGATGAGATAACCTCGATCCTGACACAACTCAAAGATATGCCTGAAAAAATTGAGCAAGTTTTGGAAACTGTTGAGCCAATGCGAGCCTTGGCGAAAGATTTGAAAGATAAAACTTCAGTTTTGTTTTTAGGAAGACACGTTGGCTATCCCGTAGCTTTGGAAGGCGCGCTAAAACTGAAAGAGTTGGCTTACATGCACGCAGAAGGCTTTGCTGCGGGAGAGTTGAAGCATGGTCCTATTGCGCTGATTGAATCTGGGACTCCAGTAATAGTCTCCATACCTTCACCAAGTGGCCGTAGCGTGATTCATGACAAAATTATTAGCAATGTTCAGGAAGTTCGCGCACGAGGCGCTTACACAATTTTGATTGCTGAAGAAGGGGACGAAAGTGTAAACGCCTACGGCGATCAAATCATTCGAATTCCAAAATGCCCGACTTTGATGCAACCACTTCTCGCCACTGTTCCACTACAAGTTTTTGCTTGTGAGATGGCGACCGTGAAAGGTTTTGATGTGGATCAACCACGCAATCTGGCAAAATCTGTAACAGTTGAGTAGCAATGTCTGAAAAGAACGATATCCAACACACAGTTCGAATAGATTTGCGCAGACGTCGTCAAATGGTGCGAGCAATACGCCTGAGTTCCTTGTTGCTAGCACTATTCGCACTGAATACTTTGTTAGTTACTTCGTCAAATTCATATCGCCGTTTAGATGGATTGATCGGTGATCGCCCATCACCTCGCTTGCATGGATTAACAAGAACTTTGGTGCTTTCGATTGATAATTTGGGTTTACGTGGATTAAGCGCAACACTCCTCCTATTGGCAGCCTTTGCAATCTCGCTTAGATTTAAATCTTGGCGGCCACTCAATCTTTCTTTTCTTGCTCTTCTTGGATTAAATGTGGTTGTTGGTGCATTGAAAATTTTGTTGAGTCGCAGCAAACCTCGTGATGGATCTGATCTTTTTCATATTGGTGGAGTCGGCTCGTATCCAAGTGGACATGCTGCAAATGCCATCTTAACTTGGGGTGTGCTTGCCTACTTGATCTATCGATACACGCATCGTGCACTCGGAAGGGCAAAAATTCTGCAAAGTGGTGTCGCACTTGTTTCTTTAGGAGTTTCTGCTGTTTCGCTTTACCGAAATACTCACTGGCTATCTGATTTAGTAGGGGGCTTATTAATCGGCGGCTCGCTATTGGTCTTAGTAATTGCGGTTGATCGATATGTTCCATCAGCAAAGCAACCGGTTCAGTCATGATCTCCGGCGTTGGCATTGATGTGGTTGATATTGATCGATTCACACTGTCGCTTGAGCGAACTCCAGGACTGAGAGATCGGCTCTTTGCTGAAAGTGAGCGAGAACTTTCGCATTCGTCTCTGGCCGCGCGTTTTGCAGCGAAGGAGGCTTTAGCAAAGGCGCTTGGAGTTCCAAGAGGCTTGCAGTGGCACGACGCCGTCGTGCGAAACGAAGAATCTGGACGACCATACTTTGATGTGAGTGGAAGTGTTGCGAAAGCAATTAATGGCCGAACTATTCACCTATCACTTTCGCACGATGGCGGCATTGCTTCAGCAATGGTGATTCTTGAGTCGCTATGAAAATTGCTTTTAGCGCTGCTGAAATTCAACGGCGAGAGACTCAATTGATTGCTCAAGGTACTCCTTTAATGGCGAGAGCCTCACATGCCATTGCTAATCGGGTTTTGCTCTGTTTAAAACAACTTCGGGGAAGTGCATACGGTTCACGTGTTCTCATATTGGTCGGACCAGGTGATAACGGTTCTGATGCGTTGATAGCCGGAACGTTATTGCGTGAGCGGGGTGTGGCAGTAACGGCAATCTTTCCACTGGGCCGCGAAGATGACCAATGGAGTAAGAATTTTTTCCGCTCTGGTGGAGTCAAAGTTGAAGATTTGGATGCTGAAGTCGACTTAATTTTAGATGGGGTTTTTGGCTTGAGAGGCCGCAATGGATTTGCAATTGATTTACCGGATGCACTTCTTGTTTCTATTGATTTGCCGAGCGGACTCGCTGCTGATGTTGCCGATCCCAATTCGCCGCACGTACATCCAGATATCACGTTGGCACTTGGAGCCCTCAAGCAAACACATTTGATGCAAGATGATTCGTGCGGTGAAATAGAACTTATCGATATTGGGTTAGATATGAATACCACAGAGGCTTCCTGCGTGAGTTATGAGGATTTAGATATCGCGCTCTTATTGCCGCAAGAAGACCAACGTTCGCATAAGTATCAAAGAGGAACGCTTGAGGTGATTGCTGGTTCACATCTCTATCCTGGCGCGGCAGATCTGACTGTTGGTGCGGCACTTAAATTGGGAATAGGCATGGTCAGGCTTAACTCTGCTGAAGTCGCAGAATCTGTACTTCGGAAATTTCCAGAAGTTGTCATAAATTCTGGATCAAGCACTGCGCTAGTGGTTGGTCCGGGCCGCACCTCAATTTCGAAAGCGGAGATCTCCCATATTCAATCGCAAGTTTCTAGTGGAAAACCCGTCTTACTCGATGCTGCGGCTTTGGAAATCTTTGAGCAAATTCCAAGGGAATTTCGTCATCAGGTGATACTCACTCCACATGATGGTGAATTCCAAAAAATAAGCGGAGTCTCAAAAGAGGCGTTACTCTCAAACCGACTGGAAGTTGCTAGAAATTTTGTTAATCAAACTGGCGTGATTTTGGTGTTAAAAGGCTCGCGCACATTGATAGTCGCACCCAGCACGCCCATAGCAATCAATCACAGCGGAAGTTTGAACTTAGCTACGGCTGGAAGCGGTGATGTACTAGCCGGAGTGATCGGAACTTATTTGGCAAAGGGAGTTCCACCACGAGAAGCCGCAATTCTTGGTGTTCACTTACATGGACTTGCGGGAGAACTTATTGAAGGAAGTGCAAGTGAACTAATTCCTGCACTACTTCAAGCACGTGAGCAGATAGAGTAGCGATATGCGCGCCAAGGCGATCGTGGATTTAAGTGCGATCAAACATAATGTGAAATCACTTCAAGATCGCGCGCAAGTTCCTGTTATGGCAGTTCTTAAAGCAGATGCCTATGGACATGGACTTATCCCGGTGGCGCGCGCTGCGCTCGAAGGTGGAGCGCAATGGTTAGGAACTGCACTCCTCAGCGAATCGATTGCATTAAGAGAAGCGGGCATCACTCAACCTCGCGTGATGTCGTGGCTCACTCCACCAGGTGAAAATTTTCAGCAAGCGATTTCGCTAAATATTGATCTATCTGCATCTTCACTCGATGTGCTGGATGAGATCGCTGCCGCCGCAAGAATGCTTGGTCAACCTGCCAGAGTCCACTTAGAAGTTGATACTGGAATGACTCGGGGCGGTGCGCTAGGACAATGGAGTGACTTAGTTTCTGCAACTGAAAAATATGTTTCTTTGGGATTGATCAAATGCGCTGGAGTATGGAGCCACTTTGCTAGAGCCGATGAGCCAGGCCATCCCGCGAATGCCGCGCAACGAACTTCATTCGATGAAGCTTTAACAATTGCTGAAGTACTCAAGCCAGAAGTTAGACATCTTTCAAATTCGGCGGCGACCCTGGTAGATGCTCAGGCCCGATATGACTTAGTGCGTACTGGAATTGCCATGTATGGACTCTCTCCAGATGTCACAACTATGGGTAGCGCTGCTAAATACAACTTACTTCCTGCCATGTCTCTCACAGCAAAATTATTATTAGTTAAAGATGTGCCTGGTGGTGTTGCGGTTTCATATGGGGGAACTGCAATTACCAAGAGCGCGACGAAAGTTGGGGTAGTGGCAATGGGATACGCGGATGGTGTTCCGCGCCATGCATCAAATTCACTCTCGGTTTCAGTCGATGGAAAAGTAGTTCCAGTGCTTGGCCGAATTTGTATGGATCAATTTGTTATAGATCTTGGTCGTGATTCGCTATCTAAAGCCGGCGATGATGTGCTGCTCTTTGGCGATGGCGGCCCCAGCGTTGATGATTGGGCGGCTGCAAGTGGCACCATCAACTATGAAATCGTCACTCGAATTGGACCGCGGGTGGAACGGGTTTATCGATGAGTCGAATGTCTCGGGCTGGCAAGACTGGCCTCTCCCTCGGTGCTGCAGTTGGCGTTTTAGCTGCTGGCGCTGCTGTGAGTCTGGCTGCAGAAAGATATGCCGTTGGTCGATCACTTCGAAAAGCAGACTCCCGAGTGGATGGTCCTTGGCGGGGTGAAAGTTATGAATCTATTGAAGAGATAGTGACAAGTGATGATGGAATTCGGTTGGTAACCGATGTCCATGGCGAC
>CAYFKL010000046.1:0-9705 GCA_964343565.1 uncultured Actinomycetes bacterium
GTTGACGAATCAGATTCAATGAAATGGTTACTGACAGAAATTTATGGAGATCTACTCCAAGATATTCCCTCGACTATTTATGTGAATGTAGTTCCGAACAATCTTGAATCTTTGATCGGCTGGCTACAAGAGATTCGTGGATCGAAAGTCGAAATTAAGGTTCCGAAACGAGGAGATAAGAGTGATCTGCTTGAGATCGTCAGAATAAACGCGGTGGAAGCAGTTTCTCGGCATCAAGTCGAACGCAGCAGTGATCTAAGCAAAAGAGCAATCGCCTTAAACGAATTGCAGCAGGCTTTATCGATCCCAAATCCAGTTCTAAGAATTGAGTGTTTCGATATTTCCCATATCCAAGGCTCGCACGCGGTCGGCTCGATGGTGGTGTTTGAGGATGGGGCAGCGAGGAAGGCTGAGTATCGAAGATTTGCAATACGTGGACGAGGTGACAGTGATGTGGATTCCATAAAAGAAGTATTATCGAGGCGGATGAAACGTTTGATTGATGAGAATGAATTAGATTTTAAATCCTTAGAAGGCTTAGTTTCTAAATTCGCCTATAAGCCAGACCTTATTGTGATTGATGGCGGATTGCCTCAAGTGAATGCAGCTCATGCTGTGCTAGTGGAATATGGATTTGGCGACATCCCAATCTTCGGAATTGCAAAGCGATTAGAAGAACTCTGGCCACCGGAAGCCGAATTGCCAATTATTTTGTCCAGAAAGAGTGAAGCACTATTTCTCCTACAACGAGTACGCGATGAGGCGCATCGTTTTGCGATCACTTATCATCGAAGTAAACGTGCCAGAGCATTGGTTGAGTCGGTGTTAGATGAAATCCCAGGACTCGGGGAGAGTCGCAGGAAAGCGTTATTGCAGCAATTCCCGTCACTTACTGCGCTGAAGAAAGCGAGCGCTGAAGAGATTTCTCAGGTTCCTGGGATTGGTGCTGAGCTGGCGCACCGAATTCACGAATGGAGCCAAGCCGAGCAAACAGGCTTATCAATTGATATGAGTACAGGTGAGATTCTGGAGTAGAAGATCTCTCTGGCTTAGAGTATGGGCGTGTCAGAAATCCTATTGATAACGGGAATGTCAGGTGCAGGTAGAAGCACGGCCGCTCATGTTCTGGAGGATTTGGGTTGGTACGTGGTCGATAATTTGCCACCTGCACTGCTACCAGCCCTCACTAATCTTCAACAGCCAACGCCTGCAGCACCAAAAATTGCAGTAGTCATTGATGTCAGAGGGAGAGCTTTTTTTACAGAACTACAATCGGCTTTAAAGAATTTACCGGAAAAATTGCAGATTCTCTTTCTTGATGCGAATGATGAAGCTCTAGTTAAGCGTTTTGAATCCACAAGAAGACCGCACCCTCTACAAAACGAAGATAGGGTTTTGGACGGCATCAATCGAGAGCGCAGTATTCTCGCTGAATTACGGTCTTCAGCCAATCTCATTATTGATACTAGTTCTCTAAATGTGCATCAATTGAAGGAAAGAATTGAAAGTTCTGTAGGTAAATCTGACATCCCCGAATTGCATATGACCATCCTCTCTTTTGGTTTTAAATATGGCGTACCGTTAGATG
Organism: uncultured Actinomycetes bacterium; assembly: GCA_964343565.1. GTDB lineage: Bacteria > Actinomycetota > Actinomycetes > Nanopelagicales > Nanopelagicaceae > CAYFKL01. The sequence goes on from CAYFKL010000046.1 coordinate 1,589, forward strand.
CTGATTTTGTAATTGATGTTCGATTCATCGCGAATCCATATTGGGTGCCAGAATTGAGAGAATTAAATGGCTTAGATGCTCGGGTTTCTTCGAATGTTTTCCAAGAACCCATAGTTGAGGAATTTATCCAAGGTTATTCCAAACTTTTGCAAAAGATTTTGCCGGCTTATCAAAAAGAGGGTAAAAGGTATCTCACTATTGGAGTGGGTTGCACTGGCGGAAAGCATCGAAGTGTTGCGGTGTCCAGACGTCTTGCTGAGTTACTTATGCTTTCGAATTACGATGCTAAACCTTCACACCGGGATATCGGCCGCGAGTGATGTTGAAACTAGTGGCACTTGGCGGTGGCCATGGGCTAGCAGCTACATTGACTTCACTTCGGTCTGTGACTGAAGACATAACTGCGATAGTCACCGTTGCTGATGATGGTGGATCAAGCGGAAGATTAAGACGCGATTTTGGGGTAATTCCGCCGGGTGATTTGCGGATGGCATTGGCGGCGTTGTGTGCAGATGATGAATGGGGTAACGCTTGGGCGCAAGCAATTCAATATAGATTCCCGGGAGATGAGGGAGTCGGCGGACATGCGTTGGGAAATTTGATGCTCACAGCGTTATGGAATTCAACAGGTGATGTCGTTTTATCTCTGGAACAGATGGGAAACCTACTCAAGGTTAAAGGTCGAGTCCTGCCCATGGCAGCGGTACCACTTACCATTTCTGCAACGGTGAATCTTGATTCGTCCTCGAAAGCACCAGCAGGTCGCGTTGAAGGTCAGGTTGCGGTTGCAACTACGAGTCATGAAATTGTTGACGTGGAGCTGCTGCCACATAATCCACCAGCAACTTTGGAGGCCATTACGGCAATCTCTAACGCTGATTGGATAACTCTTGGTCCCGGATCTTGGTATAGCAGTGTCATCCCGCATCTCTTGGTCCCGGATCAACTCTCAGCGTTGGTTAAATCCAAGGCTAGAAAAGTTCTCATCATGAACTTAGACGCGGGTAACCAAGATGCAGATTCTGGCGAAGCGGCCGGCTTAACGGCTACCCGCCATTTTGAGATTCTGCTTGAGCATGCCCCGGGTTTACATTTTGATTATGTAATTGTTGATCCTTCGAGCACGGCGAATCCTGAATCGCTTCGAGCTCGAATGGCAAAGATGGGATGCGAACTGGTCCTTGAAGATGTTTCGGCGGGCAATCTTCATCATGATCCAGCCAAGTTGGCTGGTGTACTAAAGAAAATTTTTCTTGAAAAGTGAGCGAGCAGAGAGATTTACTGACAAAATGACGGACATGGCGATGACTGCTGCGGTGAAAGACGAGTTGGCTCGTTTAGTCATCACCAAGGCGTGCTGTCGCAAATCAGAAGTTTCAGCAATTTTGCGATTTGCTGGTGGTCTGCATGTTGTCAGCGGAAGAATTGTGGTTGAGGCAGAAGTTGATGCTGCTGCCACAGCGCGTAGAGTCCGCCGAGATATTTTTGACGTCTTTTCTCAAGAAACCGATCTGACCGTCATCGCTCCAGGGGGATTGAGAAAAGCCAGCAGGTATGTCATTCGATCCATTCGCGAAGGAGACGCATTAGCGCGACAAACTGGGTTAATTGATGGTCGAGGAAGACCCGTCCGAGGTTTGCCGCCGCAGGTAGTTTCCGCTTCTCTCTGCGATGCGCAAGCTGCTTGGAGAGGGGCATTCTTGGCCCACGGCTCTCTCACGGAACCTGGACGTTCCTGCGCTTTAGAAGTCACCTGTCCTGGACCTGAGGCTGCCCTAGCTCTGGTGGGAGCTGCCCGAAGGCTGGGTGTGGTGGCGAAAGCTAGAGAAGTCAGAGGAGTTGATCGCGTCGTTGTTCGCGATGGCGATGCGATCGCGATCATGCTGACTCGACTCGGAGCCCATCAGAGTGTGTTGGCTTGGGAAGAACGTCGAATGCGAAGGGAAGTCCGAGCGACTGCAAATCGGCTTGCAAATTTCGACGATGCAAATCTTCGTCGTTCTGCCAGAGCCGCGGTTGCAGCTGCCGCGAGAGTGGCTCGGGCATTGGAGATCTTGGGGGAGGAAATCCCAGATCATTTGAAAGAGGCTGGTCGCCTTCGAATCGAGCATGGCCAAGCAAGTTTGGAGGAGCTCGGTACGCTCGCGAATCCGCCTCTCACCAAAGACGCGGTTGCCGGGAGAATTCGACGTCTATTGGCGATGGCAGACAAGCGGGCAGAGGAATTGGGAATTCCAGATACGGAAGCCGGTTTGACCCCGGATATGTTGGCCTAATAAACGGCTAAACTAGATCCACCCCAGCGTTGTGGCGAAATGTTCACTCTACAAAAAGAGGCTGTTATGACTATCAAAGTCGGTATTAATGGATTTGGTCGAATTGGACGAAATTTTTTCCGTGCGGCGCTTGCCCAAAATTCGTCTTTTGAAATCGTTGGAGTTAATGACCTGACCGATAAGAAGACTTTGGCTCATTTGCTTAAATACGATTCGATACTTGGTCGATTAGATAGAGATGTAACTTTCACTGACGAAAGCATTGTGGTCGGAGGAAAAGCATTTAAGGTCACCGCTGAACGGGATCCAGCAAATCTTCCTTGGGGTGAACTTGGGGCAGATATTGTCATTGAGTCGACTGGTATTTTCACAAAAGCGGCTGATGCGTCAAAGCACATATCTGCCGGAGCGAAAAAAGTAATTATTTCTGCACCTGCAACTGACGAGGATGTAACAATCGTTATGGGTGTAAATCATGAAACTTACGATCCGAGCAAACACCATATTATTTCGAATGCATCGTGCACCACCAACTGTTTGGCGCCTATGGCTAAGGTGTTGGTAGAAGAATTCGGGATTGTAAAAGGCATGATGACCACAATTCATGCTTACACGAACGATCAAGTGATTTTAGATTTTCCGCATAAAGACTTACGTCGCGCTCGTTCAGCAGCAACCAACATGATTCCAACCACAACTGGAGCAGCCAAGGCCATTTCATTGGCGATTCCCTCGTTGAAGGGCAAACTTGACGGATACGCAATGCGAGTTCCAGTCCCAACTGGCTCGGCAACAGATCTAACGGTCATTCTCGAAAGAGAAGTGTCAAAAGAAGAGATAAACACAGCCATGAAGAAGTGGGCTGAAGGTCCGCTGAAGGGCTATCTGCGTTATACCGAAGATCCGATAGTTTCCAGCGACATTGTGACTGACCCAGCAAGTTGTATTTTTGATGCGGGAATGACAAACGCTATGGGTAACACCGCCAAGGTATTAGGTTGGTATGACAACGAGTGGGGTTACTCGAATCGCCTCGTTGATTTGGTTAATTTCGTTGGATCTTCGATTTGATGCTGCCATTAAAGTAATTCTGTCGGGAACTTCTTTATGAGAACTCTTGCATCCTTAAAAGCGCTAGAAGGCGCTCGCGTGCTACTTCGTTCCGATTTCAACGTTCCAATCAAAGATGGCGTTATATCCGATGATGGGCGAATACGAGCTAGCCTTCCAACAATCAATCATCTTCGTTCGCTGGGCGCCAAAGTGATTATTGTGGCTCACCTGGGTCGACCAAAAGGCGTGCCAAACCTTGAACTCTCGCTAGCCCCAGTCGCGCGACGATTAAGCGAGTTGCTTGATGTTGCCGTTCCGCTTCTACCAACCGGGTATGGGCCGGAAACTGAATTGCACATTTCACAAATGAATAACGGCGATGTGATGCTGGTGGAAAATATCAGATTTGAAGCCAGGGAAACTTCCAAGAATGACCCAGACCGAATTGAGTTGGCTTCGCAGCTTGCTCAGAATGCCGATTTTTTCGTTAGTGACGGATTTGGTGCGGTCCACCGCAAGCACGCATCTGTTTATGATGTTGCAAAGCTACTTCCTAGCGTTGCAGGTTTCTTGGTTGAGGCGGAAGTAGAAGTTTTAAAGAAGTTGACTCAGAATCCGGCGCGACCATACGGTGTAGTGCTAGGTGGTGCAAAAGTCTCAGACAAATTGGGCGTTATCGATAACTTACTTTCTAAAGTCGATCTACTTGCCATCGGCGGGGGAATGGTGTTCACCTTCTTGGCAGCAAACGGATTAAGAGTCGGCAAGTCTTTGCTTGAAAGCGATCAAATTGAACGTGTAAAGGAATTCATTTCTCGTGCTGAAAAACTAGGGGTAAAACTTTTACTGCCAACCGATATCGTTGTTGCATCAGAGTTTTCCGCACAAGCCCTGCCTCGGACAGTGAAGTCAACCGAAATTGCCGATGAAGATCTTGGTTTGGATATTGGACCAGAATCTGCTTTAAGCTTTGCGAATTCAATTCAAGATTGCCATACGCTTTTCTGGAACGGACCCATGGGAGTGTTTGAATTTCATCAGTTTTCGCATGGAACTCATTCGATTGCAAAAGCATTAACTGAGGTTGATGGTCTAGCGGTCGTTGGAGGCGGAGATTCAGCTGCTGCGGTGAGAAGACTTGGATTCTCTGATGACGAATTCGGATATATATCCACTGGCGGTGGGGCTTCGCTAGAGTACCTTGAAGGAAAAGAACTTCCTGGACTTTCGGTGTTGAGTCAATGAACTCAACTGAGAATGAAAACGAAGGATAATTATGTCGCGTAAACCATTAATGGCGGGTAATTGGAAAATGAACCTCAATCATCTTGAGGCAATTGCCATGACGCAGAAGTTGGCATTCTCACTTGATGACAAAGATTATGATGCAGTAGATGTGGTAGTGATACCACCTTTCACAGATATTCGTTCAGTCCAAACGTTAGTCGATGGAGATCGCTTAAGAATCTCTTATGGTGCCCAAGATCTTTCGCCTTTTCCTAACGGCGCCTACACGGGTGATATTTCAGCAGCCATGCTCTCCAAATTAGGATGCGCTTTTGTAATAGTCGGCCACAGCGAACGCCGAACAATTCACTCTGAAACTGATGAAATAGTCAATCTAAAAATTAAAGCGGCATTAGCTGCAGGAATTTCTCCGATTGTTTGCGTTGGGGAATCTTTGGAGGTTAGGGAAGCGCAGAATCACATCTCGCACATTCTTGATCAGGTCACTGCGGCATTGATTGGCATCACCAATCCAAAGAGTGTGGTCCTTGCTTATGAGCCAATTTGGGCTATTGGAACAGGCAAGGTTGCTAGCCCCGAAGACGCACAGGAAGCATGTTCGGCAATTCGAAATCGGGTCGGCGAACTCTTCCCTGGCGAAACTGCTGACTCAATAAGAATTCTGTACGGTGGATCGGTCAAGGCTGCAAATGTCGTTGACATCATGGCGCAGGCAGATATCGACGGGGCACTGGTGGGGGGAGCCAGCCTGGATGCCGAGGAGTTTGCCAAAATCGCTAAATTCCCTGTGCTAGCGGCTTTCAACGCCAAGATCTCGGGGTGACGGAAAATACGGCCTAGATTTGGGTTACGATACTCCCACTTGGTGAAAGGGCTCCCATGGTTATCGCACTCTCCATTCTGTTGGTCATTACTAGCACCCTCATGGTGATGCTCGTACTGCTCCATAAAGGGAAGGGTTCAGGCCTCTCAGACCTTTTTGGTGGAGGAGTTTCATCCTCTTATGGGGGATCAACCGTGGTAGAAAGAAATTTAGATCGGATCACCATCATCGTCGGTGCACTTTGGTTTCTGGGTGTTATCGCTCTCGGTCTTTGGCTGAAATAAGGAGATAACGTGGCAAGTGGTAGCGCAATTCGAGGTAGCCGAGTCGGCGCTGGTCCGATGGGTGAAGCAGAAAGAGGCGATGCTGCGCCGCGATTTCGGGTCTCCTATTGGTGCGAAAATGGCCACGAAACCAAGCCCTCTTTTGCCGACGATGGAACTGTTACGCCACCAACTGAATGGGATTGCCCCCGCTGCGGATTACCTGCGGGCATGGATCAACAGAATCCGCCAGCCGCTCCCAAGAACGAGCCATACAAAACTCATTTAGCTTACGTGAAAGAACGTCGCTCAACAGAAGACGGTGCTGCCATTCTGGCTGAAGCGATCGCTAAATTGCGCGGCGAAGACTAGAGCGAACGAATCGTCTCTACAATTTTGTTTAACCCTGCTTGTATGTCTTCGCCATTGATATGAACGCGTAAGAAATTTAAGTTTCGGCTCATTAAGGCCGCCGCATCTCCTGCTGCTTGAGCTGAAATAAGTTGGCCAAAAGTGAAATCCCGTCCTGGAACTTCTATCGTTGTTGATTCAGAACACGTGATTTGCAGAAACGAACCGATCAACGGGCCGCCTTTGTGAAACTGTCCCGTGCTGTGCAAATATCGGGGACCCCAGCCAAAAGTGCACGGCTGCTTAGATTTTTGTTCAATCAACTCGGATATGTTTTGAAAATATCTAAATTCTTCCCGGTCAAGGAATGCCGTCATGCCAATATAACCTCTCGACTTTGAGAAGAATTGATTCAAGGCCTCGCGCAAATCTCTGCCGGTTGAGTTATAAATTTTAAGATTTTCGTCAACCACATATGTTGATTCTGTTGGGGGATTATCCAGAATCTTATTAGTCCGGTCCTTTGCTTCAGCAACGTTTGGTTGATCGAAAGGATTGATTCCAAGTTCGGCGCAGAAGAGTGCAGTGGCAATTTCCCAAAGCATGAATTGCTCACCCAGGGAAGCAGAGATAGAAATATCGCCTTCATCATCTACTAAGGAGATTCTTAATACGGATTCAACATGGTTTGTAAAACTTTCCTTCACAATCGGGAGTATTCCTCTCCCCGCTTTACCGGTGGATTCCGCAACAAGTTGCTCTATCCAATTTCCCAAACCATGTTTCGATACGATCTCTACGAATGGGTTTTGCTGAGAATGTTCAATAAGTGCAGCAGCCAAGAGGACAGCCGGCGAATCCAAGCCAGTGAGTTGAATTTCGGCCGCGTCATCAAGCAGCACGGATATATCCACTCCGGCTAAAGCGCTTGGAACTAAACCGAAAGCTGATAACGCACTGAACCTTCCACCAACGTTTGGATCAGCCTGAATTAATTTTAAGCCATGATTAATTGCATACTCTGAGAGTGGGGAACCGGGATCGGACACCACAACGAAATGATCATGGAGGTTCAGTCCTTTTGAGATCAAGGTGGATTCAAAAAATCGTCTTTGTGAATCGGTTTCAATCGTCGATCCACTTTTTGAACCTAAGACGATAATGGTGTGTGTTAAGTCTCCGTGTCCGTGTCGAAGAACTTGGCCTGGATCTGTTGAATCTAAAATCACAATTTCTCGACCGTCATTCGCACAAATGACCTCTGGAGCAAGCGAAGATCCGCCCATCCCACAGAGCAGAACACGAGTTAAATTTTTTGATCTTGCCCAAGCCGAAAGGGCATCAATCTCCGGAAGCAATGATCTTGAAGTGGTTGGTAGGTTTACCCAGCCCAGTCGAATCTTGGCCTCAGATTCACTTTCGAGCCCCCAAAGGCTGGAGTCTAAATTCGCCAGTCTCTGTGCCGAGAGTGCTATTCGCTCTACCAGAGCCCGATCAGGTGCATTCCTTTTGAATTTAATCATGGATGCTGTCTAGAAGATCGTTCCAGGAAGATTCAAATTTAGCTATGCCATCTCGTTCCAACTCGGATAAGTGGTATTCCAAATCTATGCCTGCAACGTGAAGTTGATCGAGATAATTTGCAGCTTGGTCAAAGGTGGATTCGATACCAGCAACGGGTTTAGAAAATTCCTTCAAGGAGAGCAATGTGTTCTCAGGCATCGTATTGACAGTATTTGGAGCGATTAGAGGAGTCACGTAGTGATCTGGCGGGTACTTAGGATTCTTTACTCCCGTTGATGCCCAAAGCGGACGTTGTAGATTTCCATTACTTTGGGAGATAAATTGCCAGCGCTCGCTTTTGGTGGATTCGAAAAAAGTTTTATAAGCGATCTGTGCGTTTGCCAATGCTAGTTTTCCAGCAAGTTGCTGAACGCCCTGATCTGGATTCTTCTCTAAAATCGGGTCTAAAAGAGTGTCAACTCTTGAAACAAAGAAGGATGCAACAGACCGGATGGTATCCAGCGGTAAGCCCGCCGCTATTCTTCTTTCTAACCCAGACATGTATGCGTCTAAGACTTCTCGGTATCGCGAAACAGAAAA
>CAYFKL010000047.1:0-4619 GCA_964343565.1 uncultured Actinomycetes bacterium
CTTCGAATCTATTTTTAAATCCGTACGACTTTCGATTCGCTCGAATACTTAGGGTATTGCAATGAATCCCAAATTTCTTTGCTTGGGTTCCGATAGCGCATAGTAAAGGCGTAGAAGCCCATTCTAATCCTGCAATTTGAAACTGTCTCTTCTTAAAATCTGCTCCACACATTTCCCAAAACGTGATACCTACGTATTTGCAAAATTGATCATTTGCTAAAGCTCTTCGCAAATAAAACTGCCAAATATACTGAGTATCTTTAATTTTTCCAGGAATCCATTCCGATTTATTTCGAGCACGATATACACAAGTGTGATTTATGTAATTGCGCATCCACTCGCGCATCTCTTCTACTGATTCTTTAGTCATATTAATTCCTAAGGTTTCGTTCAAACTCAACACGTTTCATATTAACCGTGCCATATTTTTCAGCATACTTCGAAAAATCAAGGACGAAATCGTTTAAATGAAATATCGAAAACAATCCTGAATAGTTTTGAATAGCCTGTTTTTCATCAATCTTTGTGGTCTCTCGTCCAATCAAAACAAATGAGTATGGCAATATCTCTATTCCTTCAGCGGCAACTGCTGTATTTGCCTTTTTTATGGTTCTTCCCGAATTTGTTAAATCATCAACAACAAGTGCCGGGATTGAGTAATCAATAATTCCTTCAAATTGATTTAAGACCCCATACTTCTTACGCTCTTTACGAAGTGCGAGGGTGTTTGGATGAATTTCGTAATATTCTGCGGTGCTCATTAACGCTGAAACCAAGGGCGTTGCACCTGTTTCAGGTCCGATAATTTGAAATCTTTTAGTGCGATAAGCGTGTGCAAAATTCTTCCAAAATAGATGTCCAACATATTCACGAAACGTTGCATCTAATAAACCTTTGCGGAGAAAAAATTGCCAAGAATAGAATTCGCCAGGATTTACAGAAGGAAGACGTAAAGATTGATCTTCTGCCCTCCAAATACATTTGTGATTAATGAAGTCATACAACCAAATTCGCATCGCGCGATAATCTGACTCAGTCGGAAGCACGAACGCATGCTACTTGGCAATGAAAAACTGTGGAAGTGCTTGATAACTGGAGCCGCCTGACGGAATCGAACCGTCGACCTTCTCATTACGAGTGAGACGCTCTACCGACTGAGCTAAGGCGGCGTGAGGTGGGCTAATCCAGGCGGATTGTGCCTCGGTCTGTGCGCAAGTGAACCGCAACCAATCCCAGTTCGCCATCATTCTGTGATGGATCTATCCAGGTTACTTCAATGTCGTCGAGTGGATGATTTTCAGGTTCACCGAGCCAAGCCGAAATGGTTTGTGGCTCCCCGGCTATTTCCAGTCTTTCAATAATTGGATGTCCGTTGGCACCGTTTGATGGATGATGTTCGCGATCGGTTAGCCATTGCACAAAGAATGGCAATTGTGGATCTTCCAGCACAGACTTCACACCAAGTTGATACCACTCTAAATCAAAACCATCAGGTCGACGACGATGTCCCTTTACTGCCTCACGTCCAACTCGTGCTTCTACAGGTTTGATGTCATTTACTTCTACAACCCAGGTTAACCAACCGCCACCTTCGCCTGCACGTTTGGAAACTGCTTGGCCGAAAGGTGATGCATCAGTTGCTGGATGATCAAGTGGACAGACAACTTCAAGATAGGTGCCACCATGAAGCGGAAGAATAAAATTTCGAGTTCCAAATCTTGGGTGAATTCCACCATCTTGAAACGCCGCGCCTAGCGAAGAACCAATTCGTTGCACTACATCGACCAGATGATCATGGTCAGCTACATATGAGACATGGTCCAAACGCACAGGGAAATTTTGCCACCTCCAAGGGGGTGCTAATGACCATGTGTTGGAGGGCTCCCGTTAGGTGCAGGTAAGGCCGATTTTGGGCATTTTTCCAGTTAAAAAGTAGCGATCCACTGCGCTATCTACGCACGAACTACCCCTGGTGTAGGCGGTGTGGCCATCCCCGTTGTAGGTCAGCAATTGTCCGCTTCCCAATTGCTTAGCCAGGCTGGCTGCCCAGCGAAGCGGAGTGGCCGGATCTCGCAAGGTTCCAACTACGAGAATCGGATTAGCACTTGGCGCAGAAAGCGGAACAGGTACCGTCTTTGGCGCTACTGGCCAGTAATTGCAGGGGAAAGCACTCCAGGCAAGGTAGCGACCAAATGTTGGAGAAATCTTTGATAACTCGGCTGCTTCGCTGCGCACGCTTTCAATTGATTGCGTCTCATTCTTATCTAAACAATTGACTGCATATCCAATCTCATTTGAATTAATGTCGTACTTACCACTTTCATTTCTATCTACATAAAAATCAGCAAGCGCTAAAAGTCCAGTTCCATCCCCTTGTACGGCTTGGGTTAGTGCAGGAGTCAATGCACTCCATCCCCCATCAGAGTCATAAAGTGAACTAATGATTCCGAGAATTACTTCTGATTGAGTTACAGGGCGTTTGGAATCGCTAGGCAGTGGTTCGGTATCTGAATTTGTTATCAATTCCACAAGAGTTGATTGAGCCTCTTTTCTGCTGATACCAAACGGACATTCACCACTAACTTGGCACTGTTCAACATAATTATCGAGGTATGAATTGAGAGCAACTTCAAATGCTTTCGCCTGCTCGCGATTCATTTCCCCAATTGGGACGGAGGGATCAACCGCTCCATCTAAAACTATGCGTCCGACATTCTGTGGAAAGAGATGAGCGTATGTGGCACCCAGCAGCGTCCCATAAGACTTCCCTAACATGTTTAACTTCTTATCGCCGAGCACCGCACGCAAAATATCTAAATCACGAGCAACATCGAGAGTCCCAACAAAGGGCAGTAATGCACCAGCACGCTCTTGGCATCGTCTTGCAAGCAATTTAGATTGATCAATGTAATTTTGCTCTTGCAGTGGGCTGTCAGGTGCTCCGTCCACCGCAACAAATTCATCAGTTTCTGCGGCAGTAAAGCACCACAATGGGGTTGATCTTCCTACACCTCGAGGATCAAAACCGACAATATCAAAGCGCTTCAATACCTTTGAAGTAACAATAAATTCAGCACTCTTGCCATAGTCATATCCTGAGCCTCCTGGACCACCAGGATTTACCAAGAGCGAACCAATCTTATTTTTTTGATCCGAGGTCTTTAATCTAATGACGGAGAGAGTGATGGCTCGAGCTCCAGGATTTGAATAATTGAGTGGAACTTTTACTTTTGCACATTCAAATTTCTCTTCACATTGACTCCACACAACTTGTTGAGACATATAACCTTGCAAATTTACGTAAGGTTTAGGTTCTCCTTCTGGCGCAATGGCAGGGTTATTGGTTGCACGAGTCAAGAAATATCCAGAGAATAAAGCAACTACTAATGCAAAAAAGACGATTGGCAAGATCCGCTGAGGTTTCATCAAACTTCAACCACTTCTGGCGAAATGCGTAAAGAAATCATTAAACTCTCAAGCGCTAAAAGTGGTGCAACGTTGAAAGCCAGAGCTTTGCGAGCGTTCAAAATTGCCTCCGCTCTCTCGAGTGCTTGTTCAGAAGAAATCATGCCAGCCAAAGTTATGACATTACTTCGAACATCCTCATTAATTAGCGAAGCATTTTCAGGATCAGCCTGAAAGATGATCACATCCCTATAAAAAGAGAGTAAATCTAAGAGCGCCCTATCTAAAAAAGCTCGATTTCGTGCTGTTGTTCGAGACTTTTGTTCTTTCTCCAATTCCTTCAATGCTTTACTCGCACCGGATGGTAATCCACGACCTGTAGCGCCTTGACCCCATGCGGTTGCGAGCGCATTAATTTCGTTTTCATCGCGATCTCGATTTTCTCGTAATGATTCCTCTGAAGCGGCCTTTTGCAAATCTGCAGCTGCCGCGAGAGCAGTACCAATAGAACGCAATTGGAGCGGAAGAGCGAGTAAATCATGTCGAAATGCACGTGCATATTCATCTGTTGCTAACCATTTCGCTCGACCAACATTTCCTTGACTAGCGCGAGCTACGTGAGCTGCCATCGTGGGGTCGATGCCATCTCGAGATATCAGAACAGCTGCAACATCTTGGTTAGATGGAGTCTTCAATGAAACATGTCTGCAGCGAGAGCGAATAGTTGGTAGTACATCTGCCACGCTTGGAGCGCATAAAAACCAGGTTGTGCGATTTCCAGGTTCTTCTATTGCTTTCAAAAGTGCGTTCGCTGCTGTTTCGGTCAATTTATCTGCATCTTCAATAATGACTATACGAAAACCACCCACGCTTGGCATCCAAGTCGCTCGAGTTACAAGTTCGCGTACTTGATCAACCTTGATCGAAAGACCTTCGCTATCTAGAAGTTCTAAATCCGCATGTGTTCCGCTGTAAACATTTCTACATGACTCACACGTTGCACACCCGACGGAATCGCAAAGTAGTGCTGCAGCAAATGCTCGTGCTGCATTAGAGCGTCCGGAACCTGGAGGTCCAGTGAATAGCCAAGCATGAGTCATTGCATCACTACTGTCCAAACCGCGCGCAGAATTTACCGCACGTTGGATTATTGAGACTGCTTCGCTTTGTCCAACTAAATCTTTGTAGACAGCAGCGCTCATTTACTTACTCGC
>CAYFKL010000047.1:4719-9371 GCA_964343565.1 uncultured Actinomycetes bacterium
CCGCTCGTTGCCCATCGTGAAAGACGCATGACATCTTCACTTGGTAGCACCCTGCCACCACCTTGGTAGGCAATCGAGGAATCGATGTAGCGATCCGTTATCACCACAGCCCCGCGATCAATAGCTGGTCTGATGACAGTATCAACATGCTCGGCTCGATCAGCAGCGTAGAGCAGCGCCTCAGCACGTGGAGAGACCTCTCCGGTTGCTGGATCGAGCAAAAGTTTGCGAATCTTTTGCCCAATTTCGGTGCCACCTGGTTCACGACTTAAGACGACAGTTCGACCTTGTGCTTCCAACCAGGACTTTAACGCCTGGGTCTGTGTTGATTTTCCTGATCCTTCGCCACCCTCAAAGGCAATAAATAAACCTTTCTTTTCGTAAAGATTTACGACTCCAATGTCTCCTCGAAATGCGTCGACCAGATCAGCGATCAAGGGAACTCCACGTCGATCATCCATCTGTCGGTAGGACAAGATTCCAACCAAAGTGGCGAATATTCCAGCTAGAAATAATGTTATCTCAGCACCGTTGTAATGAACTTGAGTCTTATTTATTGAAATCCAGTGCTCACCAACAGCAGCAGCAATTGCTGGCGCCACAGCTAATACCAGTACGAGAGTTATGCGAATGAGTGATTGAACGAAAGCAAAAGTTCTTCCTCGAACCTCATCTGCCACTTCGAGACCAAGCATGGTGAATCCACTCACCCATGAAACTCCCGCACAGTAACCAAGCACAATGGTGGTGAAGACAGCCATTACTAAGTTTGGAATGAGTGCGAGGAATATCAATGCGATTCCTGCCAGTGTTAACGCAAGGCCAAAAAGTCGACGACGAGAAAAACCGCGTAAAGTTCTTGGTCCTAGGCCCATCCCACCTGCAAGTCCAAGGAACACCGCCCCGAATAAGACTCCGTATGCGGCATCTCCACCACCCAAATCACCAACGAATGTTCTGGCTAACCCAACAACTGCGCCACCAGCAGCAAAGGCGCCAAGCATGCCGACGATCAAACCGCGGATGACTTTCGTTTGGGCAACGTATTTCCAGCCATCAATCAAAGCTTTCATTACATTGGATTCGGTTGCTGGTGTACCACCTTTTACTTTTGGTATCTCTTGAAGCTTGAGAATGATCCAGCCACTAAGAAAGAAAGTAAACCCATCAAAGTAGAGCGATATATCTACAGCGTTAGTAGAAAAGAATCCAATTTCGACATTGATTGCTGAATGGATCAAGGCAAAGAATGAAAATAAAACCGCAGCAATCGGAGCGGATCCATAAGTTGCCAATAAAGAAACTTGATTTGCAGCTTCTAACCGATCTCTTGGGACAATATTTGGAACGCTTGCTTCTTTTGCTGGACTCCAAAAAAGTGTCACTGCTTCAATCAAGACCGTTGCTGTATAAAGCCACCAATATTGATGAACGATTGGGATGGAGATAAATAGTCCACCTCGAATCACGTCGCAAACAAACATCAATTTGCGTCGATCAAAGCGATCGGCAATCACGCCTGCAAATGGACCGATGATGACGGCAGGTAATAGTCGCAAAATAAAGACGCCAGCGATGGCAACGTTTGCTTTGGCGTAATTATCACCGGCTAATTGTTTTGCCAATGCAGTCGTTGCGAGCAGCCCTAACCAGTCACCAAGGCTCGACAGAGCCAACGTGCGCCACAATCTTCGAAATGCCGGAATGGCCAGAACTCCACGTAAATCACCTTGAGCAGGCGGGCTCGGGTTCGGCAATACCTCGGACACGTGGTTAGCCTACGGCCGAACCAGACTTCGCTGGGGCTTTCTTCGCTGGCGCTTTTTTACGGGCTGGCGCTTTCTTGGCTGCCGATTTCCGTGGTGCCGGACCTGCCTCAAGATCTTTGGCTCGCTTCTCCGCCAAGAGTTCAAGTGCTCGATCAAGCGTGAGAGATTCAACTGGATCAGAGCGTCGCAAGGTGGCATTCGTCTCGCCATCCGTGACGTAAACCCCGAATCGGCCATCCTTGACTACGACTGCTCGAGTCGTGGTCGGATCAATTCCAAGATCCTTCAAAGGTGGTTTCGCAACTCCACGTCCTCTGAATTTTGGTTGCGCAAAGAGCGCTAATGCATCAGCCAAATTAACTGTGAAGAGTTCATCTTCTGTAGTTAATTGTCGAGAATCCGTACCACGCTTGAGGTATGGACCAAATGGTCCATTCTGTGCCGTGATTTCAACTTTGAGGTCGGGATCTATGCCAACGAGGCGAGGCAGCGTGAGTAATTTTTCCGCATCTTCAAACGTCACAGTATCTAATGACATGGTCTTAAAAAGTGATGCCGTCCTTGCCTTTACTTTCTTAGGAGCATCCTCGGGCAAAATTTCGGTGATGTATGGCCCATATCGACCATCTTTAGCAACAATTGTGAATCCAGTCGTAGCGTCAACGCCAAGTGTGCGCTCGCCACTGGGTCGATCAAATAATTGTTTAGCAACTTTTAGATTGAGCTCATCTGGAGCCATATCATCAGGAATATTAGTAGTTCGTCGAGATTCGCCTTCACCTAACTCTAAATAATTTCCGTAACGGCCGACGCGAAGAGTAATTCCCTCACCAAGGTCAAAAGAATTAACTTCTCGAGCATCGATTGCACCAAGATCACCGGTCAAGGAATTCAATCCAGGTTGATCTTGATCACCAAAGTAAAAACGGGTTAACCAAGCAACACGTTCTTGGGTACCTTCAGCGATTTTATCCAGGTCCTCTTCCATTCCTGCCGTGAAGTCGTAGTCAACAAGTGTTGCAAAATGTTGTTCTAACAACCCAACAACTGCAAATGCCAAAAATGTTGGAACAAGAGCTCGTCCGCGTTTCGTTACATATCCACGATCTTGAATGGTTTGAAGAATTGTGGCAAAAGTTGAGGGCCGCCCTATTCCTAGTTCTTCCATCCGAGCAACCAAAGTCGGTTCTGTGTAGCGAGCTGGTGGATTCGTGCTGTGTCCAAGTGCTTCGTATGAAGACACAGATACAAGTTCGCCTTCCTTTAACGGTGGTAAACGTCTGGAATCATCATCATCATTTTCATCCCGTGCCTCTTCGTATGCTGCCAAGAATCCCGGGAAAGTTACAACCGTGCCGGTAGCACGAAACTCTGCAATTGAATCATTGGAAGTTTTAGTTTCCATATCTACACGGACTTGAAGTTTTCTTGCATCAGCCATTTGAGATGCGACGGTTCTCTTCCAAATCAAGTCATAGAGGGCAACTTCGTCACGAGATAATTCACTTGCCACTTCACCCGGTGTTCGGAAGAGATCGCCAGCTGGCCGGATCGCCTCGTGAGCCTCTTGGGCATTCTTTGCTTTCCCCACATACTGCCTGGGGCCATCTGCAACGTGATCGGCTCCGTACAAGCTTGATGCAGCAGCACGTGCCGCAGAAATCGCGGTTGCTGATAACGTCGGGGAATCGGTACGCATATAAGTTATGTATCCGTTTTCGTATAAGCGTTGAGCAACTCGCATAGTGAGTTGTGCGCCCCAACCCAATCGTCTTCCGGCATCTTGTTGCAGAGTTGATGTCGTGAACGGTGCTTTTGGCTTTTCAACTCTCGGAGACTCTTCAATACTCTTAACTTTCAAGTTACAACCTGAAAGCGAAGTCACGAGATCATTAGCGCTCTCTTGATTTAATAAAAGTGCCTCAGCAGTTGCTTTTGCACTTAATTTGCCATCGTCACCAAAATCTTTACTGACTGCTAATCGCTTACCATCGACAGCAATTAATCTCGCAACAAAGTTCGCAGTGGTATTTGCAGTGATATCCCACCAATCAGAGGAAACGAAGGCAATTCGCTCTCTCTCGCGTTCAACGACTAGTCGAGTGGCAACCGACTGAACACGGCCAGCAGATAGTTTTGGCATAACTTTCTTCCAGAGAACTGGAGAGAGTCGGTATCCATAAAGCCGATCTAAAATACGACGAGTTTCTTGCGCGTCAACCAAACGTTGATCAAGTTCACGAGTATTTTCGGCAGCACTTCGAATAGCCTCGGGAGTTATCTCGTGGAATACCATGCGCCGGACCGGAACTTTTGGTTTCAAAACTTCAAGCAGATGCCAAGCGATCGCTTCGCCCTCACGATCTTCGTCAGTTGCAAGTAAAAGTTCTGTCGAATCCTTAAGTAATGCTTTGAGTTCAGAAACTTTTTTCTTCTTATCGGTATCGACAACATAGAGAGGTTCAAAACCATTATCTACATTGACGCCCTCTTTGGCCCAAGCCAAACCCTTATGCGTTGCGGGAATATCTGCTGCGCGTTGCGGTAGGTCGCGAATGTGCCCAACAGATGCTTCAACGACATAACCTGATCCAAGGTATTGACCGATCTTCTTAGCCTTGGCAGGGGACTCAACGATGACTAGGCGAGTCAAGAATTACTCCTTAATGAGGGTTTAACTTCAGGAGCTGGAAACCCAATTCCTATATCTACTTTGACGGCAAGGGGCGGGTATCTGTCAAACTGGGTCGGCCAGCCGATCGTATTTATGCAGGTCAGAGGCTATTTTTGCAGGAAGCCCAATCTGACTAATTCCCGAATCAGGTCAGGTCCATCGGCATACTCTCGAGCCAAGGTGCCCACCAGATCGAGGTCATTCCAATC
>CAYFKL010000048.1:0-7276 GCA_964343565.1 uncultured Actinomycetes bacterium
ACCTAATGCGAGCGCCACAAGCACGGTTTCTTCACAAGTACTTGGAACAGCGCTTACTCCAACATTCAGTTCACGAACCTCTACCTATGGTGGATTCACCTTCAACGTAACTAATTACGACTCATCTTTTACTTATAGTGCTACTGCTACCAATGGAACGGTGTCATTAGGGAGCGCAAGCGGAAGCACATTACCTGTAACAGTGCGTGGCTTGACTTCGGAGCAAGGTTCAACCATCACCATCAATACCGCAAAAACTTCATACGCTAATGGTTCTGCTTCAACCTCGGGAACGGCGCTTGCTTCTGCAATCACAACGTCATCTGGACCGATGGGTAGATATGTCGCATCTGCCGTCTCTAACGATGGAACCACGATGATTGTCGCTGATCAACTTGGATATCTCTATACATCATCAGATTCGGGAGTGAATTGGGTTCAAAGATCAACCGTTCGGAATTGGTCTGCCGTAGCTGTCAGCAATAATGGAAGTTATTTCGTAGCAACTGTTGCTGGCGGAAAAATTTATACCTCTTCCGGTGGAAGTTCTTGGACTGAAAAGGGCAGCGACCAAAACTGGCGAACTATTGCCTGCGACAGCACTTGTACTCGAATGATTGCTGGCGTCACTGATGGAACGCTTTACACATCATCTGATACTGGAACTACCTGGACCTCTAGAAACACAACTGCCTTATGGCGCCAAGTGAGTTCAAGCTCGAGCGGACAGTATTTGATGGGCGTTGCATTTGGTTCGCCCGTTGCTTACTCGTCCGATTATGGGGTGAGTTGGAGCAATAAGACATCAGCATTCAATTTCACTTCTGGAGCAATGTCTCAAGATGGCACAAAATTGTTTGCAACGATCATTGATTCAGGAACTATTACGTCAACTAATTCCGGTTCAACTTGGACTGCTTTAGGAACCAAACAATCGTGGGGCGCTGCCGGAATTTCGGGCGATGGAAATATTATTGGTGCCGCCATACAAAATGGTCAGATCAAAATAAAAACTGCCAATTCAAATTCACTCGATGGCACAGGAGTGGTAAAACCTTGGACTTCAATTTCGCTGTCTAATGATGGAAGCATCATGTTGGCAACAACTTCGGGCGGTGGAATTTATGTTTCAAGTAATGCAGGTGGTGCCTGGAGCTTAGTAAGTGATGAGACTGGGTATAAGAATTGGCGAGCAGCAGTCGTTTCTAATAGTGATAAGAAAGTTGCCGCAGTTTTATATAACGGAGGAATTCAACTTTCTAACGACTCTGGCGCAACGTGGAGCGTGGCACTTGATGTAAATCAGAAATGGGTTGCTATCGCTGGTTCAAGTAATTTGCAGAAAATGGTTGCGGTTGCCTATCAAGGCTATATCTATACATCTGCAGATAGTGGAGCATCTTGGACTCGCAGAGATTCGCAACGAACATGGAACGCTGTTGCTGCGTCGAATGATGGCTCCAAAATGGTTGCCACCACACTTTCTGGCCGTATCTATACCTCCACCGATAGTGGTGCTACTTGGGTTGCTCGAGAATCGGCACGTAAATGGTCCGGGGTAGCTTCAAATGCTGCCGGAGATAAATTAGTGGCTGTGGTTAAGGGTGGACTGGTTTACCGTTCCACTGATTCAGGAGCCACCTGGACCTCAATGGGCTCAAACCGAAACTGGTCTTCAGTAGCGAGTGATAGTTCTGGAAATACTTTTTATGCAACGGTCGCTCAAGGTCGAATTTATTCATACACAACCACGGGTTCAAAATCTGTTGCAAATAAATTTATAGAACACACTTCAACTAATAGAAATTGGGTAAGTATTACTTGCAACTCAGGTGGTACTAAATTAGTTGCAGTTGTTGGAACTGGCTTGATTTACACTTCAACTGATAGTGCTAAAGAGTGGACTTCTCGTGCATCGGCGAAAAACTGGATATCGGTGGCTTCGAATGCAAGCGGAAATGATTTAGTTGCTATTGATTTTGGTAAGAAGGTCTATTACTCGAGCAATAACGGTGAGAATTGGACGGCTCGTTAAGCTTTTATTTTTAGGCCATCGGGATCGTACAGCGAACCGTTTGTAACGGTACCTGAACACCAAGTGCCAAAGAATTCAACATCAACTTGTTGTCCTGATGATGCGAACTCAATGGGGAGGTATGCGTAACCGATAGCTTTTCCAATTGAATAGCCCTGACCGCCACTTTTCACTCTGCCTACTATTTTTTCATCAATCCGAATTGGTTCGTTCCCGAGGGGAACTTGGCGGATATCGTCAAATGTGATGGCAACAAGTTTTCGGTTTATTTGATCTTTTAATGTGACCAGAGCGTCTCGGCCAATGAATTTAGGTTTTGAAAGAGAGACTGCAAAACCCAATCCAGCCTCATAAGGATTTGTTTCAGTGTTTATTTCACCGCCCCAGGCTCGGTAACCCTTTTCTAAGCGGAGCGACTCAATTGCTCGGTAGCCGCAGGGGAGTAAACCATTCGATTCACCCGCGGCCATCAATTCGTTCCAAAGTGTTGTGCCGAATTCGGTAGGAACGTAGAACTCCCAGCCGAGTTCACCAACATAAGTAATACGCGTGGCTCTTACGGGAACATCAGCCAAAGTGATCTCTTTTGACTGCATGAATTTAAAGTTGTCATTACTCATGTCAGTAGGAGTTAACTTTTGCACGATCTCTCGAGATTTTGGCCCCCAAATTCCAAAGACTGCATAAGCACTAGTCACATCAGCAATAACAACATCGTTGAATCCCAATTCTCGTTGTTGCTTAGTAAGCCAACCCAAGTCATGCGTCCCAAAGGCTGTTCCAGTAATGATCAAGAATTGTGAAGGTTTGATGCGCGTGACAGTGAAATCGCATTCAATCCCACCAGATGACGTTAAAGCTTGGGTATAAACAGCTTGATCTACTTCCTTCACTACATTATTGGCACAAACTAAGTTGAGGAATTCTCCGGCTCTTTCACCACTTACAAAGAATTTTGCGAAACTTGATTCATCAAATAGACCGGCGTTATTACGAACAGTTGCGTGTTCCACGCTTACTGCTGAAGACCAATTTTTCCCGGCCCACCCATATGGACGAAGTCCCTCGTCACCTTTGTGATCAGCATAGAAATTCACACGCTCCCAGCCGGATTTCTCTCCAAAGATCGCATTATTTGCCTTATGCCATGAATAGACAGGGGAGATCTTTAACGGTCGAGCGCTTTTTCTTTCTTCGAGTGGATAGTGAATGTCGTAATACTCTTCATAATTCTCTTGAATTCGCTTTAGCGTGAAAGATGGTGACTTATACGCAGCTCCAAAGCGTCGGATATCCATGTGCCATAAGTCCATTTGTGGTTCTCCACTATGAACCCATTCGGCGACTACTTTTCCAATTCCACCGGCGCCAGCAATTCCGTGAGCACAGAATCCTGCGGCAACAAAGAAGCCGCCAACTTCAGTCTCTCCAAGACAAAATTCGTTATCAGGCGTAAAACCTTCTGGTCCATTAATGAAATTCTTCACTCCGACCTTCTCCATCGATGGAACTCGCATTTGAGAATTGATGGCGATTTCTTCAAATCTTTCCCAATCCTCAGAGAGCAGTCGATTATTGAAGTCAGCTGGGATTTCATCAAAATTATTTAAACTGGCCGTCCAAGGTTTTGAATTTCTTTCATATCCACCCATAAGAAGGCCCTGAACTTCTTGTCTGAAATATATTAAGTTATCTGGATCTCGGAGTGAAGGTAAATACTCTCTATCTTGTTCTAAGAAATTTTCTGTGATCAAGTACTGATGACTCATTGGAACGATAGGAATTCGAACACCGAGCATTCTTCCGATGCTAGGTGCATACATCCCGCCACAATTAACCACGATCTCGCATTCGATATCGCCTTTATCAGTTTTGACTTTGCTGACTCTTCCATTTTTGGATTCAATATCGAGTACTCGCGTATTTGAAAATATTTTTACGCCACCGTTACGTGCTCCGGTTGCCATAGCCATGGCCAATTGCGAAGGATCAACTTGACCATCAGATGGCATGTAACAAGCCCCAATAACACCATCTAACGAGATAAGTGGAAATTTATCCTTTGCTTCTTGCGGAGTGATCTCGTGAAGGTCTAATCCAAATGTTCTAGCCCACCCAATCTGGCGACGTATCTCTTCCATTCTCTCTTGGGAGGATGCCAACTTTATGCTTCCGCACTCACGCCAAGAAGGCGGCGTATCTGTTTGCTGCAACTTTCGATAAAGGTTGACGGAATGCATGTTCATTTTGGTCAAAGTGGGGTCTGCGCGTAATTGACCAACTAAACCTGCTGAGTGGAACGTTGAGCCACTTGTGAGATCAGATCGATCAAGAAGAACTACATCTTTCTCGCCCAGTTCAGCGAGATGGTAGGCAACAGAGGTACCTCCGACGCCGCCACCAATAATGACTATTTTGGCTCGGTCGGGAACTCTCGTCTCAGACATGAGGAAACAGTATCCTGCATTCATGTCTGATCTCTATGAGGATCGCTACAAGTCACTTTTTGATCGAATAGCGGTACTACGAGAACGTGGTGAAATCACAGAACTTTCGGGTGGTCTAACTAACCAAAATTTGGCAATTGATACTCCATCCGGGAAAGTGGTTGCGAGAATCTCAACTAATGAGACTTCTATGTTGGCGATAGATCGAGAAGCCGAATATCAAAACTCTAAATTAGCTGCCGAAGTTGGGATTGGGGCAGAAGTTCTTGGCTATTTGCCCGGCGAAGGGTTATTGGTCATTAGTTTTATTAATGGAAAAACATTTACTGCTGAAGATGTAGCGCAAAATTTGGCTCGAATCGCAAAGAGTTGTCGCAAGTTACACTCAGCCAAGAGATTTGTGTCTGAATTTAACATGCTCGATATTCAACCTAGATATTTGAGAACGGTTCAGGAAAATGGCTATCGAATACCGAGCAGGTATGAGAATTACTCAACACATGTTGCCCAAATTCGATCAGCTCTTTCGGTGCTTGATGAAGGTACCGTCCCTTGTAACAATGACCTACTACCCGCAAACTTTATTGATGATGGTAATCAAGTTTGGTTGATTGATTATGAATACTCTGGAAATAACGATCCTTGTTTTGAACTTGGAAATATTTGCTCTGAAGCCGGGCTTGGATTAGATGCCTTGGAATATCTTGTGAGTGAATACTATGGAGAAAATCGTCCGGAGAAGTTTGCGAGAGCATGGCTACTTTCTTTGATGGCGAAATATGGTTGGACTATGTGGGCATCCATACAAAACTCAATAAGTGACTTGGATTTTGATTTTTGGGAATGGGGAATGGAAAAATATGATCGCGCAGAAGCCGATTTCAATAGCCCATTGTTTAAAGAAATGTTAGAGAAAGCTACGGTTTCTTCTTAAAGGCTCTTCTGACTGAAGTAATGATTGATAGAGCGATGAAGATCGCAGCAATAACGTAAGAAGATTGTTTAACTGCGGGAATCGAGCCCGCATAGAACCCTGCAACAGTAATGAGTACTCCCCAACTCAGCGCTCCAATTAGATTTGCAATGAGGAAACGGTAGTAATGCATTCTTCCGATCCCGGCAATTACTGGTACAAAAGTTCTCACCCAGGGCAAGTACCGGGCAATGATGATGGCCCAGAATCCGTAATCTTCATAAAATCTCTCACTACGACGGATCATCCGCTCTCTTCTGGGTGTCATCCGCTTTTCTAAGTATGGTCTTCCAAAGTGACGACCAAAAACAAATGCGATTTGATCGCCCAAGAAAGCCACCAAGAAAACACCGCTGGCTAATAACGCGATATTGACATCATCGCGCGTTGCAGCAACCAGACCTGCAGAGAAAAGAATGGAATCCCCGGGCAAGAAGAATCCAATGAGTAGAGCGGTTTCTACAAATACCAATCCCCATACGAAGATATAAAGGAAAAATGGCGAGAGTGGACTGAGTTGAGCGTCAAACGAAGCTGCAAGTTCAATCACGTGCAGAGCCTATTGAATCTGCCCACGACGACGAACTAAGGCGCGAAGCGACTCTTCGTTTTCGCCGGTTAATTCATTGATTTCGTGATCTGACACAGCGCCGGCGTCTAGTCCACGCAGAAAGTAATTTGCTAGAGCAAGGGCGGTAGCCGGCTCATCCATAGTTCCCGATTCAGCACGATCAAGGTAGGTCCTAATGCGTTGTGAAGCAGCAGCCAAACCTTCGCGATAAAAAGTGAAGTTTGCTGCAAAGCGAGTTGGAAGTTGTGTTCCATGCAAATCCCAACCTTGATAGAAACCTCGCTCGAGTTGTCGTCGAACTAATCGATAGTGATTAGCCCAAGCATGGTGAACTTCCTGGAGACTACCGATTGGAATGATATTGGTGGATCCGTCAGATAACCTGATACCAGTTCCGGCAGCGGTAACTTGCAGAAATGATTTAGCAAAATCTGCTGCCGGATGATCAAGTGTTTGATAGGCAGCGGAAACACCTGCCGAAGCTGAATAGTCGTAAGTACCGTAATGAAATCCAGTTAATCGTCCATCTGCACTATTTATAAATTCTGCTGCGGAAACTTTGCCATTCGGACCAATTATTGCCTGAGTTGTTTCAATTTGAATTTCGAATTTTATGAACTTTGCTGGAAGTTTAAGGTTCTTTTCTAATTCTTTACAAGCATCCACCATGACTTCAACTTGATCAGCAAAAGTAACTTTTGGAAGGGTGATTATGAAATTTGATGAAAGAATCCCTTTCTTACTCATTCCTGAAATAAATTGATCCAAAGTCTTCAACGCCCGGTCCCGCGTTACTGCTTCAAAGCTCTTGATTCGAATTCCTAGAAATGGAGTTATATCGCTGGAAATTTCGCTAAGAACCTTCGCGATATGCTCCTCTTCTTCTTCATCACCTCGTCGTCCGTAACCATCTTCGAAGTCAATGCGAAGATCTTCTATAGGTTCGCTATTTAATTTCAATTTCAAACGATCCCACCATGAACTAACGACTTCTGGTTCAAGGCCTAATGCTTGAGCAAATAGATCGGGGGAGTCTGCATTTTGATTAAGTGAATCGAGTGCAGCACTTTTCCAAATATTTACAACATCTTTTTGGAACTTGTCAGCTGGAACATAACAGGTATGGACTGGCTGACGTCCGCCAAAGTCTCCAGCGAATTTATTTGTAAGTGTTTCATCAACTTTAGAGAGATATTTATTGGCTCGTTTACGAAAGTCTGAGTCAAGAATACTCATAAAAATTTCTTTAA
>CAYFKL010000048.1:7376-9337 GCA_964343565.1 uncultured Actinomycetes bacterium
CCTGGAGCATTTCCCTTAAAGTGAGTGGTATCAACTTCGATCGCTCTAACTCTGCCCTCGCAAGCGAGTGAAACAGAGAACCAGTCATTTCCACCGTGACGACGACGCTTGTTCTCCCAGCCATCACCTTGGGAGCGGGCAAGTCCAGGTTGCAAACAATTGCGTGCGGATGAGTAGAAAGCATCACTACATCCGGTTAATTCGCCACCATTTTCTATCCCGGCCAAATCAATGACGCCGCGAGCGAGCACCCATCTTGGATCTGGAATGACGACTCCATGGACTCTAAAGCGAGCCACACCACCGTCTGGATATATAGAGAGACGAATGTGAGTCCAACGATTCTTATCACTTATTTCAAAAAGATTTTCAGAATCTCCAGTCAATGCAGATTTTGGAAGAATAGTTTTCCATTCCGCTTGTGCTACATCAGCACTTGAGGGATTTCCATCGAATGCAGCGGCTTCAACAGATGCGAATTCCGGATAATTCCCGGTGAAGTTTCCGGTATCAATAACCACACCGTGAACCACGCCAGCATTACCTAATCGAACAATCGCCCAGTCATTTCCCTCATCACGTCTGCGCCGAGTCTCCCAGCCATCGTAAATTTGGCCTTTATGACCGAATGTGTGGCTTTGAAAACCGGCGCGGCCTTCGTTGAGCAAACTCTCTTTTTCGGCAAAGAATTCATCATTTGCCAAGATCACTCCAGAACCTGATCTGCGTGCAGCCAAGTCTGTTAAGTTTCGAAAGTCACTCATACTCGGACTCCTTTATTGAGGAATTTTCCTTGTGGTGCGCCATTAAATTCGCCTTGCTGGTAAATCAATGTACCTCGAAGCCAAGTGTGAGTGACATAGCCGCGAAGATGTTTTCCATTGTAAGGCGAGACTGGATTGCGGTGATGCAATTTTGCAGCATCAATCTGTCGCACATGCTCAGGATCAAAGGCAATGATGTCAGCGTCATTTCCAACCGATATTGAACCTTTGCCAGTTACTCCAGCAAATTGAGCGGGTTTGGTTGATAACCATTGAGCTAGGTCAGAGAGAGTGATGTTGTAACGAGCCCCCGCGGTCCAAATGATTGACAGGCCAAGTTCAAGAGAGGAAATCCCACCCCATGCTTTTTGAAAGTCTCCAAGTTCAGGAACTTTGAGATCTGGTGTGCAAGGTGAATGATCAGAGGCGATAAAGTCGATGACTCCAGTGAGCACGCCTTCCCAGAGTTTGTCTTGATTCTCTTGTTCACGTATGGGAGGACAGCACTTATATTGAGTTAGGCCCTCTGAAACTTCTTCTGCTGATAACGAAAGATAATGTGGACAAGTTTCTGCAGAAATTTTAATGCCGGCTGCTTTAGCTTTAACAATCATCTCCAAAGCTTCCGCACTTGAAAGATGAAGAATATGTACTCTCGCATCAGTCTCCTGAGCTAAATCAATGACATTGGCGATCGCAATATTTTCGGCACTTCTTGGGCGAGAATTTAAAAAATCTTCATAATTCTTTGAATTAGGTGACGGTGAATTTGCGATAGTTGAGTCATCTTCAGCATGAATAATCAATAGCCCATCTACAGGTGCAAGTGTGATCATCGCTTCCTTAAGTTCAGGAAGGGAGATTGCAGGAAATTCATCTACTCCGGAGTGAAGTAAGAAAGATTTAAAACCAAATACTCCAGAATTTTGTAGTGGAATCAAATGAGACAAGTTACCTGGGATAGCCCCACCCCAAAATCCGACATCGATTCGACACTTATCTTTGGCAGCCGCTTGTTTAGTTTTCAGAGCATCAACCGACACAGTGGGCGGGATGCTATTTAGGGGCATATCGATAACTGTGGTTACTCCACCAGCTGCGGCCGCATTAGTAGCGGTAGTAAATCCCTCCCACTCAGTACGGCCAGGCTCATTTATATGTACGTGTGTATCAACCACACCAGGAAGAAGGGCTTCA
>CAYFKL010000049.1:0-3547 GCA_964343565.1 uncultured Actinomycetes bacterium
GACCACTCGGAAAAATGTATCCGGTCGAACCAACTGTCGCGCCGACAGATGGCACTAAGTCCGCTTAATTACTTTTTCACATAGCCTTTCGGACATATTGGATTGACCGCAGTTACTTTCTTTATCGATGTTCCCTTCCGGCATGAAATTGTCTTTGTGATGTTTCGGGTTGCCGGAATCAATGGTACAGCGGGTGTATTGGTTACAGCTGGAGTTGGTATAGCAACCGGATTCTGAATTGGCGGAGCTTTTTCTTCAGGTGGCAAAAGTTTTACTCTGATCGATGGTGAGGAAAATGTAAATCCACTAACACTTAAATATAGCCAGCCATCCTTCTCCCTTAATGAAGTTGTACTGATTAGTTGATTGGTGCCATCGGAGGAGGCCACTGAAACAGTTGCTTTCACAGGGACCGATTTAAATCCGTATAAACATAAAGCAGTCGAAGCATCAATAATCATATTATATGAGCCTTGGAATGGTGAGCCTTCCGAGTCATTATGAATACCGCCAACGTTGTAAATCAATTCATCATTTTCAAATTTCGGCGGTAACGAGCTATAAACCATTGCATTAGTGGTGATGACACCGAGTACTTGTTTTTTGTTTCGAAAACATGGGTGAGAACTTTGTGAGGAAGCATTAAACGCCCATACCGTCCGCATGCTTTGAGCGTTTACTGGGAAATATTTTGACCAAAGATTCCAAACTTGAAGTGCATCAGGATCATTGGCTGTAAGTGTGTTAATTATTTGACCATGAGGCTCTTTATATTTTAAGAAATTGTCTATTTCACTTGGTAAATCATCAACATAGAGTTTTGCGTAGGCTTTTTGAATTGTAGCTGGGGCACCACTAACAGTCAGCCTATTAAAGTTTGCGTCAATTGGTTCTATCGAAATGGAAGGTTGTTCCAATCGTGCATTGAACCAACCATTCAATGTCTTATTAATCTTAAGTTTAAGAGTCACAGAGGTATCTTTAGGAAAACTTACCTGAGAGCCACATTGACCTTTTTGGACCCACACGCAGTCATGATAAGAATTATTTCCATAAATGCCGTTAGTTGACGGGTCAGCTACAAATTGTGGCGCTTTAAGAGTTGGATCATTGACTACTTTGAAAGGGCTAACGCTAACTGCCAAATCATGGAACCCTTTGGTTTCGTCATTCTTGTAAACGGTGTTTTCTGTAGCAAAAAATAACTTGGCGAAAACTGCTAACTCGTCATTACCTGCCGAAGTTGAAAATCCGGGTACTTTCCAGATGGATTGGCTATATCCATTAGGAATTTGATGATCGACGTAACCTGTGATTGATTCAGAACCGATCAGGCGGTCAAATTTTCCAACAGAAAATTTGTTTGCCGAAGTAAGTTGGACTGACTCGATACAGGCGGCTGCTGCATCAACCTCGCAGGGCGCTAAAATCATATGAGCCATCGAGCAATCTGCATCTAATGCACTGCTACAGACTCTGGCTGGGCTGTTATTGATGACCCGTGATGCTTGATCCCAATTCCCACCCAAATCCTCGGAAAAAATTTGGCCTACCACTCCAGTTCTGGAACCTGCCTCTGGAATCGTGTACCACCCACTGGTAAGCCCATCAGCAAATGCATTTGTTTGAATCGAGATAACAGAAATTGCTAGCAACGAAGTGGCCAACCAGCGTTTCATCTTCAAAGTATCTACCCATCAATATGACTTAACAATTACTCGCACAAAAACCTTTTCAATCTGGTCCTAAAGGCTAAAATTCTCTGATGCAGAGGAAATTGTCATTTGCCATTGGTCTCCTGCTGCTAACCACTCAAACGAGTTGGGCCCTCGCTACGCCAAAAGCAGGGAATCCGTGTCCGGACATGGGTCGAGTACAAATAGTCAAGAGTGTGAAATATGTATGTACCAAGAGTGGGAAAAAATTGCTCTGGAAAATTGTGGCTCAAACCGCTAAACCACCTTCCATCCCTAACACACCAGAATCCACTAAACCACCTTCCATCCCTAACCCACCAGTCTCGCCCTCAATCTCTCCGATGCCCGAGTCATTAAAGCAAACACTTTCCAATTCATGGGATTCACTAATCGCACTACCCCAACAGAATTCAAATCCCAAAATAACATTTTATGCTGATCCAAAATTTCCAAGTGAGATAAAACAAAAACTTGAATTAGGGATCAATCAAGTTCTTGCAAAATTTGGTTATTTGATACCAAATGACAAACCAGTATTCATTATCGAATCAACTTCATATGAATTTGAAATGAGTGTTTTAAATTCCAACAAAGTACTTCTGAATGACTATCTACAAGAAGATGAAAATTGGGGAAGACATAAGGATCGAATTTCGAGATACAAACAACCTACTTACGATGCTGGTGGGACCTATCCGCTTCGTGGAAATACTGGTTATGTGTTGTACTTCCGGTTTCATCCCCAACATTCCACTTCAGGGCCTTGGAATCTAGTAGGCGCTCATGAGACTGCTCATCTCATTCAATGGCAATTGAACTCTGCTTTCCCTCAAGTACTACCCGCTTGGTGGTTAGAGGGACAAGCAGATCAATGGGCACAGGTGATTGGAAATGAAAAAGCATCTTTTCAAACTACAGATGAGTTATTGAAAAAGTACGAAGGAGGATTTCCATTACCATTTCGCGCAGGAAGTCTTGATCTGTCCCAGTTGGAAGGAAATGCTGTGAGTCGAACCGAGTTCGACTGCCCACTCTGCACCAGCCACCTGGTTTACACGCGTGGAAAATTAGCGATGGATGTACTCACAGCAAAATTTGGAACAAGTAAAGTTTTAAGTTTCATGAGCAAACTCAATCCGCAACACCTATGGTGGCAAGATTTCAAGGACAGTTTTGGAATCGAGATCGATCAATTCTATAAAGACGTTGAAACTATCGCTCAAACTTTCGGCGACTACTATTCACCTGGTTGGAGAAGTAAAGAATATGTGGCTGAGTAATCACTTACTCGATTGCACTACCACTTCAACACGTTGAAATTCTTTTAAATCGCTATATCCAGTAGTTGCCATCGCTTTTCGCAATGCACCGAACAAATTCATAGAACCATCGGCAGCATGTGATGGACCAACCAAAATTTGTTCCAAACTTCCCGCCGTTCCAACGTGCACGCGAGCGCCACGAGGTAGATCGCCATGCGTCGCTTCTCTCCCCCAATGCCAACCACGTCCGGGCGCTTCGGTTGCACGAGCAAGTGGAGAACCCATCATTACTGCATCGGCACCAACCGCAATAGCTTTGGCGATATCTCCAGACTTACCAACGGAGCCATCAGCAATCACATGAACATAACGACCGCCGGATTCATCTAAATAATCTCGACGAGCCGCCGCAACATCGGAAACGGCCGATGCCATCGGAACCGATAACCCCAACACGCTCTTAGTCGTATGAGCCGCACCGCCACCAAAACCAACTAGCACACCAGCGGCTCCTGATCGCATCAGGTGAAGTGCAGTCGTGTACGAAGCAACTCCTCCGGCAACAACCGGCGCATCTAACTCGTAAAT
>CAYFKL010000049.1:3647-9319 GCA_964343565.1 uncultured Actinomycetes bacterium
GGTGAAATGACGGAATCCATTGGCGCTGCCATTAACGGAAGTGAAAATTTGTAAGCATCAATTTGCCATTGAATCGAAACTTCTTCAGGATCGCGGGTTCTCCTACTGGGAACTATGGCAATGTCATCAAATGAATAGGTCTGTCTGGCACGCTTACCACGACCGATTTCGATATCAGACATGCTCACTCCCTTGGCAATTGTGCTTCACTCGCCAAGCCTACCTAGATGCCGAGAGATCCCCGCATCAGGTCGTAGGCGCGGACTAGAGAAGTCACATGCTCAGCGCCTTTTGAGTGTGAAATAGCGGCAAAGCCTGGCCCACCCGTTAAGACTCGAGGCGCAGGTCGTAGTGAGGGAAGATCATCGAAATTAAACATTGAGGCGCACTTTTCCGATTGCGCCCAAATAAAGACTGCGAGCGCACCATTTCGACGCATCACTGAACCCAACGCCTCACTCGGTGTTCTTGCACCTAACAAAATTGATTCAACTCGCACTTCGGCTAATGCGGCGGCAAGTGCGTAAAGCGGAAGTGTGTGTTGTTCTTCTGGCGCTGATGCCAACAAGACAGGTCGGGCGTTTACCGGATCAGAGACTTGAGCTCGTTCCGAGAAAAGTTGAATTAGAGTCGCGGATAACGAGTGTTCAACTGCGATTCCAGTTGATTCTAATTCCCACAATTTTCCAATGCGTTGAAGCAAAGGAACGATCGTGCTCTCCCATGTTGCGATGGCACCTTCTTTATCCATCACTTGACGCAAAGTTTGACGCACGAAAGTGTTATCAAGCGATAACGCCGATTCATACAACGATTTGATGAGCGTCTCTCTATTGGTGCTAACAACAGATTCGGCAGCTTCTGTTGCACTTTGATCAAAATCAGTGGTGGCTAACGCAACTTGCGCAGCCTGCGCTGGTGCCATGCCACTCATAACTAATCGACGCATTATTTGTAAGCGCGCCACATCTTCATGGGAGTAGCGACGGTGCAAACCCGCCTCGTGGGCTTGCGGGCCCAGACCATAACGGCGGTCCCAGGTTCGAAGCGTGGCCGGGGCTAAGCCAAGTTGGCGAGCAATTGCCGCCACCGTGAATAGCCCTGTTTTGTTCATGCCCAACCTTTCCCCGCTTAAATTCCGCCCAATTGGGCACATTCTCCACCGCTAACCCGGTATTCGCGACCTGAAAATGTGACGTGTTGAACAACTTATGGCTTGAATAACCTATGGCGCGATTGCTAGAGTTCCTTCACGACCTACTAAGGAGAGCATCATGACGGAAGTTTCCCGTCTACCTGGCCCACTAGCCGACCATTGGGATTGGCAGATGCAAGGCGCCTGTCGAGCCCTACCTACCGAAATGTTTTTCCATCCTGAAGGTGAGCGCGGTCCACGACGACGTAACCGCGAACAGAACGCCAAGGCAGTCTGCGCCAGCTGCCCTGTGATCCAACAATGCCGGGCTCATGCTCTGGCTGTGCGCGAACCATATGGCATCTGGGGCGGTCTTTCTGAAGATGATCGCGAACAGATTCTCTCCAAGGAAATTGCCCGGTTGGTCTCCTGAACCACCCGTTCACTCACGCTCATAGGATCCATCTACGATGGGTCCTATGAGCGGAACAATTGGAATTACTCGATTCTCTGGGGCGCCTATCTCATGGGGTGTTTGTGAAGCCCCCGGCTGGGGATTGATGCTCACGCCAGCCCGAGTTTTACCCGAAATGACTGGTCTTGGTCTAACACAAACTGAACTTGGTGCACCCGGCTTCTTTCCAGATGATGCGGCAGGTGTGCTCTCCACTCTGGCAGCACACCAACTCTCCATGGTTGGCGGTTTTGTGCCATTAGTCCTTCATGATCCAAGCTCACACGATCTCGCGGTTAAAACAGCTCATGAGTGGGCAAGCAAACTTCAAGCTATTGGTGGAAAGTTTTTCGTTACTGCCGTTATTCCAAATGATGAATGGAAAAGGCCCGCAGAAGTTACATCGATAGATATCGCAAATATCGCTAAAGGATTAAAACTTGTCGACGAAGTTGTCGCGCAATATGGATTAACACAAGTTATTCATCCTCACGTTGACACCATGATTGAAACTAAGGACGACGTAGATCAACTAATCTCGATTTCAGATGTTAAGTGGTGCCTCGACACTGGGCATTTAGCCGTAGGCGGTTACGACGTAGTCGAATTTGCTGAAAAACATGCATCGCGAGTCGCCCATGTTCACGTCAAGGATGTAAAACTAGATGTTGCCGCAAGATGCACCGCTCGAGAACTTTCACTTCTCAAAGCCGTGCAGGCGGGCATGTTTCCACCACTCGGTGAAGGCGAAGTTCCAATCGCGAATGTCCTAAAAACACTTGAAAAGGCTGGCTATCAAGGCCTATACGTTCTCGAGCAAGATCTAGCGATTACCGATGGCGAACCGGCAGTTGGAACTGGCCCCATCATTGGCATGAATACCACGATGTCGTATTTAACTCAGCATGGTTTTATTTAATGGACTTACTCACCATCGGCAGAATTAGCGTCGATCTCTATGGACAAGAGATCGCCGCAGGATTGGAAGATCCCCAAAGTTTTGCAAAAGCCGTTGGTGGCAGTCCAACAAATGTGGCAATAGGCGCAGCAAAATACGGACATTCGACCGCTGTTCTAACTGCTGTGGGGAACGATTCGCTTGGAAAATTTGTTGTTAATGAATTAACTCGCTACGGAGTCTCGACCCAATTCGTATTAACTGGAAATGGAGCAACTCCTGTAGTCATTGCCGGAGTCAAAGAAGCAGATAACCCTGAGTTCGTTTTTTATAGAGACGAAAGAGCCCCAGACACACAAATACCCAAAGGCACTGTTTCTGATGAAGTTATAAAAGAAGTTAAAGCGCTCTGGTTCACCGGCTCAACTTTGGCAATCAAGCCACTGAGTGAAACCGTGAGTGAGATGCTGGCAACACGAGCACGAAAGAGTTTCACAATATTCGATCTTGATTATCGCCCTTCATTTTGGCCCGATCGGATTTCAGCGCATTTAGCAATTAATCAAGCGTTGAATCTTGCAAATGTGGCCATTGGAAATATTGAAGAGTGTCGAGTTGCAACGGGGTTAGAAAATGAAAAAGATCCACGTGTTTTTGCAGATGCCCTCCATCAATCGGGAATAGAAATTGCTGTTGTAAAAGGTGGACCTGACGGCGTATTGATCTCAGAAAAAAGTGGCAGCAAATCTGCTGTCCCAGGAATTCAAGTTCAGACTCGATGCGGGCTAGGGGCCGGTGATGCATTCGGTGCTGCTTTCGTGCATGGACTTTTAAAAGGTTGGGATTTGACCGAGTCGGTTCGATTTGCGAATGCTGCGGGTGCATTAGTGGCATCTCGCTTATTGTGCAGTGAAGCCATGCCAACCGAAGCCGAGGTTAAATCTTTGCTGGCGAGCGCTTCATGAAACGTTATCGACCTGCTGGCGCCTTGCCAGTATCAATAACACCGGAAGATGCGCAATGGAAATTCAGTGGACTTTTCGTGAGTAAGACTCCAACTACATTTTTGGATGAACTCAAAGGTTGTGAAGGAGCGTTGGTTCCCCTCAACGCCACAGAGTTGACGGTTCAGATAAACGAACAAACATTTAAGTTAAATGGTCGGTTAGGAGTTTTCGCTGGCCCCACCGATTGGTTATATGTTCCGCGAAATGCAGAAGTGAAAGTTGTTGGAGAAGGTGAAGTTGCCCTCGCTACTGCTAAGTCTGATCACGATTTTCCTGCTCAGCACATTCCAGCCTTGAACGATGTTGAAGTCCGCGGCGCTGGAAATGCCACTCGAATTGTCCGTCCCTTCATGCATCCAGATAACTTTTCGCAAGCCCATCGACTAATGGCGGTCGAAGTCATAACTCCCGACGGCAATTGGTCGTCCTATCCACCGCACCGCCATGATGGCGTTGGGAATTGCGCAGTTAATAATGAAGAGATCTACTACTTCAGAATTGGCGATCGCGAAAGCCTTCACGGAAGCAAAAATGGATGGGGTTTCCACCGAACATATTCGGCTCCCGAAGATGAAGGATCGCCGTTCGATGATTCATTAACCATTCGAGATGGCGATATCTACTTAGTAGATCGTGGATACCACGGCCCCTGTGTAGCTGCACCTGGCTATCCCATGTACTACCTCAATGTGCTCGCTGGAGAAGAGCGCACCATGGCATTTTGTGATGATCCAGTTCATGCTTGGGTAAGAGAGAGTTGGAGTAGCCAACTCCCCGACCCGCGTGCGAAGGAAATGCGATGAAAATTACGGTTGGAGAAGCGATAGCGCGCTGGTTAGTCGCACAAGATATTGAATTAGATAACGGAAAAACCGTTCCTTACTTTGCTGGCGTGATGTCAATCTTCGGACATGGCAATGCTCTCGGATTTGGTGATGCACTTTTCGATCTTCAAGATCGAATCACAACTTTTAGAGGACAAAATGAAACAGGTATGGGTTTAGCAGCAGTTGGCTATACCAAAGCGCAACGTCGACAACGAGCCATGGTAGTCACCACATCTGTTGGCCCAGGAGCCATGAACGTGGTGACTGCAGCCGGAACCGCGATGGCAAATCGACTTCCAATGTTTATTCTCTCCGGTGATACTTTTAACTCACGATTACCAGATCCGGTGTTACAACAAGTTGAACATTTCAATGAACCTAGTCAATCAGTTAACGATGCGTTCAAAGCAGTCACGCGCTATTGGGATCGGATAACTTCACCGACCCAGATTCTTTCAAGTTTGCCTCACGCAATTTCAACCATGCTAGATCCTGCGGCTTGCGGACCCGTCTTCATCGGGTTACCTCAAGACATTCAGGCCGAGAGTTTTGAATGCCCTGATGAATTTCTCGCTCGAAAAGTTCATCGGATCCCAAGGCCAAGAGCTGATCGTTGCGAAATCGATCGCGCAGCCACAATCATTCTCGAATCCAAAAAACCGGTCATCATTGCCGGTGGCGGAGTCCACTACTCACTCGCGGAGTCTTTGTTAGCAGAATTTGCCGAAACCCATCAGATTCCTGTCGTGGAGACTATGGCTGGAAAGGCATCTCTACTCCATTCGCATCCAACTTTTGTTGGACCGTTGGGAGTTACAGGAAGTGATGGGGCAAATCAGGTCGTGGCAGAGGCCGATCTCATCATCGCTATAGGAACTCGGCTACAAGATTTCACAACCGGATCTTGGACTCTCTTTGGAGATACTCAAATATTGAGCATCAATGCTGCACGATTCGATGCCGGTAAACATAACAGTGTTCCAGTGGTTGGTGATGCGCGAGAATCTCTCGCTGAAATTGATCTACAAATCGCAGATTACAAAACATCTTCTGACTGGATGAAGATTGCACAAAAACATAAGGTAAAAATAGTTGACGCTATTAATTCGCGGCGAGAATTAAAGAGTGAACTTCCAACTTATGCACAGGTAGTTATCGAAGCGAATCGAGTGGCAGAAAACTTTGACCATGTGCTAACCGCTGCCGGTGGATTACCCGGCGAACTTAATAACAATTGGCTTAGCAAGGGAATTGCAACTTTCGATTGTGAATATGGTTTTTCATGCATGGGATATGAGATCTCCGGCGCGTGGGGTGCAGCCATCGCTCAAAAAGAGAAGGCTCAAGGTCG
>CAYFKL010000050.1:0-9232 GCA_964343565.1 uncultured Actinomycetes bacterium
GGATTAATCGGTACGCAGACCTTAAGATCTCTTGCGTCTTTAGAAGATGCAGATTCTGAAGTTGTAGAGCTAGTTTCGATTTTGGAGAACTATAAAGTACAACAAGAAGAAGTTCTGGATAGATTCAAGAATTATGCGAATACCCTCGCCTTTGATCCAAATCGACTCGAGTTCCTTCAAGAACGAAAGGCAGAAATCAAACGGACTCTTCGAAGATTTGATTGCGAAGATGTTGTTCATTTTCTGAAAATGGCTGAAGAGGCAAGATTTGAACTGGAGCAGGTGATGAACCATGATGAAGTACTCCAGAAGGTGCAACAAGATTTAGATCGGAATTTCAGACGTTATAACGAATTAGCCGAGCAACTTCATCAACGGAGGTCAAGCGCTGCCCAAAGATTATCAACACTAGTAACAGAGGAAATTCGGAAACTTTCAATGCCAAAGGCAAATTTCCAAGTAAGCGTTCAGCTTGTTGACATCAATTCACCATCAGAGGTGAGAGTTGAAGGACTTGACGAGATTGATTTTCTTTTCGCAGCTACTCCGGCAACCCAGTTAATTGCCATCAGCAAAGGAGCTAGCGGAGGAGAGCTAAGTCGAATTTTACTTAGTCTGGAGTTGGTCATCGCTTCTCCCGATTCTGAACTGGTTTATATTTTTGATGAAGTGGACTCAGGGGTTGGTGGAGCCACAGCAATTGAAGTGGGTCGGAGGTTGGCGCAATTGGGTAAAACCAATCAAGTTATCGTGGTAACCCATCTTGCCCAGGTGGCCGCCTTTGCCGATGCTCACTTTTATATCAAGAAGGATGAACTCTCCAGAGCTCAAGTTGATCAACTCCATCCGGAAGAGCGAGTGATTGAACTAGCCCGAATGTTGGGCGGAATGGCGAGTTCAACCTCTGCTCGAGCGCACGCAAAAGAGTTGATGGAACTGGCTCAATCCGCGTCGTAAATGTCGGCGCGTTTATGTTTAATGCACTTCTCGCTGATACGCTGATACCCCGTGTACCGAAGGGTTGGCCCTTCGCCTGAGAGTCACGGGAGTTCAAATGACACAACGTAGTAAGCATATTTTCGTTACGGGTGGTGTCGCTTCTTCACTAGGAAAAGGGCTGACAGCCTCAAGTCTGGGAAGGTTACTTCGGTCTCGTGGATTAAAGGTCACGATGCAAAAGCTTGATCCATACTTAAACGTGGATCCCGGAACCATGAACCCATTTCAGCACGGAGAGGTTTTTGTTACCGAGGACGGTGCTGAAACAGATTTAGACATCGGGCACTACGAAAGATTTCTGGATACTGACCTAAAAGGTTATGCAAATGTGACCACCGGCCAGGTTTATTCGAAAGTTATCGCGAAAGAGCGAAGAGGTGAGTATTTAGGGGATACCGTCCAAGTTATCCCACACATCACGAATGAGATAAAAGATCGAATTCTTAAAATGGCCTCGGAAGAAATCGATGTCGTTATTACCGAAGTAGGAGGCACTGTCGGTGATATCGAATCCTTACCTTTTCTCGAAGCAGCTCGGCAAGTTCGCCACGAAGTGGGGCGAGAGAACACCTTTTTCTTACACGTTTCATTAGTGCCATATATCGGGCCATCTGGAGAATTAAAGACAAAGCCCACTCAACACTCAGTAGCTGCTTTAAGGTCGATCGGCATTCAACCCGATGCCATCGTTTGTAGAAGTGATCGCAAAATTCCAGAAGGTGTAAAAAAGAAAATATCACTCATGTGTGACGTTGATACTGAGGCAGTAGTGACCGCATCTGACGCGCCATCAATTTATGACATTCCTAAAGTGTTACATTCTGAGGGCTTAGATGCTTATGTCGTTCGAAGGCTTGGACTGCCATTTAGAGATGTGGATTGGACTGACTGGGACGAGCTTCTTAAGCGGGTGCATCAACCAAATTACGAAGTCAAGATAGCGTTAGTGGGCAAGTATGTTGATTTACCCGATGCTTACCTATCAGTAACGGAAGCATTGCGAGCTGGAGGCTTTGCTAACCATGCAAAGGTAACTATTAAATGGGTTGCCAGTGACGAGTGCGAAACCCCTGAAGGCGCTAAATCGGAACTTGAAGATGTAGATGGGATATGCGTTCCCGGAGGTTTTGGTGTACGTGGCATCGAAGGGAAAGTTGGTGCACTGAAATTTGCACGCGAGCAACGCATCCCGGTTCTAGGGCTATGTCTTGGACTGCAATGCATGGTGATTGAAGCCGCTCGTAATCTCGCGAATCTTACGAATGCCAATAGCGCAGAATTTCACCCTGAAACTCCTCACCCAGTGATTGCAACTATGGAAAGTCAAAAAGATGTTGTATCTGGGGAAAGAGATATGGGTGGAACCATGCGGCTCGGTACTTATCCGGCCAATCTTTCGGAAGGTTCAATTGTTGCTGAGCTCTACCGTTCCATCCGAATAGAAGAACGGCACCGACATAGATACGAAGTAAATAATAAGTATCGTGCGGAAATCGAAAAAGCCGGAATGGTTTTTTCTGGACTTTCTCCAGATCATGAATTGGTTGAATTTGTAGAACTTCCTCGGAATCAACACCCGTTTTACGTTGGCACTCAAGCCCATCCTGAGTTCAAATCTCGACCTACACGTCCGCATCCACTCTTTTCTGGTTTAGTTGCTGCCGCGCTGCAACATTCTCAGAAGTAATTAGCGCTGCTCAAACTCGGGTAGGCTCTCTCTTGTCCTAGGAGGGTGTTTACTGTGCGCGTTGGTGTGCCCAAAGAGATCAAAAATCACGAATATCGAGTCGCTATTACTCCGGCCGGAGTCCACGAATTAGTCCGGAATGGGCATGAAGTGGTTATCGAGACGGAAGCAGGAGTCGGTTCCTCTATCACTAACGAGGAGTACATTTCCGCTGGTGCGACAATCCTGAAAAACGCTGATTCGGTCTGGGAGCAAGCGGATTTGATCTTGAAGGTCAAAGAGCCGATCGCTGAAGAGTATGGTCGAATGCGTTCAGGGCAAACCCTGTTTACCTACCTGCATTTAGCTGCATCCCGTCCATGCACCGAAGCACTGATCAAATCTGGAATCACTGCAATCGCATACGAGACAGTAGAAGTGAACGGCGCCCTTCCCTTGTTAGCACCGATGAGTGAAGTTGCTGGTCGTATGGCTCCACAGGTTGGTGCCGCTGCCCTCCAGCGCGCCAATGGGGGCCGAGGAGTTTTGATGGGTGGGGTTTCCGGTGTTGGCGCAGCGAAAGTGGTCGTGCTTGGTGGCGGGGTCTCCGGTCTTAATGCGGCGGCGATCGCACTGGGCATGCAAGCTGAAGTCATTCTGATGGATAACAACATCACCAGATTGCGAGAAGTGGATCGGATTTATCAGGGACACATGCAAACTATCGCCTCAAATTCCTACGAAGTTGAACGCCAAATAATGGATGCCGACTTAGTGATCGGGGCGGTATTGGTTCCTGGCGCGAAAGCACCCAAATTGGTTACTAATGAGCAAGTTTCTCGCATGAAGCCCGGAAGTGTCCTTGTCGACATATCGATCGATCAAGGAGGCTGTTTTGAGGATTCCAAGCCGACAACTCATGCG
This sequence comes from uncultured Actinomycetes bacterium, assembly GCA_964343565.1. Taxonomy (GTDB): domain Bacteria; phylum Actinomycetota; class Actinomycetes; order Nanopelagicales; family Nanopelagicaceae; genus CAYFKL01. The sequence continues at coordinate 3,590 of CAYFKL010000050.1, forward strand.
GAACCTACCTACAAGATCCACAACTCAATCTTTTACTGCGTAGCCAATATGCCGGGAGCAGTCCCACACACATCAACTTATGCCTTGACCAACGTCACCCTTCCTTATGCGGTGGCTCTGGCGAATTTGGGTTGGCGGAAGGCGATGGCTGCCGATGCGGCGCTGGCCAAGGGCTTGAACGTGCATGCTGGTGAAGTGACAAATGAGCCAGTTGCTCAAGCTCACGGTCTGTCTTATATCGATCCTTTGATTGCCATCACAAAGTAAGCCCAAAAACTAGAAAAACCTTCTACCGTTGGCTCATGTCAACTTCTGCACGATTGTCAGCTGAAGTTGATGAATTTTTGGATCACTTAATTGTCGAACGTGGACTTTCGGTAAATACCGTCAATTCGTATCGGCGAGATTTAGCCAAGTTTCAACATTTTCTTGATGCCTGCAATCTCGATATAGAGCAAGTAAAAGAGGCGGATATTGCAGCATTTCTGGCTACTTTGGCCAATTTAAAGGCCAGCAGCGCGGCACGAACGCTGGTTGCGGTCCGGAGATTTTTCCATTTTCGGGACCCTAAAACTTCACCGGCAGCCAATATCGCTCCACCCAAAATGGGCCGGCGACTTCCTAAAGCGATTTCTATCGATGAGATCCTCGCGCTGATAAGCGCCGTCTCAGGGGAAGAGCCTATGCAATTGCGCAGTAAGGCCCTCATCGAATTCATGTATGGCACTGGCGCCAGAATTTCCGAAGCTATCCAGTTGAACCTAGAGGACATCGGCACGGATACCGCACGCTTTCTGGGAAAAGGAGGTAAAGAGCGAATTGTTCCTGTCGGCAGTGAAGCCCGACGGGCACTGGATGAATACCTAGTTCGAACCAGACCTGGTTTAGCAAAGGGCAGCGCCACGAGGGCCCTCTTTCTAAACCAACGAGGAGATCGGCTCTCTCGGCAAGGTGCTTGGCTCTTGATTTCGGACGCTGCCGAGAGAGCTGGACTGGGTGATCGAGTTTCACCCCATACTCTTCGACATAGTTATGCCACTCACTTGTTGGCAGGCGGGGCAGATGTCCGAACCGTTCAGGAGTTGCTAGGTCATGCCTCAGTCGCGACCACTCAAATTTATACATTAGTGACGATCGAGCGTTTGCGGGAGGCTTACCTCGCAGCTCATCCACGAGCAATCTAAATATATTTGTCGACAAATCGTTAGACGGTCTTGTCAATCTAGTGCTAACTGTCGTACGCTCGCGCGCACTGTGACTGGATGGGATTACTAAATGTCTAAATCGACAAATAAGTTTGCCAATGTTGCCACCACCTCTGAGGTGTTTGGCCAGAAGGTGAAACATTGGCCAGAACCAGCACCTTTATCCGAACATGGGAATGCCCGGATTATCGCTGTCGTGAACCAGAAGGGGGGAGTCGGGAAAACGACTACCACCATCAACCTCGGAGCTAGCTTGGCAGAGCTCGGTCGGAAGGTGCTCTTGGTGGATTTCGACCCGCAAGGCGCCCTATCTGTGGGTCTGGGGGTGGCCACCCATGAATTGGAGCGATCGGTCTACCACCTGCTCTTGGACCGGACCGCCAGCATTGACCAAGTCCTGCTAAAGACATCGGTGCCCGGCATGGATTTGCTCCCATCCGATATCACCCTCTCCGGCGCCGAAGTCTCATTGGTGAATGAAGTTGCCCGGGAACAGACCTTGGCGCGGGTGCTAGAGCCGGCGGTCGGGGAGTACGACTTCATTTTGATCGATTGCCAGCCGTCTCTAGGTCTGCTGACCGTAAACGCCCTAACAGCTGCAGATAGCGTCATCGTGCCCCTTGAGTGTGAGTACTTCGCGCTCCGAGGTGTCAAACTCTTAATGGAAATTATACAAAAAGTACAAGAAAGACTTAACCCTCAACTTGAGGTTGATGGTATTTTGGCAACTATGTTCGATTCTCGAACTTTGCACAGCCGAGAAGTTCTGAGTCGGATCGCTGAAGCCTTCCCAGAACGGGTATTTGAGACCGTTATATCCCGAACTGTCCGATTTCCAGAGACCACGGTGGCGGGGGAACCTATTACTACATACGCATCAAGTTCAGACGGGGCGGCTGCTTACCGTCGATTAGCGAGAGAACTTCTAGCCAAAGGAGCCCAAAAATGAGTCGTAGAGCCACTTTGCCAGGCGCAGAAGAGCTTTTTAGGTCAACTGCAGCCCCGGTAACAGTCACTAGTGCGTCGTTGACCTCGGTTGAAGCGGACGACAGTGCTAGCCCGGCTGGCTCGGACTCACAAAAGGGAGTGCGCAACACGGCGCGCAGACGTGTTACCGCAGACCGAGGGCCTTCTGGACGGGAACGGCATGAAGAGAAGATCACTGTTTACCTTTCGCCAGACGAGCTTTTTGACCTGGAACAAGCCCGCCTAGCTCTACGGGGAGAGCATGGTTTGGCGGTAGATCGTGGTCGCATTGTCCGAGAGGCATTGGCCCTGATGGTGGCTGATCTGGAAGCAAAAGGGGAGAGCTCAATTTTGGTACGTCGCCTACGGGGTAGGTAAGTACCGGTACCTTTACTGAGTGATCGAAACCAGCGAAGGCGGCAAAGTCCCTGGCTTTGCTGTTTCCTTGGGCAATTTTGAAGGCCCATTTGATCTCTTGTTGCAGTTGATTTCCAAACATCGGCTTGATGTAACCGAAGTTGCTTTGAGTCAAGTCACAGATGACTTCATAGCGCATATTCGTTCCTTTGGGGACGATTGGGATCTCGATCATGCGACTGAGTTTCTTGTCGTTGCTGCAACTCTTCTCGATTTGAAAGCTGCAAGATTATTACCCTCCGGCGAAATTGAAGATGAAGCAGATCTTGCACTACTTGAGGCGAGAGATATTTTATTCGCCAGATTGTTGCAGTACCGGGCATACAAAGAAGTTGCCGCTATTTTCTCTGAACGATATGCACGTGAATCTTTAAAGCATCCACGTTTAGTTTCATTGGAACCGCAGTATGCAACATTGCTTCCTGAAGTTCTTATCGGTATCGGAGTTGAAAAATTTGCAAATCTTGCAAGTCGAGTTTTAACACCGAAAGTAGAAAAGTTCGTCTCTACTGCACACCTACATAGTCCGCAGGTGAGTGTGCGCGAACAAGCCGGCATTTTGCTGGAAAAAATAAGGACTTTAAAGCTTATAAGCTTCAGAAGTTTGGTCTCCGATGCACCCAACACAGCCACAATTGTGGCACGATTTCTTGCGCTTTTGGAGCTCTATCGAGAGGGCGTTTTGCATTTCGATCAAGTTAGTGCATTAGGAGAATTGCAAGTTAAGTGGATAGGGCAAACTGATGTCGAAGTTGAAGTTAATGATGAATTCGATCAGGAGATAGCTAACAATGAATAAACTCGAATTGAAGCAGGCGTTAGAAGCAATTCTTATGGTCGTAGACGAACCTGCACAACCAGTTTCTCTTGCACAAGTTCTTGAGACGCCAACAGAAAGTGTCGTTGAAGCCTTGAATGAGTTAGCCCAAGAATACAACCAACAAGAACGTGGGTTTGATCTCCGCGAAATAGCGGGTGGATGGCGGTATTACACACGTGAAAATGCTGCTGCATACGTGGAAAAATTTGTACTAGATGGGCAACAATCTCGACTAACACAAGCCGCGCTAGAGACTCTCGCGGTCGTTGCATATCGTCAACCAATTAGTCGCTCAAGAGTCTCTGCTGTGCGTGGAGTGAATGTCGATGCAGTGATGAAAACCTTGGTCAATCGGGGCTTAGTCGAGGAAGCTGGTACCGAGCATGAAAGTGGAGCAATTCTGTACCGAACCACCTCATACTTCCTTGAAAGATTAGGTCTGCGGTCGCTAGACGAATTACCGGAATTAGCTCCATTTTTGCCCGATATGGAGATAATTGATGACGTTTTTGATTCGTTCTCAAGTTAAGGTTTAGACAAATGCAAGAGAGACTGCAAAAAATTCTAGCCAATGCTGGGGTGGCTTCTCGCCGAATGAGTGAAGAGTTGATTACGGCCGGCCGTGTCAGTGTGAATGGTCGCGTTGTGCGCGAACTTGGCTCGCGTGCGGATGCCTCTGTGGATGAGATATGTCTAGATGGTGAACCGCTCAAACCTGTTGAAGCCAAGGTTGTGCTCGCTTTGCATAAGCCAGCGGGTGTTATCAGCGCTATGAGCGATGACGAAGGTCGGATGCATTTGGGACAATTTGTCAAAGATCGTCCGGAACGTCTATTTCATGTAGGCAGGCTTGATTTAGATAGTGAAGGTTTGATTCTGCTTACCAATGATGGGGACCTGGCCAATAGGTTAAGCCACCCGAAATTCGGAGTACCAAAGCGCTATTTGGTTTGGGTCAGCGGAGCTCTACCTCGTGATGCGAAGACCTCTTTACTGAAAGGGGTTGATTTAGAGGACGGCTTAGCCAGAGTCACTTCTTTCCACGTTGCGGAAAAAGAAAAGCAGGCGGCGATTGTTGATCTGGTCATCAAAGAGGGGCGAAATCGCATTGTTCGAAGGATGTTCGAAGCCTTGGGAACCCCAGTGGATCGATTGATTAGGACCGAAGTTGGCCCAGTGAAATTGGGAGAACTTAAGCCGGGAAGATGGCGAGTTTTGAGTTCTCGTGAAGTTGATTCTTTGCGCCAATTGCTCGATCGATAAGCCGGTCTAAATCTAAAGAGGTAAATATAGAAAGAATCTTAATGCTTTAACCATTTATCGACAAATAAGTAATCTGGGCACAGTCTTGAACTCTAATTATCGATAAATTGACTAGATCAGCCTTGATAATCGAGATAAAAAGTCGATAAAATGTCTTTTGGAACGACAAACGCACCATAAGAATTGTTTATTTATTAATAAATAATTAAATAGCGGAAACGATTTAAATCTAACAGAGGTTGCAGTGGCTCTTCAGGTACCCTGTGAATATGTATGCAATTAGGGGAGCGATCCAGATTGATGAGAACTCCGCCGTCGCCATAAAGCGAGGCACTGGCGAATTGCTCACCGCTTTGCTGCAAGCCAATTCCATATCGGTTGCGGACATAATCTCGGTGCTCTTCACGGCAACTGTAGATTTAAATGCAGCCTTTCCAGCTGCTGGGGCACGAGAGATTGGATTTGGAGCCACTCCCTTGATTTGTGCCACGGAGATCAATGTTCCGGATTCACTGCCTCGAACGATTCGCACCCTAGTTCATGTTCATGGACGAAGTGAAGACGTCAGACACGTCTACTTAGGTGGAGCAGCAGTATTGCGACAGGATCTTGCCCAGTGAAGGTGGAAATTTCTGGTTCCGGGCTTATCGGTACATCAATGGGATTGGCTCTCCATCGAGTCGGCCATCAAATCCGTTTCACTGATTTAGTTGAGGAAAACGCTGTCTTAGCTGCGGCCCGCATCGAATCTGCAGAGTTTGAGGGTAAGGCGGATCTCTTTGTATCTGCTCTCCCATCAGATCTGGTCGGAGAAGACATAAGTCGCGCTCAAAAATTAAATTTAGCTCATATGTTTATAGATGTTGCCTCTATTAAAACTAAGGTTCAACAAAACGTTAAGAGTTTTGGTGACGAAATTTCATTTTGTGGAACCCATCCCATGGCTGGAAGTGAACGCAGTGGCCCTGTGGC
>CAYFKL010000051.1:0-9044 GCA_964343565.1 uncultured Actinomycetes bacterium
GCACGTTATTGGCTGGCATAAATGTGGATCAACCGGCGGCCCTATTCGCGCAATCCTGTTTCAAGCCAGGGGAAGCAAAGTGCACTTATGGAACAGGTGCTTTCCTGCTTGCCAATATCGGTGATCAGCCCAAGATCTCGCACAATGGATTAGTCACTTCTGTCGCGTGGTTTCTCAAATCTGAAAAGGCGTACTACTTCGATGGCCAAGTTTTCACTGCAGCTTCAGCAATAACGTGGTTAATCGAGAATGGTCTATTGGATTCTTCAGAGCAGATTGATTCGCTTCCATCAGACACCGGCGGAGTGATAGCAGTTCCGGGCTTTGCCGGATACGGTTCACCGCGCTGGCAACCGGAAGGTACTGCATCGATCACGGGGATATCGTTGGGAACAACCAAAGCACATATTGCTAGGGCTGTCGTTGATGGCATTGCGGCACAGGTCAGCGAATTGCTTGATGCGCTCGCCGCCGACGGTGTTTTAATTTCACGGCTTCGGGCGGATGGCGGATTAAGCCAATCGCATACTTTGATGCAAACTCAATCCAATCTCTCTCAAATCCCCATCGACGTTTATCCTCATCCAGATGCAACGGCGCTCGGCATTGCTGGTTTCACTCGACTTGCTCTGGACTCTTCGCTTTCACCCAACGAGGCAATCCCCAAATGGCAAGCTCACGAGTCGTATACACCTTCAATGAGTTCGGAGTCAGCGAAAGAATTTATGAAAAGATGGCAAGCGGCAGCAGATCTTCAAGTAGGTGAGATGTGATGGCAGTAAAGGTTGAAGAATCAGTTAGAACTTTTGATGTTGCCATCATTGGTGCTGGAGTTGTCGGATGTGCGATAGCCCGAGAGTTAGCACAGTATGACCTCAGCATTATTTTGCTGGAGGCAAAAGCAGATGTTGGGGATGCAACATCAAAAGCAAACACAGCAATTCTTCATACAGGTTTTGACATGACGCCTGGGACTCTTGAATCCACTCTCGTCCGCCGTGGCTACTCATTATTGAAAGAGTATGCGCAGGAGAGTGGAATATCGCTCGAAGCAACAGGCGCAATTTTGGTCGCTTGGAATGATGATGAATTTGCAAATCTAGATGGCATCATCGAAAAATCTCGAGCAAATGGCTATTTTGACGCCATTCGATTACAGCCCCACGAGATTTATGAACGAGAACCCAATCTAGGTGCTGGAGTATTAGGTGGTGTGTTAATCCCAGGAGAGTGGATCATCGATCCCTGGAACACTCCAATTGCATTTGCTACGCAGGCTAAGCGAGCTGGAGTTGTGGTCAAAACATCAACCAAAGTGAAAGCAATACGTCCTGGAAATCTCAGCCACTTACTCGAAACCAATCAAGGTGAATTTCAAGCACGCTATTTAGTGAATGCGGCCGGATTGAATTCAGATGAAATCGATCAAGAGATTGGATATCGAGATTTCAAGGTAATTCCCCGACGAGGCGAGCTAATGGTCTTTGACAAATTTGCTCGAGATTTGGTTTCGCACATCATTCTTCCTGTTCCGTCCAAAATGGGTAAAGGAGTTTTAATCTCCCCGACAGTTTTTGGAAATGTGATGCTTGGACCAACCGCAGAAGATTTAGAAGATAAGAGCAACTCTGCTAGTTCGAAGAATGGTTTGGATTTTTTACGCAATAAGGCATCAAAAATCATGCCGGCATTGCTCGAAGAAGAAGTAACTGCAATTTATGCGGGATTGAGGGCTTCTACCGAATATTCTGAATATCAAGTTAGATTGCATGAGCCCGAACGATACGTAACAGTTGGGGGAATTCGCTCAACGGGATTGACAGCATCGATGGCACTGGCCGAGCATGTAAGTGACCTGTTATCCACCTCTGGTTTGGTTCTCGGAACTAAAAGAAAATTACCAGCCATCCAGATGCGTGAAATTGGCGAGAATTCGTGTAGACCTTTTAAGAATGAAGCATTGATTTCACAAGATTCTCGAAACGGGCAGATCATTTGCCATTGTGAAAAAGTTACACAGAGCGAAATTGATGATGCCTTGAACAGTGAAATCCCCGCTAAAGATCTCAAAGGTCTCGGGCGTCGTACTCGAGCTGGATTGGGTCGGTGTCAAGGTTTCTACTGTCATGCTGAGTTACGCAGATTAATTGCGAGTGCAACGTGAAACGGTCTCACGTCGAGGTACTTATCGTTGGTGCAGGTCCTGCAGGTTTATCCGCCGCTAAAGCGATTCATGATTCCAATAAATCATCTATTCGGGTGATCGAACGAGAATCAGAAGCAGGAGGAATTCCGCGACATACTTTTCACACAGGTTATGGAGTGCGAGATTTTCACCGGTTAATGAGTGGCCCAAAGTACGCCGCGAGATACGTGCGAGAAGTTGAGAGTCGAGGGATTGAAATTTCAACTTCGACTACCGCTTTCGATTGGGTGGACGACCAAACATTGGCCATCACTTCACCTAAAGGAATCGAGGAAGTGAAAGCCGATCGAATCGTGTTGGCAACTGGCGCGAGGGAGCGTGGAAGACATGCTCGGCAAATTCCTGGAACTCGTCCGGCAGGAATTTATACAACTGGGCTTCTGCAACAGAGCGTCTTTATCAACCACGAAAAAATTGGAACAAGAGCTGTCATCGTCGGAGCTGAGCATGTGAGTTATTCGGCGATCATGACATTGCGCCATGCCGGAGTGAAAATAGCCGCAATGGTTACCCCTCTGGCAAACCATGAAACTTTCGGAGCAGTTAACCTGGCGGCGACAGCAATTTATAAGTTTCCATTGATTCGAAAAGCCTCCATAACTGAAATTTTTGGTCGAGAGCAAGTTTCTGGAGTGCAGGTGTTGCAAAATAATTCAAATAAATTGAAGGAAACTTTCATTGAATGTGATGTTTTAGTATTCACCGCAGATTGGATCCCAGATAACGAATTGGTTCGATTGAAAGATATTGAAATTAATCCCCAAACTAAGAGTCCGATTGTCGACTCTCGCGGGGAAACAAAACTTGCAGGTGTATACGCGATCGGAAACTTAGTCCTGCCGATTAAATCTGCTGATCAATGTGCAGTGCAGGCTCGCACTTTATTTTCCTAGATTGCCGGGTTTGTTACTACAACGTAATTCTTGAATGAAGCTTCTGTTTGAAAAACCACACAAACTCCCTTGTTGAGGTACTGCTCGGCTTCTGCACCCGGATCTGCAGAGAATGAATTGAGGTACCACGCTGTTGTGCCCGAGGCTGTTGTTGGAGGAGTTCGGCCGAATGCTTCCTGATAATGAATGCTGCACTCCTTGATCATGTCGTTACCTGATGGAGTAGTACTTCCATCTGCGGTTTCGACTGGACCTGAATAGATGACTTCAATGTGGTGGGGTTGCGAGCAGTTTCTTGAGTAAAAGGTTTTCACTCCACCTTGAATGCCAACAGTTGCAATTGGAACAGTTGGTGAGGTTGATTCATCAATGGAGTAACAACCGGGCAATAGATCTAAGTAAAAGGTGCCTGATTCAACTGAGTTTTGTGCGGTCGAACTATTTCCTTGGTTCGAACTCGAATTTGCTGTCATGACCAAGGCTAGAACGCAAACGCCGAGTGCGATGGCGAGCACAATTGCCGATATGACTCGTCCAACGGTGTGCGATTTCACCAAGTGCTCCTTGAATCGTTCGAGCGGATGACGGGAATCGAACCCGCGTGGCCAGCTTGGAAGGCTGGGGCTCTACCATTGAGCTACATCCGCAGTGTGCGCGCCCAGCGTAGCCGGGTGGTGAGAGCACACTCAAATCTGCCCTAGACTTTGCTGGCGCCGCGGGGCGTAGCGTAGTGGCTAGCGCGCCTGCTTTGGGAGCAGGAGACCGGGAGTTCGAATCTCCCCGCCCCGACCAGGAACAAAGGAGTCTTGAGAGTGAAGAGTGCAGTTACATCCTTAGATCCAACCCGAGTAAAGATTGAAATTGAGGTCGGATTCGATGAGATGTCCTCACATATCGACAAGGCGTACCAATCGATTTCCAAGTCGGTGAACATTCCTGGTTTCCGAAAAGGCAAAATCCCTCAAACTTTGATTGATCAAAGATTCGGTCGAGCCGTTGTTCTGGAAGAAGCAGTGAATAGTGCAATTCCCGTCTTCTACGCCCAAGCCGCACGTGAGAACGAAGTCAGAGTAGTTGGGCGCCCAGATGTTGATCTGACTGAACTCAACGATGGTCAGTACATCAAATTCACTGTCGAGGTTGATGTTCGCCCCGAAGTTGCCTTGCCAGATTTCTCCAAAATCGAAATCTCAGTCGATGATGTGGTTGTCAATGATGCTGACGTCGAAGAGCAAGTAAATGGTCTTCGTGGAAGGTTCGGCACATTAACTGATTTAGATCGTGCAGTTGCATCAGGAGATTTTGTCTCAATAGATCTCATTGCAAGGGTTGATGGGGAGGAGATCGAAGGCGGAACAGCAAAAGGTATCTCCTACGAAGTAGGCACTAATCGAATGATTGACGGCCTCGATGACGCACTTGTTGGAATGTCGGTCGGGGAGACAAAGAAGTTTGCTACAACACTTCTTGGCGATCATGATGGAAAAAATTCAGAAGTAGAAGTCACTGTTCACAGTGTCAAGGAAAGAATACTTCCAGAACTCAACGATGAGTTTGCCCAAATGGCAAGTGAATTCGATTCGGTTGCGGAACTTCGAGAGGACATGAAGATTCGCCTCACCAAGTTGAAGGCGATGGAACAGGGCGCTCAAGCTCGCGATCTTTTGATGGCTAAATTATTGGAGACTGTGGATCTACCCGTTCCAGAACAATCGGTTGCCACAGAAATTCATGATCACCTCGAGCGTGAAAATCGCCTCGAAGATGAGAGCCATAGAGCTGAGGTCGAAGAAGAAGTTCGCACTTCCATGAAGTCCTCCTTCCTGTTAGATGCCATCGCCTCGGCAGAGAAAGTGGAAGTAACCGATAACGAAATCTCGGAATATTTACTTCGAACCTCGATGCGCTACGGAATGTCGCCAGACGAGTTCACCAAACAGGTAGTTGAAGCTGGCAATTTGAACATGATTTTTGTTGAAGTTGCCCGAGCGAAGGCGCTTGCCACGGTGTTGGAGAGAGTGAAAGTAAAGGATGCTTCTGGTCGGCCCGTCGACCTGGCTGCGTTACGCCCACAAACTGAAACGCCAGCCGAATAACGCTCTGAGCGAACAGGCCCCTAAGGACCCAAAATCTGGGAAGTAATCCGGCTTGCAGGTTGTTAAGGTCAGGTAATGGATAAGCAGAGGGAGCAAAGATGAGTGATCTTCGTATGGCAACCGCAATGGGTGGTCTTGATGACAATGTGTATGACCGACTATTGCGCGAGCGCATTATCTTTCTCGGCTCCCAAGTTGAAGACAAAATGGCTAATGCAATCTGTGCACAGATGCTCCTGTTAGATGCAGAGGAACCAAATAAAGATATTTACCTTTACATCAATTCACCTGGTGGTTCGGTATCCGCTGGCATGGCAATTTACGACACCATGCAATTCATCAAAAGTGATGTTGCCACCGTAGCCATGGGTCTGGCGGCTTCCATGGGTCAGTTCCTGCTTTGTGCGGGAACTTCCGGAAAACGATATGCCTTGCCACATGCCCGAATCATGATGCATCAACCTTCTGGCGGTATCGGAGGCACTGCAAGCGATATAAAAATTCAGGCTGAGCAAATGCTCTATACCAAGCGAAAAATGGCCGAACTTATTGCGTTCCACACTGGTCAGAGTAAGGATCAAATCGAGACTGATTCAGATCGGGACCGATGGTTTACTGCTGATGAAGCAAAAGAATATGGCTTCGTCGATCACGTTGTTCGTAGTGCTCGCCAAGTTGGCTCGGACGGAGGCAAGAAATAATGAGTTTTGATATCCAATCAAGATATGTGCTCCCGCAAATCGAGGAGCGGACTTCCTATGGCTTTAAGCGTTTGGATCCCTACACCAAATTATTCGAAGAGCGAATCATTTTTCTCGGCCAAGGAATTGATGACACTGTTGCTAACGATGTTATGGCACAACTTTTAACGCTGGAATCTATGGATCCGGATCGTGACATCATGATGTACATCAATTCGCCCGGAGGATCCTTTACTGCGTTAACGGCCATCTATGACACGATGCAATTTGTTCGACCAGACGTCCAAACGGTCTGTCTTGGTCAAGCGGCATCCGCTGCTGCTGTCCTGTTAGCTGGTGGAGCAAAGGGCAAGCGCTACGCCCTCGCTAACTCTCGAATACTGATTCATCAGCCGTATAGCGAAGGTGGCGGACAGGGCTCCGACATTGAGATTCAAGCGAGAGAGATCATGCGAATGCGCTCGCTGCTTGAAACTATGTTGTCGAGACACTCAAGCAAGAGCCCTGAAGAAGTTGCCCGAGATATTGAGCGCGACAAGATCTTGACCGCCCAGGAAGCGCTGGAATACGGACTTATCGATCAGGTATTCACCACGCGCAAAGCTAGTACTTCCTGATCGCTGATAGCGAACACGGCTTAATTAGTCCGCTCTCTTTGTGTTTAAGAGCATAACCTTGTGAGGTGAGTCGAATCGGTGAGAGCGGAGACCTGCTCAAATGCAATTTCTGTGGCAAGTCACAGAAGCAGGTTAAGAAATTAATTGCTGGTCCCGGTGTTTACATTTGTGATGAATGCATCGACCTTTGTAATGAAATCATCGAAGACGAAATTGAAGCAAAGTCTTCGCTAGGTCTCCAAGAACTACCAAAGCCAACAGAAATATTTGAATTCCTCGACCAATACGTAATAGGTCAAGAGCGCGCTAAGAAATCGTTATCAGTTGCGGTTTATAACCATTACAAACGAGTTCAAGCAGGGGACTCCGCCTCTCGCGAGGATGGGGTGGAATTAGCTAAGAGCAATATCCTGCTACTCGGACCAACTGGTTGTGGAAAGACCTTATTGGCGCAAACCTTGGCCCGGATGCTGAATGTGCCGTTTGCGATTGCCGATGCGACTGCACTCACAGAAGCCGGTTACGTCGGAGAAGATGTCGAAAACATTTTGCTTAAACTTATCCAGGCAGCTGACTTTGATGTTAAGAAAGCTGAAACCGGAATCATTTATATAGATGAAATTGACAAGATCGCACGAAAGGCTGAAAACCCATCAATCACCCGCGATGTTTCAGGTGAAGGTGTTCAACAGGCCCTGCTCAAAATTCTCGAGGGAACAACTGCCTCTGTTCCGCCTCAAGGTGGTCGAAAGCACCCTCATCAAGAGTTCCTTCAAATCGATACAACAAACGTTCTATTTATTGTTGGTGGAGCCTTTGCGGGGCTTGAAAAAATAATTGAACAACGAACTGGTTCAAAGGGTGTTGGTTTTGGGGCAACTTTGGTGAGTGAGGCCGATAAGGCGGCCGATATTTTTGCTGACGCTCTCCCAGAAGATTTGCTCAAATTCGGCATGATTCCGGAGTTCATCGGACGACTTCCTGTGATGACATCGGTTGAACCGTTAGACCGCGATGCACTCATACGAATTTTGACAGAACCTAAGAACGCTCTAGTGCGTCAATATTCACGATTGTTCAACTTGGATGAAGTCGAGCTCGAATTCACTCCCGAGGCTTTGGATGAGATTGCAGACCAAGCCATCAATCGCGGGACCGGAGCAAGAGGGCTTCGCGCCATTATGGAAGACATTTTGCTGTCGGTTATGTTTGAAATTCCTAGTCGTTCGGATGTGTCAAAGGTCATTGTGACTAAAGAAAGTGTTGTTGATCGGGTCGCTCCGTTGACAGTCGTGAGGGATGCCCCGAAGCGCGAGCGTAAAGATAAGAGCGCTTAACTCGGGATAGACTCCCCGCTATGTCGCAATTGCCATCACATTTCGTGCCAGCTGATAGTGAGGCAACGCTTTATCAAAAATGGCTAACAGCCGGATATTTTGAGGCAAAAGCAAATTCGGAAAAGCCGCCATTTACGATCGTGATCCCTCCACCAAACGTGACCGGATCGCTTCATATTGGTCATGCCCTAGACCACACCTTGCAAGACACCTTAAGTCGGCGTCGTCGCATGCAAGGGTTCGAAGTGCTTTGGTTGCCGGGAATGGATCATGCTGGCATCGCAACTCAAAATGTTGTGGAAAGACAATTGGCGGCGCTTGGTCAATCGCGTCATGATCTTGGTCGCGAGGAATTTGTTGCCAAAGTCTGGCAGTGGAAGCACGAATCTGGCGGTGCAATTTTAGGCCAGATGAAACGACTCGGAGATAGCGTTGACTGGTCACGTGAGCGATTCACAATGGATGACCAACTATCCCGTGCCGTACTCACCATATTCAAACGACTATTTGATGCGGATCTGATTTATCGAGCGGAGCGGATTATTAATTGGTGTCCTCGATGCCTTACGGCATTGAGCGATATCGAAGTGGAGCATCAAGACGATGAAGGAGAATTAGTTTCAATTAAGTATGGTGAAGGTGAGAACAGCATCGTCGTTGCAACCACCAGAGCAGAAACGATGCTAGGGGATACTGCGGTCGCAGTTCATCCAAATGATGAGCGGTACCAGCATTTGATTGGCACTCAAATTGAACTTCCACTGACTCACCGACTCATTCCAATTATTGCTGATGAGCATGTTGATCCTGAATTTGGTACTGGAGCCGTGAAAGTCACTCCCGCTCATGATCCAAACGATTTCGAAATAGGATTACGCCACGGTTTAGAAAATCTAGTAATCATGGATGCCGATGGAAAAATTCATGCAACTCAAACCCGTTTTGACGGCTTGGATCGTTTTGAGGCTCGCTCTCAAGTGGTTTCCGCATTAAAAAGTGAGAATCGAATTGTTGCTGAAAAAAGGCCTTATGTTCACGCTGTAGGACATTGCCAGCGTTGCGACACCACCGTGGAACCACGGTTATCAAAACAGTGGTTCGTTCGAGTTGCGCCATTGGCAAAAGCAGCCGGTGATGCTGTAAGAGATGGTCGGGTGAAGATTGAACCGAGTGAAATGGCACCTCGCTATTTCG
>CAYFKL010000052.1:0-2767 GCA_964343565.1 uncultured Actinomycetes bacterium
TTACATCAAATCGTTCCAGCAATTATCCAAGCAACAAAAACAGCTAAAGGTTAATGATGAGTGATATTGAGATTGCACAAGCCGCAAAGATGCTCACGATTGATAAGGTCGCAGCAAAACTAGGTATCCCCCAAGAATCACTCGAGCCATATGGTCACTACAAAGCAAAAATTTCACTCGAATATTTATCTGGTTTGCCGGAAAGAAAAAACTCCAAATTGATTCTTGTCACAGCCATCTCGCCAACTCCAGCAGGGGAAGGTAAGACCACCACAACGGTCGGGCTTGGTGACGGACTTACCAAGATTGGCAAAAATGCCATGGTTTGTCTTCGGGAGCCATCGCTCGGCCCAGTTTTTGGAATGAAAGGTGGAGCAGCAGGCGGCGGTTACGCGCAAATCGTTCCGATGGAAGATATTAATTTGCACTTCACCGGCGACTTCAACGCAATAGCACTAGCCAACAACTTGCTTGCAGCTTTGATCGACAATCACATTCACCATGGCAACTCACTTGGTATCGACGTTCGAAGAATTACTTGGAAACGAGTCGTCGATATGAATGATCGAGCACTTCGACAAATCACAGCATCACTTGGCGGACCAGGTAATGGTTTTCCTCGGGAAGATGGTTTTGACATCGTTGTTGCTTCTGAAGTTATGGCTATCTTCTGCTTGGCAACTTCGCTAGATGATCTCAAACGCCGACTTGGAAATATTGTTATCGGCTACACGCGCGATCAGAAACCAGTTTTAGCTCGAGAACTCAACGCCGACGGTGCAATGACTGTGCTTCTAAAAGATGCATTCGCACCCAACCTAGTTCAAACTTTAGAAAATACTCCTGCAATTGTGCATGGTGGGCCTTTTGCAAATATTGCTCACGGTTGCAATTCTGTGATCGCTACAACCTCCTCAATGAAATTGGCTGAATACGTTGTGACAGAAGCCGGTTTTGGCGCAGATTTAGGTGCAGAGAAGTTTGTTGATATTAAATGTCGAAAGTCTGGAATTCGACCATCTGCCGCAGTCATCGTTGCAACCATCCGTGCATTGAAATTCCATGGTGGGGTTGCAAAAGATAATCTAACTCAAGAAAATCTTGAAGCTCTAGAAAAAGGAATCGTTAATCTCGAAAGACATATAAACAACGTTCAAAATCATTATGGTCTTCGAGCCATTATTTCTATTAACCGATTTACGAGTGATACTGATGCGGAAATCGAGTTGCTTCGCAAAAAGATCAATGCACTAGGAGCAACTATCGTGCTTGCAAATCACTGGGCTGAGGGTGGAGAAGGAGCTCGCGAACTAGCAGAAGCCGTAGTGAAGGCCTGCGAAGATCCAACACCTCTTACTTTTGTATATCCCGATGATGTAACTCTTGAGGAGAAAGTAAAGGCCATAGCAACCAAAATTTATGGAGCTGCTGGCGTGAATTTTGAAGCAAAAGCCAAGAAACGACTTGAGGAGTTGCAAACTGGAGGCTACGGCCACTTTCCTGTTTGTATTGCTAAGACCCAATACTCATTCTCGACTGATGCCAACCTTAAAGGTGCGCCATCTGGGCATACTCTCGATGTTCGCGAAGTAAGACTTAGTGCTGGAGCAGAATTTATCGTGGTCATCTGTGGTGAAATAATGACTATGCCTGGTCTTCCAAAGGTTCCATCAGCAGAGAAGATCGATCTGATCGATGGCAAAGTGGTTGGTCTCTTCTGATGTTTAAACCATGGTCTGATACCAATGCATTAGACGTAGTTCGAGAGCATTCAAATCGGCCTGGACCAGTTCTGATTACGCTACAAGCACTGCAATCCGAATTTGGATGGATTAAGACTGCTTTCCTATCGGAAATTGCAAAAGAATTGAATGTTTCAAAGGCAGAAGTGCATGGAGTACTTACCTATTACTCAGATTTAAGAACTTCGCCTCCACCGGAGCACCATATTCAGATTTGTGTCGCTGAAGCCTGCCAATCCATGGGTGCGGAATCACTTGTTGCAGAGTTATCCGAAAAAGGTTTTGATTTTGGCAGAAGTAGAGACGGTAGCGCCGATACTACAAAGACATACTGTCTTGGAAATTGCGCGCTTAGTCCGGCCGCCGCTGTTGATGGAGAACTAATTGGTAAAGCCACGGCAACAGCAATTCTTGCCCGGATGGATAAACGATGACAATTATTTATGTGCCAGATGATTCAGCAGCCAGATCAGTCGGTGCTGAACTAGTTGCTAATGAAATTGATCGAATAGCACGTGACCGAAATATTGAAGTGCAGATTCGGCGCAACGGAACTCGTGGTGCTCTCTTTCTGGAGCCACTTATTGAGGTGGAGACCCAAACCGGGCGTATAGGTTATGGACCAGTAACCGTTGCAGATGTTGCATCACTCTTTGACGTTGATTTTCTCAATGGTGGGGAGCACAAATTAGGAATTGGACTCGTTGAGGCTCATCCTTGGCTAGCGAACCAAGATAGATTTACTTTTCATAGAATTGGAAAGATTCAGCCGCTATCCGTCGATGATTACCAGGCTTTTCATGGCTTTGAAGCGCTCACGATCGCACTAACGAAACAACCACAAGAATTAGTAAGTGAAATTTTAGCTTCTGGGTTGCGCGGTCGCGGTGGTGCCGGATTCCCAGCTGGAATTAAATGGCGCACCGTTCTTGAAGCAGATTCAGATCAAAAATATGTGGTGTGTAATGCAGATGAGGGTGATAGTGGGACATTCGCTGACCGAATTTTGATGGAGTCAGATCCAT
>CAYFKL010000052.1:2867-9018 GCA_964343565.1 uncultured Actinomycetes bacterium
CTTGCAAGTGTTCCCGAAATCATCAGACGAGGTGGAGTCGAATACCAAACACGTGGGGTCGATCGATCACGAGGTACTCAAGTATTCCAACTTGGGGGAAATGTAAAGCATGGCGGAATAATTGAATTGGCTTTTGGAATCACACTTCGAGAACTCATTGAAAAATTTGGTAGCGGAACAGCAAGTGGCCGACCATTGAAAGCGGTTCAAGTAGGTGGCCCTTTAGGCGCATACTTAAACTCTGAACAATTAGACGTTTCACTTGATTATGAATCGATGTTAGAAATAAACGCCATGCTCGGGCATGGTGGTGTAGTTGTATTCGATCAGAGTGTGAACATGTTGAAGCAAGCCCGATTCGCTATGGAATTCTGCGCTGAAGAATCTTGTGGAAAGTGCACTCCTTGCCGAATCGGTTCTACTCGAGGTGTCGAAGTTATCGATCGAATAATCGCTGGTGAAGATAGAGAGAACAACTTAAATTTGTTAAATGACCTATGTGAGCTTATGACTGAAGGTTCACTCTGCGCCATGGGCGGACTAACACCCTTGCCAGTTCGCAGTGCTCTCGTAAACTTTCCTATGGAGGAGGTCTCGCAATGACGTTGCTTCACGAACCTGACTTTGGCACTCCAGCCAGTACGTCTGACGATCAGATCAACCTCACTATTGATGGCGACTCCGTTGTGGTGCCTAAAGGCACATCAATCATGCGAGCAGCCGCAGAGTTGGGGCGCACAATTCCTAAACTTTGCGCCACTGATTCTTTAAATCCTTTTGGTTCCTGTCGTCTTTGTTTGGTAGAAGTAGATGGGAAAAAGGGAACTCCAGCTTCCTGCACTACACCATGTGAACCTGGGATGGTGGTTCACACTGAAACTCCAAAATTAGCCAAACTCCGCCGAAATGTGATGGAACTCTATATTTCAGATCATCCACTCGATTGTCTAACCTGCCCAGCAAATGGTGATTGTGAACTTCAAGAAATGGCTGGGGTCGTCGGTTTAAGAGATGTGAGATACGGACAATCCGGTTCTAATCATCTGGATGCACCTACTGATAACTCAAACCCCTATTTTTCTTTCGATGAAAGCAAGTGCATTGTTTGTTCTCGCTGCGTTCGCGCATGCGATGAAATACAAGGAACTCTTGCGCTCACCATTGAAGGACGCGGCTTTAATTCAAAGGTATCGCCAGGTGGAACTGATTTTATGTCGAGCGAATGTGTTTCCTGCGGCGCTTGCGTGCAAGCATGTCCTACATCGACTCTGCAAGAGAAACAAGTAATCCAAATTGGAGTGCCAACTCGCGTAGTTGAAACTACTTGCGCCTACTGCGGAGTGGGCTGTTCGTTCCGCGCAGAATTAAGGGGAAATGAATTAGTGCGCATGGTCCCCTCCAAAAAAGGCGGGGCTAATGAAGGCCATTCATGTGTTAAAGGTCGCTTTGCATGGGGATACGCTTCTCACCCAGACCGCCAACTATCTCCATTAGTACGTGACAAGATCACCGATCCGTGGCGTGAAGCAAGTTGGGATGAAGCAATTCGCTTCGCAGCGAATAAATTCAAAGCGATCCAAGATAAGTACGGCCAACAAAGTATCGGTGGAATAACCTCTTCGCGATGTACAAATGAAGAAGTATTTGTGGTGCAAAAAATGATTCGTACCGCTTTTAGAAATAATAACGTCGATACTTGCGCACGTGTTTGTCACTCTCCCACTGGATATGGGTTAAAGCAAACCTTTGGAACTTCTGCCGGAACCCAAAACTTTGCATCAGTAGCGAAGGCAGATGTCATTTTATTGATTGGTGCAAATCCAACCGACGCTCATCCGGTTTTTGGTTCTCGAATGAAGAAGCGACTTCGCGAAGGTGCCAAACTAATAGTGATTGATCCACGGCGAATCGATTTGGTCAAAACGCCACACATCAAAGCCGCTCATCATCTGCAACTCTTGCCAGGTACTAACGTTGCAATCATCAACGCGCTTGCCCATGTTGCAGCAACTGAAGGTTTACTCGATGAAGTTTTCGTTGCAACTCGCACCGAGCAATTTCATAATTGGTTCGAATTCATTTCTCGCCCAGAAAATTCTCCTGAATCAGTTGAAGAAATTTCTGGAGTTTCGGCAGCAGATATTCGAGCTGCCGCGAGACTCTATGCCACTGCTGCTAACTCAGCGATTTACTATGGTCTTGGGGTTACTGAGCATTCACAAGGTTCAACCATGGTGATGGGGATGGCTAACCTCGCGATGGCGACTGGAAATATTGGACGCGAAGGCGTTGGAGTAAATCCATTGCGCGGTCAAAACAACGTTCAAGGCTCTTGTGATATGGGTTCGTTCCCTCACGAGTTTGCTGGTTATCGACATGTTTCTGATGATGTAGTTCGCCATCAATTTGAATCGCTTTGGGGAGTTTCACTGCAGAGCGAACCAGGTATGCGCATTCCAAATATGCTCGATGCTGCGATCACGGGAGAATTCAAAGGCATCTTTATTCAAGGTGAAGATATCGCTCAATCCGATCCAAATACCAAGCACGTTAAAGCTGCTTTAGGTTCGATGGAGTGCGTGGTAGTTCAGGATTTGTTTATAAATGAAACCGCAGCCTTCGCTCACGTTTTCCTACCAGGAACCTCATTTTTAGAGAAGGATGGAACTTTTACAAACGCTGAACGTCGTATAAATCGTGTCAGACCCATTCAACCGCCCAAGACCGGGAAGCACGAGTGGGAAATTGTCATGGAAATTTCTCAAGCTATGGGTTATCCAATGCACTACAACCATTCAAGTGAAATTATGGATGAAATAGCTCAGAGCACTCCTACTTTTGCTGGCGTATCTTTCGAATTCTTAGATCGTGTAGGAAGTGTGCAATGGCCTTGCAACGAAAATGCTCCCTCAGGTACTCCAACTATGCATGTCGAAAAATTTGTTCGGGGTCTTGGTCGATTTATGCTAACTCCATATGTAGCAACTGACGAGAAAAGTAATCGAAAGTTCCCACTTCTACTCACCACTGGGCGCATTCTTTCTCAATACAACGTAGGCGCACAGACAAGACGAACTGAAAACGTCAATTGGTATCCAGAAGATTTACTTGAAATGCACACGGCTGATGCTCAAGCACGAGGAGTTATCGACGGATCATATGTAACGCTTACAAGTCGAGTTGGCGAAACAACTATGAAGGTAGAAATTAACGATCGAGTTCCACCTGGAGTGGTTTATTCAACTTTTCACTACCCAACAAGTGGAGCAAACGTCGTCACAACTGAATATTCTGATTGGGCTACAAATTGTCCGGAATATAAAGTTACTGCCGTAGAAGTTCGACCTTCCTTGAAATCCCCGCAAACCGTGGGGATGGGGGCCGCAGATCTAGGCTTGGAGTTAGCTAAGTGATCGAATCACTAGTGCGAATGATCAATCAAATCGCGGCTAACTCTTCTGCATCCGATGATCCCGTCGGCGAGGTAACGCAGCATTTAAGAAATTTCTGGACTCCAGCAATGCGTTCCGAGTTAACCAACTATGTCTCCGGACACCCAGAATCCATTACTGAAGTGGCTAAATCGGCACTTAATCGCCTTTAATAGTCTCCTCACAAGAGGAGTCGAAAATGAAGAGTGGTTTAGACCTAACTGGCGTTAATCCAAATATCCGACCACAAGATGACCTGTACTTACACGTCAACGGAGCTTGGATGGATAGCGCTGAGATTCCATCAGACCGTCCCAGCGATGGCGCTTTCTATCGTCTTCGAGATCAATCTGAAGCAAACATTCGCGAGATCATCGAGGAATCAGCAAAGGCGAATTCCGCTCCTGGAAGTGAAGCTCGCAAAGTCGGAGATCTATATGCAAGTTTTATGGATGAAGCAACAATAGAAAAACTTGGAATCAATCCACTTCAAGCAGATATCGATAGAGTCTTATCACTTTCGCATATGGAGGACTTCGCCCGCCTGCTTGGTGAATTGAGCAGACGAGGTGTGAGCGGACCAATTGGAACGTTTATTGACATCGACATGATGAATTCAGAGGAGCATATTCTCTACTTAGAACAATCTGGTTTGGGCCTTCCAGATGAGTCCTACTACAGAGAGGATAAATATGCAGAGATACGAGAAAAATATGTAAAGCACATTGCTTCCATGCTCGAACTTGCAAATTTTTCCGACAGTACAGGTATGGCAGAGAGAATTTTCAAACTTGAAAAGAATATTGCAGAATTTCACTACGACGTTGTAAGACATCGCGATCTCGAAGCAAGTTACAACAAGTACACTCGAGATGAACTACTCCAATTAGTCTTTAATTTTAATTGGAGCGCATGGCTCGAAGCGATGGGGGCTCCCCAATCAGCTATTGACTCTGTAGTAGTCCGGCAACCTGAATTTCAAAAGGGAATTAATGATCTTTTATCTAGTGACATGTTGCCAATATGGAAAGAGTGGATGATTTGGCACATGATAAGTGGTGCAGCTCCCTACCTCTCCTCACCATTTGTTAATGAAAACTTCGCCTTTTATGGAACAGCGCTCAGCGGTACTCCTGAATTGAAGGCACGTTGGAAACGGGGAGTTGCATTGGTTGAAGGAGTGTTGGGCGAAGCTGTTGGTCAACTTTATGTCGCAAAACATTTTCCACCAGCTGCCAAGGAGCGCATGTCGAAATTAGTGGAGAACTTAGTGGAGGCTTATCGAGTAGAGATTTCACATCTCCCATGGATGAGCGAAGTTACTCGCAAACGTGCACTCGAGAAGTTAGCAAAATTTACGCCAAAGATTGGTTATCCCGATAAATGGCGTGATTACTCAAAATTAGACATTGTGGCTGGCGATTTACTAGGAAACGTAAATCGAGCTACCTCATTTGAAATAGATCGAGCTATCAATAAGTTGGGCAAACCAGTCGATAGAACTGAATGGGAAATGACTCCGCAAACAGTGAACGCCTACTACCACCCCATGATGAATGAAATTGTTTTTCCAGCAGCGATCTTGCAACCACCATTCTTCGATATGGACGCCGATGACGCCGCTAATTACGGAGGTATAGGTGCTGTAATCGGTCATGAAATCGGCCATGGGTTTGATGATCAAGGATCAAAATTCGATGGCGATGGCAACATTAATAATTGGTGGAGCGATGAAGACCGGGAGGCTTTTGAAAAACTTACCGGCAAATTGATCCACCAATATAACGAGTGTGAACCAATTGCAGCCCCGGGTCACAAGGTGAATGGCGCATTCACTATTGGTGAAAATATTGGCGATCTTGGCGGTTTAAACATTGCTATTAAGGCGTATTCGATTTCCCTTGCTGGGAAAGAACCTCCAATTATTGAAGGACTTACCGGAATGCAAAGACTCTTCTATGGTTGGGCTCAAGTTTGGCAGATCAAAATCAGAACTGAGGCAGCAATACAAAGAATTGCTACTGATCCCCATTCCCCTGGAGAAGTTCGTTGTAACGCAGTAGTAAGAAACGTAGCTGAGTTTTATGAAGCATTTGGTGTAAAGGAATCCGATCAACTCTTCCTTGAACCAGCGCAACGAGTGCGTATCTGGTAATTACTTCTTCTTAAAACCAGCCGGACACTTTGGATTAGTACCAGAGACTTTCTTTGTGGTCTTTCCCTTGACACATGTAATAGACATGGTTGGTTTGGATGGAGCAGCTGAAGCATTCGCTGTCGGGGCGACTGTCGGAGTGACCGTTGGGGTCACTGCGGGAGCCACTTCAACTTTCTGGTTTAGTTTGACCCGAAGGGTAGGCGAGGAAAAAGTGAACCCGCTGGCAGCCAAATAGACCCACTCACCGTTTTGACCGATCGAAACTGTCTCAATGTTTTGAGAGCCACTCGCTTCATTCGTGACAGAGATAGATGCTGAAGAGGGAATGCTTTTTATGTTGTATAGGCATTTCATAAGATCGGCTTTCATAGATAAGCCATAAGTACCCTGATTCACTGTGGTTTTATCTGGAGCAAAATGAGGCGATGCGACTTTGTAATCTAAAGTTTGTAATTCCGAATTCCAGTCAGGTGGACCAGGACTATACGCGGTAGCGTTGCTAGTTACGATTCCCTGTAGACCAGGAACTTTACAAGTTGAATTTGTTGAATCTGGAATGCTC
>CAYFKL010000053.1:0-8972 GCA_964343565.1 uncultured Actinomycetes bacterium
AGTTTTACTCGAATAGTTGGCGCAGAGAAGGTAAACCCTGCAGCATTGAGTTTTAACCAACCGTCGGACTCAGTCATATTTTGAGTAGCAATCTTTGCCTCTCCACCACCATAGGTAACGGTGACGGTGGCTTGCAGTGGCGCATTGGAGAAACCATAAAGACAGCGAGCCACATCTGATCGCATGGTCAAGTTGTATTGACCAGAAAATTCAGATTTATCAGGATTGAAGTGCACACCTGCTACTTTGTAATCAAGAGCACCATCAGTAAAGCCGGGTGCATTACCTTGATAAATCAATGCATTTGTTGTTACCAGACCCAAAAGCCGAGTTGAATCATTCAGGCAACGTGAGCCCATTCCGCTATCAACGGAATTAACAGACCAGGTGCTGATAGTGGCAACCGCCATATCGTTTACAACCGGAGCAAAAGCAATCAAGGCATCAATCGGGTAATTATTGGCTAACACATTCATTACGTTCGGATCTGATCCAGGATTTGCAGTCTTCTTAACCCACGCAGTCACCGTTTCATTTGCAGAGGATTTTGGAACGCTCGCATAAAACTTTGGAATAGTTGCGGGCGCCGCTTTGATCACCAAACGATTCTGCGAAGTTGAAATAGGTGTTACTGAAATTTCTGGTTGCTCCAACCGACCCATCAACCAACCAGTGACGTTATTTCCCAAGCGAAGCGAAAGTTCGGCTCTGACTCCAGGAGCAAAGTCGACGATCGCACCACACTTAGCGGTCTCCGTCCAAACGCAATCTGGATGAGAACCTCGAATGGAAACTATCGATTGACCGTTTGGAGTCGTGGTCATTTCCGTAAATGCCCGCTCGTATACGTTTCCAGTTCGTAATTCATAAGGGATCACCATTGCACGGAAATTATTGATGGCAAATTTGCTGTTCTTTGCTTTATGGCCACTGATCATCACATAGGTGGCATATGTGGTTTCTCCACTTGAATTCTTAAATCCCGGAACGTTCCACAAAGACTTACTTGCTCCTGGTGGCATATCGACACTTGGATCCGCAGATAAGAGTTCGCTCTCAACTGCGCGAATATATTGGGCTTCTACTCGCTGTCCAGATTGAGAGAGAGCTAAGCCTTCCACGCACCATTCGCGAATATCGGCGGTACAAGTGGGCAAGAGAAAGTATCCCGAATAAGTCCAATCCGGGTTATCGCAGGGTGCTACTCCATACTTCTTGCAGAGTACACGTGCCGGAAATTCACCAGGTTTGACGTCTGGTCCACCTTCTAAACGCGAAACGTGTTCACCAGTATTGAAGAAAGAATCCACAATGTTAATTCCATAGGACGGAATTGGGTTTATAGGTTCGGTCCAAACCGCTTGGGCGGGAAATGAAATTGTGGTTAATCCAAAGAGTGCGCTTACCAGCAGTACAAATTTAAAAGAGCGCATTTGCGAGCGCCCGCCTGCTTGCAATTACTCTCGGATCGGCTGGATCAACCAAATTGAATAAGCCAAGTAAATGCTCTTTTACTTTATTTCGATCATCACCGCTTGTCTGTTTTACCAATTCAATAAGCCTTGCAAATGCCGCTTCAACTTTGCCGGAGACCATTTCGATATCAGCCATACTCTGTTGCAAAGTTAAATCTGTTGGATTCTCTTGAGATTGCTTTGTCACTGCAGCGGGATCTAAATTCTTCACTCGCGCTAACAACTCAACTTGAGCAAGGCCGATAGTGGCATCAATATCTTGCGGTTTTCTAGCCAATAATCTCTGATAAGCAGCCCTGGCCTGATCAAAATCTCCTGAATCAATCGCGAGCAGCGCAGCGCTCTCATCTGGATCGATCTCTTCTTCTTCAATAATTTCAGAATCTGGAGTTGCTTTCGCCGCGAAGGTTCCCGTGACTCCTTGTTGAGCAGCAATCGATAACAATTGCGTAATAACTTCGCGAACTTGCGCTTCCGGATGGGCACCTTGGAAGAGCGGGGCTAATTGACCATTAACTACTGCAATAACAGTAGGGATTGATTGAATTCGAAATGCCTGAGCCAATGCCGGCGCAGCTTCGGTATCAACTTTTGCTAAGAGCCACTTACCTTTGCCCTCAAGTGCAAGTTTTTCTAGAACTGGTGAGAGTTGTTTGCACGGGCCACACCAATCTGCCCAAAAATCAATAACGACCGGAACGTTGGAAGATTCTTGGATTACGGCGACTTCAAATGTCTCCTCGGTAACATCAATAACGTAGGGATTACCACCGGTTTGAACTTTGTTTGTGGCGGCAGCCGGTTTGTTTAAGGAACTTAGATCGACAGCGCTAGCAAATGAGGCAGGTAAACGAGGAGGCTGTTTCATCAGATTCCCTTCAGCAATTCATCTGCGGCACTGTAGGCATCCATTTTTCCAGCAGCCACCTCATTCGCCAACTCAGTCAATCGACCGGCTCTAATCTTCTGTCGCAATGCTGCCGCAGTCAGATGCTCAATCTCCAAACTTGCTCGCTGAACTTGGCGTTGTAAGAGCGCGCCACTCTGCTGCAAATATTGATGATGGCGATCTATCGCTGCGGTTAATTCAGTGACACCAGTTCCGCGATCGGCAGAGGTGAGAATAATTTCTCTCTCGGGCTCTTGCGGCACCAAAGCAAGAGCATGACGCAATTCCCTCGATGTCACTTCGGCGCCATCCCGATCTGCTTTGTTAATGACATAAATATCGCCAATTTCTAGTAACCCGGCTTTGACGGCTTGGATGCTATCCCCCATACCCGGTGCTAGTACTACCAAAGTAGTATCGGCATGACTGACGATTTCAACTTCGCTCTGTCCAACACCTACGGTCTCCACCAAAATCACATCAAAACCTGCATGATCTAATAAGCGAATTGCTTGCGGAGTTGCGGCAGCTAAACCACCTAAATGACCTCTGGTTGCCATAGATCGAATAAAGACGTGATCATCTAAAAAGTGATCCTGCATTCGAATCCGATCACCTAAAACCGCACCTTGTGTGAAAGGCGAGGAGGGATCGATGGCCAAGATGCCAATACTCAAACCCTGCGCCCTATAGGCCGAGATCAAGGCTGACGTCAGGGTTGACTTGCCTACCCCTGGAGAGCCGGTTAAACCGACAATCATGGCTCCTCTGGGCTTGAGGGAGCGCATGATCTCCGGAAGTTGGGCTGAGCCATCTTCAATCTGGGAAATCAACTTGGCCAAAGCGCGCACCTGCCGCTCGCCAGCAGCGCTGACGAGTGCTTTGGCGTCGACAGTAGCGATGAGATGCCTACCTTCCCTAGATTCATCTGACACGATACCCGTCTGGGAGGAAAGATGAGTGGCTTAGGTATTACCGGGGTTGACCATGTGGGGATCGCCGTTGCGGATCTGGATAGCGCCCTCGACTTTTACCGCGAAAAATTCGGCTTTGAGGTTGAGCACCTGGAGACCAACGAGGAGCAAGGCGTCACAGAAGCGATGGTGAGAGTCGGCCAGAGCGATGTGCGGTTACAAATCCTCGCCCCTCTCACTCCCGAAAGCCCTATCGCTAAATTTTTAGATCGAAGTGGACCCGGAATTCAACAACTGGCTTATCGGGTAGTCGATATCAATGCGGCTTGCGCTGCGGCAACTGCCAAAGGGATGCGTTTGCTCTTCGCCGAACCAAAACGTGGAACAGCAAATAGCAAGATCAATTTCATCCACCCAAAAGATGCCGGTGGAGTGCTGGTTGAGTTAGTAGAACCAGCGTCATCCCATTAATGCATAAATCTGATCTAAAGATTCTTCGAGATAAGAGATTTGCTCGGACATTTCTCTCCAGAACACTCACCGTTCTCGGAGGAAGTATCTCTCCCATTGCTATCGCATTTGCCGTACTCGATCTTCCTGGAGCCAATGCCAAATCTCTTGCACTAGTTGAAATGATGGTCGTTACATTTCAAGTAATCGCAATCATGATTGGTGGAGTCTTAGCAGACCGCTGGTCAAGATCTGGCACGGTTTCACTCGGTGGATTTGTCGCAGCTACCGGGATGGGTTTTATCGGCATACTCTTTTCAACTGAACAGGCAACCATTCATTTGATTGCGTATTCCGGGATTTTGATCGGACTCGGAAGTGGGCTGGGTTTTCCGGTTTACACCGCGATCATTGCTGACATAGTGGCACCAGAACAACGCCAGAGTGCAAATGCGCTCATTCGACTCGGCCGCAATATTTCAGGAATCGGTGGGGCTGGTATCGCCGGAACTTTGGTCTATGCAATCGGCAATGCTGGAACACAATTCATCGTCACCTCTCTCTTCCTAGCCAGCGCATTAAATATGTCTGGCCTGAAACTGCACGCAACTAACCCAAGCGGTAAGAGTTTTTTCAAAGATCTCAAAGATGGGTGGCACGAGTTTGCATCGCGACCATGGATTGTGGTGGTCGTGGTTGCTTCGCTTTTGATTAACGCATGTGCAGGTGGCGCAATCGATGTCGTTGGTCCCGTTATTGCCAAAGCTGAACTCGGTGGCGCCCGAGGTTGGTCGTTAATTGTGGCAAGTGGATCAATAGGAACGGTGCTAGGTGCATTGATTGCCATGAGAATTCGATATCGACGTCCACTTGTTATTGGAAATATTGCAATGATCGCGCTACCGATTTCTATTTACTCCCTCAGCGCACCGATGCCCTTAATCGTCTGTGCTGCCACTTTCGTTCTGAGTGGCATTGCAGGAGATATTTTTGGCGTCGCTTGGGATGGAGCGTTACAACGTGAAGTCCCTCCTGATGCCCTGGCACGTGTGAGTGCATATGACTGGTTTGGGTCTATGGCAGCCGCACCAATTGGCATCGCAGTCGCTGGGGCTAGCGCAACCAGATTCGGAAACAGTGTCACCATGCAATGGTTAGCAATCTTGGCGCTCGTTGGAGTCTTGGCCCCACTCTGCTTCCGAAGCGTCACCAGGCTGGCATCGTTAGAAAGATAGTTCTTTTGTAGATACCCTGATCCTGTGAGCGATTCGCAATACGGAACTCCAGGGGCGCCGATCAACCGATCCCATCCATTTATGTTTGGTTTTCTTGCCACCCTTGGAGCATTAACGGCTTATGTGCTCACCCGCGCTATCGCGAACACGAGTCAAGTGATTGTCTTAATTCTGATCTCGCTCTTTCTCGCAGTTGGTCTTAATCCTGGTGTTGAAGCTCTACGCAAACGCGGCTTATCTCGCAGTAAAGCCGTTGTTCTTATCACCATTATTTTCATACTAGTAACCGGGGCTTTCACCGCAGCCGTTGCTCCCCCGGTCTATAAACAAACCACTCAATTAGTTCAGAATGCCCCGGAATATCTTGACCAAATTTCAAAGAATGAAACTATCGCCAAACTCGACGCTAATTACCACTTCGTCGAAAAAGCAAAAGAGAAATTAACTTCTTCTGTTCAAGATGGAAAATTAGTTATATCTACCTTTGGTGGCGTTCTTGGAGTTGGCAAGTCAATTCTTTCAGGGCTCTTCTCTCTGGTTACCGTTTTCATTTTGACACTTTATTTCCTGGCTGCACTCCCACGAATCACAGGAGTTGCCTACGCGCTGGTTCCGAAATCTCGCAGAGAGCGCTTCACTAAAATTTCTGATGAAATTCTTAATCGCATCGGTGGCTATGTTGGTGGGCAATTGATTGTTGCTGGAATTGCTGGTTTAGCAACTTTCATCGCCGCTTTAATTCTCGGTTTACCGTACGCACTCTCACTTGCCATGGTCGTTGCTTTATGCGATTTGATTCCATTAATTGGTGCAACGCTAGGAGCGGTTGTTGCCACTATTGTGGGATTTGTTCACGACACTCAAGCCGGTATTGCCGTACTCATTTTCTACATCATCTATCAACAAGTTGAGAATTACTACATCTATCCAAGAATTATGAAACGAACTGTTTCAGTTCCAGCAGTAGTAACGATTATTGCTGCCCTCATGGGAGGTTCGCTCTTAGGTCTGCTCGGCGGCTTACTTGCTATACCAACTGCTGCTGCCATTTTGCTGATCATCGATGAAGTACTTATTAAACGAGCGGATCAGCACTAAACCAAATCATTCCACGTTTCATACTCTCCACTCCATGTTGTTGGTAGTGGTAGTGCTGCAGGATTTGTGCGAGCCACAATTTCACTAAGCACTCGATATACAGCTGGCTCACCCACCCAGAGATGTTTTGCCTTCGCGACTGGAATAAGTTCTAAGTGCGGTAGAACTGCAAAGCGCGACTTTGCTGCATCTGGTGGTAAGTAATCATCATGTTCGGGAACTAAAGCAATCAGCGGACGTTCATCAGTGCTCCATGCACTTAATTCAACTTCAGTAGTAAATCGAAGTGGAGGGCTTAGCAATATGGCGCCAACTACTCCAGGAAGTCGGCCATGCTTTAACACTAGATCAGTTCCGAAAGACCAACCAACTAGCCAAATATTTGGTAATCCTCTTTCCATTGCAAATGCGACTGCAGCTTCAACATCAAATCTCTCATTGTTAGCGCTATCAAATTCGCCTTCACTTCGTCCGCGTGGAGAGGAGGTGCCACGAGTGTTAAACCGCAGTACTGCCAGATCTGCAAGCGCAGGAAGTCGCCACGATGCTTTGCGATAAACATGGCTATCCATGAACCCGCCATGAGTAGGTAGTGGATGCAGTGTTACCAAAGTAGCGACCGGAGTGCGGGCTGCGGGTAGCGCTAACTCGCCCACCAGGGTTAATCCATCTTCGGTGCCGAACTCGATCTCCTCACGACGAGCGGGCAGGATGGTATTTCCCCGAATCTCGGTCGACTCTTCAGACACTTATCCCCCTATCACTAGCAGAAGTGAGCCTATCGGGCGAGAATATCCGCCATGACAACCATCTTCGCTTCGCATGATCCCCAGAGTGGCCAAATCGTCCATGAGTACCCAGTGGCAGGAGATGCGGAAGTCGGTTTAGCCCATCTGCGCGCTCGCGAGGCATTTACCTGGTGGTCAGCATTAGCTCCCCATCAACGTGCCAAACGATTGCTGCAATGGAAGAAATTAATCGTGGCTCGCATCGATGAGGTCGTTCAACTTATTGTGGCAGAAGGTGGAAAGCCCGAGAGCGATGCTCGGTTTGAATGCGCGCTCGCAATTGAACATTTAAATTGGGCAGCAAAGAATGCTGGAAAAGTCTTAGCCCCTGAATCTCGTTCTAGTTCATTGATGATGTCTCACATGTCTGCTCGAGTGGAGCACGTTCCATTTGGTGTGATTGGAGTTATTGGTCCTTGGAATTATCCAATCTTTACTCCTATGGGTTCGGTGGCATATGCGATGGCTGCTGGCAATGCCGTCATTTTTAAACCAAGCGAATACACCCCAGGTGTTGGAGTCTGGTTGGCTGAGACGTGGAATGAAGTCTGTCCTGATCAACCAGTGCTGCAAGCGATCACTGGCCAAGGCGAGACTGGTGCGGCGCTCTGTCGAGTGGGAGTCGACAAGATCGCCTTTACTGGTTCAACCCGAACAGCTAAAAAAGTTGCCGCTCTCTGTGCTGAGAAATTAATTCCATTAGTTGCTGAATGTGGTGGCAAAGATGCATTCATTGTTTCAGACGATGCTGATGTGAAGGCAGCAGCAGAGAATACGCTTTGGGCTGCGATGTCGAATGCAGGTCAGACGTGTATTGGAGCAGAGCGAGTATATGTTCACGAAAAAGTTGCAGATGAATTTATTCGCATCATCACTGCGCAAGCAGGCCTGCTAAGTGCTGGAGTTCATTACGGTGCTATGACAATGCCTTCTCAAATTGATGTGATTACCAAACATGTTGAGGATGCGCTCGCTGCTGGTGGTTCGCCATTAGTTGGAGGTAGAGAAGCAATCCAAGCACCATATGTGCAACCAATTATCATCGCTGAAGTTCCAGAAAATAACTCGGCTGTGCAAGAAGAAACATTTGGACCGGTGTTAATAATTAATCGAGTTAAATCTGATGAGGAAGCCATCGAAAAAGCAAATGCCACCAGTTACGGTCTGGGTGCATCAGTTTGGTCAAAACGTAAAGGCAAGAAGATTGCTCAGAAATTGCGCACTGGCATGATCAGCATTAATTCAGTCTTGGGTTTTGCTGGCGTTTCAAGTGTGCCCTTTGGTGGCGTGGGCGATAGTGGTTATGGGCGTATTCACGGTCCAGAGGGCTTGAAAGAGTTCACATTTGCTCGCTCCATTGCCGCTCCTCGATTCCGTTCACCATTGCAACTCACCTCGTTCCGCCGTGGACCAAAAACAGATGCTTTGATCGCACGATTGATTCGTTTGTTACACGGCTAGTACATGCGATTAGTAATTGCTCGCTGCACCGCTGAGTACTCTGGAAGATTAAGTTCTCGACTAGAGGAAGCGATTCGTCTGCTCCTCGTTAAAGCTGATGGAAGTGTGCTCATTCACTCAGATGGGGGTTCTTACAAACCCCTAAATTGGATGAGCCCACCGTGCTCTCTTCAAGATAAAGGCGATACTTGGATTGTCACGAATAAATCCGGTGAAGAATTAACGATTCAACTGTTAGAAGTTCATCACGATTCTAATCATGAACTTGGGGAAGATTCTGGGTTGATCAAAGATGGAGTTGAGGCGCAATTACAGGAACTACTGGCCGCACAACCACATACTTTTGGAACTGGATGGACTCTTGTGCGTCGCGAGCACATGACTGCGATTGGACCAGTGGATCTACTGCTCAGAGATGAATCTGGATCTTACGTCGCCGTAGAGATCAAACGTCGAGGTGAAATTGATGGTGTTGAACAATTAACTCGGTATTTAGAATTATTAAATCGAGATCCAGCCATTTCACCAGTGCGTGGAATTTTTGCTGCTCAAGAAATTAAACCTCAAGCGAAAACATTAGCTACCGATCGCGGAATTGCATGTCTAACAATTGATTACGATGCACTTCGTTCAATCGATGATGGCATCCCCCGCCTCTTCTA
>CAYFKL010000054.1:0-8902 GCA_964343565.1 uncultured Actinomycetes bacterium
CGGGAACCATTCCTATCGAATTCAGGTTAATTGGTCCGAGTGGGTGGGGAAGTAATCCAGCTATCAATTTAAGCAAAGTGCTTTTACCTGAACCGTTATGACCCATCACGGCGGCTATCTCTCCTGCTCGAAAGGTCAAATTCTCTAATTGCAACACCTCTTGTCCGCCCTTTGAATAACTGAAACGAGTTTCCGGAATCGAGAGCGAAATTTCTGGAGAGATATCGTGAAATGTGGGACGAGGGAAATCCATAATTCTTGCGCGCAAATCTGCACCGAGTCGGTATGCATCAGAAATGGATTTTGGATATTCCTCCCAGCCGGAGATTCGAGCTAATTGAATTATCGGTGGAGCCAGTTTAGATTTCGAAAAAACTGATTCAGGAGTTCCAACCGAAATAACATCATCGAGGAGAATTACCAAGTCGACGAACTCGCTCACTCGTTCTATCCGGTGCTCAGTAATAATCACAGTTCTCTCTTTGGATAGATCTTTAAAGAGTTCCAGCATCTGATGGGCAGATACACCGTCTAGTGCGCTAGTAGGTTCGTCAAGTAGTAATAGATTTGGTCGACTTACCATTGCGGCACCAATAGCTACGCGTTGGGCTTGGCCCGCAGACAGTTGAGAAAGATTTCTCTCCAACAATGAGTCTAGAAGGAGTACTTTCGCAGTTTCAGCTATTCGTAATTCCATTTCTTTAACATCGAAATTCTGATGTTCAAGTGCGAATGCCAATTCATCAATCACGGTATCAGTCACAAAAGCAGAAGTGGGATCCTGGGGAACATATCCAACCAGTCGGGATAGATCTCGCGGGCGATTAGGAATTAACGAGAACTCGTTTAAAGATATTTGACCTTTAACCTCACCAGAGTATAGATAGGGAATCAGGCCATTCATTATTCGCAAAAATGATGATTTTCCTGAACCTGTTGGCCCGCAAATCAAAATCAACTTCTTTTCTGGTATGAGTAGGTCAAAATCTGTCAGAATCTGCTTTTCTCCAACTTTTAGATCAATATTTTTGAATTCAATCATGTTGAACATTCGCAATATACGGAATCAAAACTAAAGAAATAAGAGAGAAGGCGATTTGATTCAGATAGTTAAAACCTAAGTAGAACGTTATTGCATTCAGAAATGCTCCGACGAGAATAAAACGAGACGATCTATTCCACTTGATCTTTCTATAAGAAGTTACCTGGACATGTCTTCCGCCTTGCCAAATACCAAGACTGATGAAGAGCAGGGACATGAGAGCCAAGAGGGCACCTATACGCAGATCGCCATCTGGGGACAGCAATTGATAGAGGCTGAGAGCAGTTGCTATCACTCCCAGAAGCAAAAATAGATTCTTAGATTTCGAGGACTGGCCAGCACTACTTCCGAATCCTCTAGATTCCATCGTGGCAGAAAGTTGTGAAGACCCCATGAGTGATTCTTCAAGAACTGGAATCGCGGACCGCCGAAATCTTTCGAATTTATTGGAAGAACCTCCACGCAATTGTTGCGCTAACCGAATTCGCTGAATGTTTGCTGTCAGCTGTGGTACGAAATTTATTGCCACCACAATGATCATGCCTAGATTATGAAAATTTTTTGGGAGAGTCTTTAAAAATTCTCTTGGTGAAATTAGAGAAGAGAAGGCTCCAAATGCCAGGATTAAAGTGATTAGTGGGAAACTTGAATTCGCAATTATTTGTAATTTTTCTAGAGTGATTGATCCACCGATTGAGATTCCCGCAAGCCAGTGTGGAAGAGTAAGTTCAGGAAGTTTCAGGAGAACGTGCCCGGGAATTTGGACCCCAAACACGGTGGCAATTAGTAATCGCAAAAATAGAGTGAATAATCCCAATGTCAGGGCGATGGTAATGGCATTTCGATTTTCCAAATTGCATCGGAATCGGTACGCGATCAAACAAGAAGAAACGCATAGAGTGCAGAGAATCCAAAAATTGGTGGTTGTTGAAGCGCCGACGACAATGCTGAGACTCCAAACTAGCCAGGCATGTGGATGAATCTTCATTGGGAGGCGTTTCTCCGACGAGAGATAAGGATGAGTAAAACCACTGCAAGTCCGATATTGATCATCCAAATAAACCAAGAGGGCTTTTGGGCACTGGTTTGCGTTGAGCCATCGAATTTGGCTCCGCATTCGGTTTTGGGGTATCCATTCAACCCACAAACGAAGCCGCTTTCGTCGACCCGAACCTTACTCACAAGAGCCAGCACTTCATATCCCGTAGCTTCAATGGGAGCTATCACGCATGTTGCAATATTGGTCGGTATTTTTTCACCGACGGGTTGATATGCAACATTTCCAAAATCGATTACAACACCGACACGCTTTTTTTCAGCTTGCCTTGGTGTCCCATCGCAAAGTTCGGAAAAACTTTTCGATATTTCTGGAGGAGTGGGTTTTTCATTTTTACTGTTGCTGATGGTAAAGAGCCAGCCTTCGATTGCACCATCAGAGGGAACATGGCTGGCACCAGTGGTGGAATAGGTCCAATTGCTATTGATTTTCTGCCAGTACGACCAATAACGATATTGCTGTTGAGAGGCGGCGTTGGCTGAAGATACGGTGGGGAAGAAGGATGAGATAAGTAGAACACTTATCAAAAGTTTGCTTTTCATTGGAATTAGTTCAGCGATTCAATCAATGTCTTTGAGAGATTCAACCCGCCAAAATGAGCTGAATCCAATTTCAACGTTGATGTCAGTATCAACATCATCCCGATAGCTCCAGGTTTTGCACCTGTTTTACCATCCATTCCCCAAGTTATCGCGCCATCTGCCAATGTAGCAATGGCCGTTTTAGTTGCCGCTATATCGATGCCACTTGCAACGAGCGCCAGTGTGGCCCAACCCGTTGCGCTCCAGTCGGTTCCTGGACCGAATGCGCTTGGTAAGCCCTTGGGATTGGTTGTCAAACGCTTTGAAAGATAGAGCAATCCGTTTTGTGTCACGACATCTTTGACCTCGGTTGACTTGAGATTTGTAATTGATTTGCACTTTGCGGACTTAGCGCCAACAATTTTTTTGGAAATTGGCAGCGACGATCCGGTTAGTCCAAAAATTGCTTGAGCAGTTGCAAAATCGTTTGCTGAAATCGTTGCACTAACTTGATAATCGAGTGCACCTGCAGCCTTATCAGAACATGGAAGTTGGTAGGCGGCTAAATGTTTGGCAACCGCGGCATCGTATTTTCCGGGGTAGATCGCAGTTAAAGCAGCCAGCATTAAGCCGCTTGAATTTGCATCACTCTTAGTGGGGTCCCATTCGGCAGTCACAGGCGCCAGCGGGTTGTAACCGATACCGCCATCTTTATTTCGGTTAGTTACCAGCCAATTCGCTGCTCGTTGAGCCTCCTTGGTTTTTCCCAATGCCTTTAAGGCGATTGCGGCGATCGCGGTTGAATTCGAGTCTTCACTAGCGGAATCGCACTCTTTAACTTTGAATGCCATGAATCCACCATCACTGCATTGCTGTTGGGTTAACCAATTGATGGCTGCGGTGGGAGTTGAGGCTTTTGCGCTCTTCAAGCCAATAAGTGCAATGGATTGTCGATAAACGCCGTCATACGTTGGATCTGATTTTCCAAAGAGTCCACTAGGCAGATCATTCGCCTGTGCAGGCAGAGCCGTGAGGCTCATCAATACAACTGTCGTGAATGCTAAAAACTTTTTCATAATCCCTCTCACGGAATAGAGGGTCGACTAGAGCGAAGTTCCAATACTTCAAAACAAAAACCCGTCAACTGCCTTAGCAGTGACGGGAGCGTTGGGGTGAAGTACCCGGATGCCGCCCCGCAGACCTCGGCGGGTGGTGATCAATCTGAATTGAGGTAATCCGACTTGCACAGAGTGCTCACGGTTGCGGGTCAGCGCTGGATTTTCACCAGCTTCCCCTCAGAATCAGATTTATTTAGTTATGGGCATAGCAGAGCATGAACGCTACCCACTCGTCAACTGACCGCGCTAAGGTGAAGGAATGGAATATCGTCGTCTTGGTCGTTCGGGCATGTATGTATCAGAAATTTCCTATGGAAATTGGATAACACATGGCAGTCAAGTAGAGAAGGCAAGCGCCATCTCTTGTGTAAAGGCTGCGCTTGATTTAGGAATTACTACATTTGATACGGCCGACGTCTACGCCGGAACCAAGGCAGAGGTGGTTCTCGCCGAAGCTCTCAAAGGAGTAAAACGAGAGTCATACGAATTGTTTACCAAGACTTACTGGCCGATCGGCACCGGAAAGAATGATCGAGGTTTATCCCGGAAACACATCATGGAAGCTTGTGATGGCTCACTACGTCGATTGAAGACCGATCATATTGATCTCTATCAAGCACATCGTTTTGATTATGAAACTCCTCTCGAAGAAACCTTGAAGGCTTTTGATGATCTGATTCGACAGGGGAAAGTCATCTATATCGGTTTTTCTGAGTGGAGTGCTCCAGAAATCAAGGCTGCCTTAGATTTAGCGAAAGAAATGGGATTAGACCGATTTGTATCGTCCCAGCCGCAGTACTCCATGTTGTGGCGCGTACCTGAAGCTGAAGTTATTCCCTTGTGCCAGAAAGAGGGGATCGGTCAAATAGTTTGGTCACCTCTGGCTCAAGGCGTGCTTACAGGTAAATATCTGCCGGGCAAGAAAGCACCCGCAGGATCCAGGGCTACCGATAAAAAAGGCGGAGCCAACATGATTTCTAGGTGGATGGATGATTCGGTTTTAAGTGCAGTTCAGAAATTACTGCCGATTGCAAAAGATTGCGGCTTGACCATGGGACAACTGTCCCTGGCTTGGGTATTGCAAAATGAGAACGTATCGAGTGCGATCGTTGGAGCAACAAAGCCTGCGCAACTTAAAGAGAATGTGAAAGCAGCTGGTGTGAAACTTGATTCCGCGACATTAAAAGCAATCGATCAAGCTATCGGCGCGGTTGCTGAGAAGGACCCAAGTAAGACCGTAAGCCCAAAACCTAGAGCCTAAATTACCTTGGTTCCTCGTTGCACCTGTGCCGGAGGGGTTCGAAGTCGACGCAATTGGGTTGCTCGTAACCAAATGTAGAGCGAAAGTCCTTTCATCTCTGCATCTGGAAACTTATTGGATATTGCTTTCTTCGCACGTCGAACGAGTAAGGATCCATCCACAATTGCAGCAAGCAACATTAGGTACATAAACAAAGTCATAAATACTCTCAATGCTGCAAAAGAAGATAACAAGAGCACTAAAAGCACCACTGGTAAGAAGAATTCGCCGATGGATGTACGAGCATCAACGATGTCGCGTGCCATTCTCCGAGCAACGCCTCTATCTCTAGCCGGCATTGCTTTCTCTTCGCCACGAAGATAGGCGGCTCTGCTCGCCATTCTCTCTATGCGGGCCTGTTCTCTTGCTTCTTTGCGGGCTTCCTTTGAACTAGCCGGAGCCAATCTGCGACGGTTGCGCGCTGCTTCCGCATCCTTGCGCTTCGGAGTTGGTTTACCTTTGCCCATTTCAGTCACGTTATCTCCTTATGCCAATTCCAACATTTGATTGAGTGCAAGCAGTGCCTCGGCTTTAGTCTTTTCAGTTACTTGTATTTGGTTTATTAGGCGACCTGCGGCCAACGTTTCAAGTGTAAAAACCAAATGGGGGAGATCGATGCGATTCATTGTGGAGCAGTAGCAAACATTTTTTTCCAGAAAAACAATATTCTTATCTTCAAAGTTGGCTGCTAACCGTTTGACAAGATTCAATTCTGTCCCGACTGCCCAGGAACTCCCTGAAGGGGCGGACTGGATGATTTGAATGATCTTCTCTGTTGATCCAACTTCATCTGCGGCACTCACCACGTCGTAGGTGCATTCCGGATGCACCAAGACCTTTACTCCCGGTACCTCTTTCCGAACTTTATTCACGTTTTCTAATGTGAATCTTCCGTGAACCGAACAGTGACCTCGCCATAAAATCATTTTTGAATTGAGCAATTGTGAGTCAGTGAGTCCGCCATTTGGTTTCCAAGGATCAAAAATCACACAATCTTCTAATCTAAGACCCAGTTCACGGACGGCGGTATTTCTTCCTAGGTGTTGATCAGGCAGGAAAAAAACTTTATCTCCCTTTTCGAAAGCCCACTCCAAAGCACGTTTTGCATTCGAAGAAGTACAAACGGTTCCGCCATTTCTACCTGTGAACGCTTTGATGGCAGCGGATGAATTCATGTATGTAATCGGAACGGTGCGCTTTGCCATTCCAAGTGAATTGAAGAGATCCCACGCCGACTCGACTTGTGAATGAGTTGCCATGTCGGCCATAGAGCAACCGGCTGCCAAATCAGGAAGGATCACTTTCTGAAAATCGGAGGTGAGAATATCTGCGCTCTCTGCCATAAAGTGAACGCCTGCGAAAACAATAAATTCGGAGTCTGGTCTAGCAGCAGCAGATTGAGCGAGTTTAAATGAATCACCTGTCACATCGGCGTGCGCAATAACTTCATCTCGTTGATAGTGATGGCCCAGAATAAAAACTGATTCACCAAGTTTCTTTCGCGCCAGATGAGCTCTCTCGGTTAATTCTGGATCACTTACCGGTGGTAATGCTCCCGGGCATGAAACTCCTCGTTCGCTACCAAGGTCAGCACCCTTGCCGAGTAAGAGAAGGTCCATGTCTTCATCTTATGTTCACTCGGCAAAAGCATCATAGGATCAACGTGTGAGAGTGCTGATTGCCACAGATTGTTTCGGCACCTCTCTGACCGCATCTCAAGCCTGCGACATCATGGCGAGCAACTGGAAAATTGCCGATCCCAACTCCGAAATTGAAGCCATACCGCTTTCAGATGGTGGACCAGGTTTTCTTGACGTGCTCTCCGGGTTAACCGGCGCCCGAACCGAATTGGTGAGTGTCGTCGATGCTTTCGGTCAATCCATCCCGGCCCGAATCGTGCGATTGAGAGATGTTGCATACATCGAAAGCGCTGAAATTGTGGGGCGTGGCCGATACCCAGAAAATTCAGAAAATATTCGTAACGGAAGCAGCCACGGAGTTGGTGAAATACTCAAACTTGCTTCACAGGGATCGAGCAAAGTTGTCGTTGGCCTTGGAGGAACTGCAACCAATGATGGTGGTGTCGGTCTACTTCAATCACTCGGAGTGCTCCAGAGCAGCCAAGCGCTCTCGTTAGAAAGTTTTGCAAATTCTTATTCTGGAAATATTGAATCAATTGATCTTGGCTGCGAAATTGTGATCGCTTCTGATGTTGATAACCCATTGCTCGGACCAACTGGAGCGAGTGCAATTTATGCACCACAGAAAGGTGCTAACGCGCAGGATGTTGAGGTTCTTGAAGAGTGGATGGCGAAAGCGGTTGAAAAACTTGGTCGTACTGAGATAGCAGCCATTCAAGGTGCAGGCGCAGCTGGAGGAATTGGATACGCCCTACTTTGGTTGGGGGCGCGGCGAGTTTCTGGTGCGCAATTGATTGCTGATGAAGTTCAACTTGCAGGAGCAATATCTAGAGCAGATTTGGTGGTAACTGGTGAAGGATCTTTTGATTGGCAATCGCTTCGAGGAAAAGTCGTTTCCGCGGTTGCTTATCTAGCAAGTCGACAGGGGCGACCTGTCATCGTGATAGCAGGACAAGTGCACTGTGGTCGACGCGAATATGCCGCCCTAGGGATTGAGTCGG
The DNA here is from genome assembly GCA_964343565.1 of uncultured Actinomycetes bacterium. Taxonomy (GTDB): domain Bacteria; phylum Actinomycetota; class Actinomycetes; order Nanopelagicales; family Nanopelagicaceae; genus CAYFKL01. The sequence goes on from CAYFKL010000054.1 coordinate 7,680, forward strand.
CCTATGCCATGGCTCAAACTCCTGACGAGATAGCGCGCTCGCTCAATGCCCCAGCCCCGCTACTTGGGGAGTTGACCCAGCGAGTGGCAAGGACTTGGAGCAGATAGGGTCCTTCGCGAGGAATAACGTTTTGGCCGGCGAGGTTAATAAGGAATGGCTAGACTTGTGGAACGAAGATTTGCCTAAGGAGACCAAATGTCCGAGACGATCGTAGACGGTGTGATTCTGACTGATCATGCTGCTGAAAAAGTTGCTTCCCTTCTGGAACAAGAGGGCCGAGATGACTTGAGTCTTCGGATATCGGTGCAACCAGGTGGATGTTCCGGAATGAGATATCAGCTCTATTTTGATGACAGATCTCTCGATGGAGACGTCATCAAAGAGTACGGAAAAGTAAAGGTCGTCACAGATCGTATGAGTGCCCCATATTTGATGGGAGCCACGATTGATCACGTGGACACCATTGAAAAGCAAGGTTTCACCATCGATAACCCGAATGCTCAAGGTTCTTGTGCTTGTGGAGACTCGTTCCATTAATCCTGCTTTAACCGTACTTTTCTAACCAAGTTTCGGGTACCTTCTCACGAGTGAGAATCGGTGTTGCTGGATCTGTCGCTACAGATCACCTCATGAGTTTTCCTGGACACTTTAAAGACTCCTTGATTGAAGGATCTCTCGAGAGTGTTTCCCTCTCTTTCCTCGTTGACGAGTTGGTCATTCGCCGCGGCGGATGTGCTGCCAACATTGCATTTGGATTAGGCGTTCTCGGACTAAATCCAATTTTGATTGCCGCTGTTGGTGCTGATTGGAAAGAGTATGAAGCGTGGTTGCAACGCCATCGAGTCAACACAGATTTTGTCCATGTTTCAAATGTTTCCCACACTGCTCGCTTCCTATGCACAACCGATTTAGACCACAACCAAATTGCCTCCTTCTATCCCGGAGCCATGAGTGAAGCGAACTTAATTGATTTAGCCCATGTGGCAAGCAAAAGTGGTGGATTGGACCTTGTCATCATTACACCAGATGACCCCCAAGCCATGATTAATCACTCTGAAGCGGCTAGAGCGCTGGGCATTCCTTTCGCTGCAGACCCATCGCAACAAATGGCGCGAATGAGCGGTGAGCAAATAAAACTTTTGATCGAAGGCGCTGAATATTTATTTACAAATGAGTATGAAAGTGCACTTATTTGCCAAAAGACCGGTTGGAGCGATGCTGAT
>CAYFKL010000055.1:0-8892 GCA_964343565.1 uncultured Actinomycetes bacterium
ATTTCAAATCATTGCCCCAGCAATGCAAGACGATCGACTTTATCGTGTTGGTGGTGCGCTGGAAATGGCACTTGAAGATCGATGGGGTGGCCCGTTGATCCAACGAATCCCTGACTTGGTTGGGGGGTCAAAGTGAGCGAACCAATGCTTTCTTATGACGAGACCATGGAATTGTTTGAGCCTACTTTAGGTCTTGAAGTACACGTTGAACTAAATACGGTTTCAAAAATGTTTTGTGGTTGCTCCACAACATTTGGAGCTAGCCCAAATACTCAAGTATGTCCGGTCTGTTTAGGTCTACCCGGTTCGCTGCCATTTGTGAATGAACGAGCAATTGAATCCACAATAAAAATCGGCTTGGCCTTGAACTGTGAGATCGCAACGTGGTGCCGGTTTGCTCGAAAGAATTATTTCTATCCCGATATGCCAAAGAATTTTCAAATTAGTCAATATGACGAACCTATTTGCTTCAATGGCTATTTAGATGTCGAAGTAGATACAGATGAGGGAGTGAAAACTTTTCGAGTTGAAATCGAACGCGTCCACATGGAAGAAGACACAGGAAAATCTCTCCACGTCGGAGGCGCAACTGGACGAATACATGGGGCTGACTATTCGCTTTTAGATTACAACCGAGCCGGAATTCCTTTGGTTGAAATCGTAACCAAAATGGTGGTTGGTGCCGAAAAGTACGCTCCATTAGTTGCGAAAGCCTATGTTGCAGAACTTCGAGACATCATTAAGTCGCTTGGTGTGAGTGATGTCAGAATGGAACAAGGCTCGCTTCGTTGCGATGCCAACGTATCACTCTCCCCAAGAGGCTCGGGTGTATTAGGTACTAGAAGTGAAACCAAAAACGTAAATTCACTTCGTTCCATAGAACGTGCTGTTCGAAGTGAAATGCAAAGACATGCAGCCAGACTCAAGTCTGGAGAGCGTGTCATTCAAGAGACTCGACACTTTCACGAAGATACCGGAATCACTACATCAGGCCGTTCAAAAGAGACCGCCGAAGATTATCGTTACTTCCCTGAACCAGATCTAATTCCTATGGCTCCAGATCCAAATTGGGTTGCTCAATTGCGTTCTACTCTTCCCGAACGACCTTCTGTTAGAAGATCACGGTTACAAAAAGAGTGGAACGTTGCGGATAAAGAAATGTCCGCCATGGTGAATGCGGGTGTACTTGATGTTGTTGAGGAGACCGTTAATTTAGGTGCTGATCCTTCGCGCGCCAGAAGTTGGTGGGTAGGAGAGATTGCTCGACTCGCAAATGAAAAAGAAGTTGAAGTTACTGCTCTTCCTATTACTGCAGCCGACGTCGCGAGAGTAGTCGAGTTGGTGGAATCTGGAGAATTAACCGACAAATTAGCTCGACAGGTGATCGATGGCGTTATTCAAGGAGAGGGAACTCCTGATCAAGTGGTATCCAAGCGAGGGCTGCAAGTGGTTTCTGATGATGGAGCACTTTTGGCTGCAATAGCGGCAGCCATTGCTGCGGAACCGGGAGCAGCTGACAAGGTTCGCGCTGGCAACGTCAACGCAGCAGGTGCCTTAATTGGTCTTGTGATGAAGGCAACATCGGGTCAAGCGGATGCGGCCAAAGTACGCTCGCTATTGCTCAAAGAACTCGGCCAATAAATTCGCGTCAGCCATCGGCTAGCTTTTCAATTTGTGGACTTGGCACTACTGCTGAAGACTTAGACCACATCAATCGTTAGGACAATCTGTGGCTACTGAATCTGCTCTGGAACAAACGCGTGCCGAAAATGAATTTCTGGAAGAAAATCTGGATCCCAATAGATGGAAAGCGTTATTCGTAATCGCGATTTCCCAATTGATGTTGGTGCTTGATGCCTCCATCGTCAATTTGGCAATTCCAAGCGCAAAAGCAGATCTGGGAATTTCTGATGTTAATCAACAATGGATCATCACTGCCTACACCTTAAGTTTTGGTGGCTTATTGCTGTTGGGTGGTCGAGTCGCTGATTACATGGGCCGTAAAAAAGCATTGATGCTTGGACTTATTGGCTTTGCTGCAGCCTCTGCCATTGGTGGAATAGCGACGAGTTCGGGGATGTTGTTCGCGGCTCGCGCACTTCAAGGTGTTTTCGGCGCACTCTTAGCACCCGCAGCGCTCTCTCTGATCACGGTCAACTTCACGTTGCCGAAAGAGAGAGCAAAAGCATTTGGCGTATTCGGAGCTATTAGTGGAGGCGGAGCTGCAATTGGTTTGCTGCTCGGTGGAACCCTCACCGAATTTTTGTCATGGCGTTGGTGCTTAACTGTGAATGTGCCGATCTCAATTGTGGCTGCTGTATTAGCGAGTATGTATGTTCGTGAATCAAAAGCGACCAAGGGGACAACGTACGATATTCCAGGAGCAGTCTCAGTAACACTTGGCTTGCTTTCATTGGTTTATGGATTCACCAAAGCCGCACAAGATGGCTGGGGAGCAAGTATTACTCTCACCTTCTTCGCGATTGCTCTGGCATTGCTGACAACGTTCGTTTACATCGAGTTGAAGTCGCCAAGTCCACTGCTTCCAATGCGAGTGGTTCTCGATCGGAACAGAGCCGGTTCATATCTATCATCACTGGTTGTAGGTGCTGGCCTATTTTCCATGTTCTTATTCCTGGGTCTTTACCTTCAGGTTATTTTGGGTTACACACCACTTCACGCTGGAGTGGCATTCTTACCATTCTCAATTGGAATCATTCTCTCAGCAGGTGCGGCAAGTAATTTGTTGCCTCGCGTTGGACCGAAACCGTTGATGACCGCAGGATTGATTGTTGCAGGTTTTGGTTTGGTAATGCTCACAAATATCACTCCGACCACCTCCTACTGGACCCATGTATTTCCATACATGTTGGTGATGAGTACTGGACTTGCATTTGTATTTATTCCACTTTCAAGCACAGCGCTTCATGGCATCGGACATGAGGATGCCGGTGTAGCAAGTGCAATGATTAACACCAGCCAACAAGTGGGCGGCTCGCTCGGTACGGCGTTGCTAAACACGATTGCTTCTACTGCGACCGTTAGTTACATGACTTCGAATGGGTTAACGAAGCCGGATGCCAATGCATTTACTCATGGTTATGTCGCAGCATTCTGGACTGGATCTGCATTGCTGGCACTCGGCGTAGTCATGATCATCGGTTTCATTCGAATCGGTAAAGAGTCGTTAGTAGAAACTTCTTCTGCTCACATTGGATAGCTGCCAACGCGTTCAATTTTCCTGCTAGTAGCGGGGAGCGACCGACTTCGGCAGGTTATCAAGTTCAGCGAGCACTTCAGGAGTGAGTGTTACCTGGATGCTCGCGACATTTTGTCGGAGCCACTTGCGCTGTTTTGTGCCAGGGATCGGTACCACGTTCGGAGAAATCGCTAACGTCCACGCCAATGCTAATTGGGCATTTGAAATTTCAAGTCTTTCGGCAATCTGAGAAATCTTGTCGATGATGACTTGATTATTCGCCATAGCTTCCGGAGTGAAGCGAGGATTGAAAAAGCGGAAATCCTCAGAATTAAAATTAAGGGGAACTCCAGTTAAGTAGCCTCGTCCCAATGGCGAATATGCCAAGAATCCGACTTCATTCTCAACGGTCCATTGCAATATTCCAGATTCGATCGCATCACGAGTCCAAAGCGATAATTCACTCTGCAAGGTTGTCACCGGGTAGATGGCGTGTGCACGCTTAAGCTCATCAAGTGTTACCTCTGATAATCCTAGGTATCGAACTTTGCCGGCTTTCACCAATTCGACCATCGCCATCCAAGTCTCCTCGATGGGAACCTTCGGGTCGGTTCGATGCAATTGGTAGAGGTCGATCACATCAGTTTGTAATCGAGTAAGTGAAGCATCGCATGCTCGTTTGACGTGAGCGGGCGAAGCATCGCGATCAAACTTGTATTTATCTTTAGGTAGAAAGCCAAACTTTGTTGCTAATAAAACTCGATCCCTAAATCCAGCTTTAACTACCTCTTCGCCAAGCAATTCTTCATTGGTGAAAGGTCCGTAGATATCCGAAGTGTCTAGCAACGTGACTCCTAGATCAATTGCCTCTCGCAAAGTGGCACGCACTTCGACTGGATCTACATTTTCAACGCCATATCCCCAAGACATTGGCATACAGCCGAGTCCGATGGCAGAAGAGGTCAACTTTCCTAAATCTCTATTCAACATTGCACTCATCCCTACAGGCTAATACCAACCTAGAGTCCGTGGTACCAATTATGAATTGAAATTTCGCGTAGCGATTAACCCCAACTATTACTTGCTATTAGTATTGCGCCATGGCAAATATGAAACCCAGATCCCACCTGGTAACCGATGGTTTAGAGCGAGCTCCAGCGCGTGGCATGCTTCGCGCGGTTGGCATGGGAGATGAGGATTGGGTTAAGCCTCAAATCGGTATTGCGTCATCGTGGAATGAAATCACTCCTTGCAATCTCTCTCTGGACCGATTAGCAAAAGCTGCCAGGGAAGGCGTATTTGCGGCAGGTGGATATCCGTTGCAATTTGGCACGATTTCAGTTTCAGATGGAATATCTATGGGACACGAAGGAATGCACTTTTCCTTAGTGTCGCGTGAAGTTATTGCTGATTCAGTTGAAACAGTGATGCAAGCTGAGCGATTAGATGGAATGGTCACTTTCGCTGGTTGCGATAAATCTCTACCTGGAATGTTGATGGCAGCGGCTCGTATCGATGTCGCAAGTGTGTTCGTCTATGCAGGCTCAACACTTCCAGGCCAAGTCGATGGCCATGATGTGACAATCATCGACGCCTTTGAAGCCGTGGGTGCGTGCGCACGCGGCTTGATTACGCAAGATCGAGTTGATGAAATTGAACGCGCCATCTGCCCAGGTGAAGGTGCATGTGGGGGAATGTATACCGCTAACACAATGGCGAGCGCAGCTGAGGCTTTAGGAATGTCATTACCAGGTTCCGCAGCTCCGCCAGCGGTGGATCGTCGAAGAGATAGTTACGCGCATCAAGCTGGTGCAGCAGTAATCGAATTGATTCGAAGCGGAATCACTACTCGCGACATCATGACCAAGCAGGCGTTTGAAAATGCCATAACTATGGTGATGGCATTAGGTGGATCAACAAATGCAGTTCTGCATCTATTGGCAATTGCGCATGAAGCGAAAGTGCCACTAGAACTTGATGATTTCCATCGCATTGGTTCCCGTGTTCCGCTGCTTGGTGATTTGAAACCATTTGGAAAATTTGTCATGACAGATGTGGATCGGGTCGGCGGTATTCCAGTTGTGCTTCGTGCTTTGCTTGATGCTGGTTTATTGCATGGCGATTGTTTGACTGTCACAGGAAAAACGATGAGCGAGAACTTAGCTGAGATTTCGCCACCTCAAGCCGATGGGGAAGTACTACATAGATTCGAAAAACCATTAGCGACTACGGGTGGAATTACGATTCTTGGTGGATCTCTTGCTCCAGAGGGCGCAGTGTGTAAGACGGCAGGCGTTGGTGTCGAATTTTTTGAAGGACCAGCACGAGTCTTTGATCGGGAACAATCAGCGATGGCCGCTCTCGAAGATGGCACTATTCAAGCTGGAGATGTCGTGGTCATTCGCTACGAAGGGCCTAAAGGCGGTCCCGGAATGCGCGAAATGTTGATGATCACCGGCGCCATCAAAGGTGCTGGTCTTGGAAAATCGGTCCTGCTCCTTACTGATGGCAGATTCTCTGGTGGCACAACTGGCTTATGTGTAGGGCACGTAGCCCCGGAAGCCGTTGATGGCGGACCAATTGCCTTGGTCGAAAACGGAGATTTGGTTCGTATCGATCTGAACCAACGGACTCTCGATTTATTGGTGCCAGATGATGTTTTAGCCAAACGTCGTACTGGTTGGAGCCCACTTCCCAATCGTTATGAACGTGGAGTGCTCGCCAAGTACGCCAGGTTGGTGGGTTCGGCTTCTCGAGGGGCAGTCTGCGATTGAAATGAGATGTTCATCTCAAAATTTGAGATGACCTCAACCACGGGTTGACCCTTGCTACTCGCACGCGGGAGAATCTGAGCATGACGACTCGAATTATCGTGTCCATGGAGCGCGCGGAATGAGCTAAGGCTCTTCGCGTGCACCCCTCGGTTTTCACCGAGGGGTTTCGCATATTAGGCGAACATTGACCCAATTTGAGTATCAGAAATGGATTGCGGAAGGACGGTGAAGAGATGGTCAGTGGATCAGAGAGTTTCGTTCGCTCGTTAGAGCATGCAGGTGTTGATGTGGTGTTCGGTATTCCAGGCGGCGCCATTCTTCCCGCTTACGACCCACTTTACGATTCTTCTGTTCGCCATATTTTGGTTCGACATGAGCAAGGTGCTGGTCACGCAGCCACCGGTTACGCGCAGGTAACTGGCCGAGTTGGAGTCTGCATGGCAACTTCAGGACCAGGTGCCACGAATTTAGTTACTCCTATCGCCGATGCTGCGATGGATTCGGTTCCTCTAGTCGCTATAACAGGTCAAGTTCCTGGTCCTGCTATTGGAAGCGACGCGTTTCAAGAAGCTGACATTCGCGGAATCACGATGCCGATCACTAAACATAATTATTTGATAACCGATGCAGCAGATATTCCACGAGCAATTGCAGAGGCTTTTCATATCGCAAGTACTGGTCGCCCGGGTCCAGTTCTGGTGGATATCACTAAAGATGCTCTGCAAGCACAGACTGAATTTAATTGGCCAACTTCGATTGATTTGCCTGGTTATAAACCAGTTACAAAACCTAATTCAAAGCAAATTCGTGAAGCTGCTGCGTTGATCGCGCAATCCAAGCGTCCCGTTCTCTATGTTGGCGGCGGAGTCATCAAGGCAAACGCTTCTCAGGAATTGTTAGCGTTTGCGCAGTTAAGTAATGCGCCAGTTGTCACGACTTTGATGGCTCGTGGAGCATTTCCAGATTCTCATCAACAGCATTTGGGAATGCCGGGAATGCACGGAACAGTGGCTGCTGTTACCGCATTACAAAAGGCTGATCTTCTGATCACATTAGGTGCTCGATTTGATGATCGTGTTACCGGAAAACTCTCCACTTTCGCGCCAAATGCCAAGATCATTCACGCCGATATTGACCCTGCTGAAATAGGTAAGAATCGCTATACCGATGTTCCTATCGTTGGCGATGTTCGGGAGACTTTGCTCGAACTAATTCCCGCATTGAAAGCCGAATTCGACGCAGGAAACCAGAGTGACTTAACGAGTTGGTGGAAGCAGTGCGATGGATGGCGAAAGACCTATCCTTTGGGTTACGACGTTCCAACTGATGGATCTCTCTCTCCTCAATATGTGATTGAACGCCTGGGAAAGATTTCCGGACCAGATTCGATTTACGTTGCCGGAGTAGGTCAACACCAAATGTGGGCTTCGCAATTTGTAAGTTATGAGAAGCCGCGAACCTGGCTCAATTCTGGCGGTCTTGGAACTATGGGTTACTCGGTACCGGCCGCCATGGGTGCAAAAGTAGGAAAGCCTGAAACGACAGTTTGGGCAATTGATGGAGACGGTTGTTTCCAAATGACTAATCAAGAATTAGTTACTTGCGCCCTGAATAACATTCCGATCAAAGTGGCCATCATTAATAACGAAAGCCTCGGAATGGTTCGTCAATGGCAGACGCTTTTCTACAATCAGCGCTACTCAAATACAGATCTGCACTCCAAGCGCATTCCTGATTTTGCGAAACTTGCAGAAGCAATGGGATGCGTTGGGCTTCGATGTGAAAAGCCAGAACTAGTCGATGCAACCATTGAACAAGCAATGGAAATTAATGATCAACCAGTTGTTGTCGACTTTAGCGTGCATCGAGATGCGATGGTTTGGCCGATGGTGGCAGCCGGAACGAGTAACGATGACATCATGATCGCGCGGGAGTTAGCGCCTGATTGGGATTCGCAGGAATTATGAGCCGACATACTCTTTCTGTATTAGTGGAGAACAGCCCAGGAGTCTTGGCTCGGGTTGCTTCGCTCTTCTCTCGAAGAGGATTCAACATTGAATCCTTGGCCGTTGGTCCGACTGAACATGAAGAAATTTCTAGAATGACAATTGTCGTAAATGTTGAAGACAACCCTCTAGAACAAGTTACTAAGCAACTCAACAAACTCATAAATGTATTGAAAATTGTTGAATTAGACTCAAGTTCAATTCAAAGAGAATTACTCTTAGTAAAAGTTTCCACTGATTCTTCTAATAGGGCAGAAGTGCTTGAACTGGTATCGCTATTCCGAGCCAAAGTTGTTGATGTGGTGGCAGATGCGGTGGTAGTCGAGGCGACCGGTACCACCGACAAGATTGAAGCACTGCTGGCTGTGCTAGAGCCATTTGGTATTAAAGAGTTAGTTCAGTCTGGTCTTGTCGCGATTTCTCGCGGCAGCAAATCAATAAGCAAGTAATCAAGAAGGGATAAGAAATGGCAACGATGTACTACGACGGTGATGCTGACCTTTCAATTATTCAAGGTCGCAAAGTTGCCGTGTTGGGTTATGGTTCACAAGGACATGCCCACTCGCTTTCACTTCGCGATTCAGGTGTAGATGTGCGAGTTGGCCTACCTGAAGGTTCCAAGAGTCGAGCAAAAGCTGAGGCTGAAGGACTTCGAGTAGTAACTCCATCGCAAGCGGCGCAAGAGGCCGACTTGATCATGATTTTGGCGCCAGACCATGTGCAGCGTCATCTCTACGCAGAGCATGTAGCTCCGCATCTGAAGCCGGGTCACGCACTCTTCTTTGGTCACGGATTTAATATCAGGTTTGGATACATCACACCGCCATCAGGTGTCGATGTAGCGATGGTTGCTCCAAAAGGTCCAGGACACTTAGTTCGCCGTGAATTCTCTCCTGGCCGTGCAGTTCCAGTC
>CAYFKL010000056.1:0-8865 GCA_964343565.1 uncultured Actinomycetes bacterium
GCCATGGTGTACATGCCATGAGCAATAACATTCGGAAGACCAACCTGCTTAGCAAATTCCTCATCTTGGTGAATTGGATTTTGATCCCCACTGGCATCGGCATATGTCAGTAAATCTTTTCTACTTATTTCAAATACTCTTTCAGGGAGTTGTTTCCCCTTCTCGATCGAGTTCAACTCGCTCATGCCGACTCTCCCCTGATCACAAGCGTTGACCAAGAAGTGAGTGCACTTACTCCCGCAACGTTTAATTCGCTTCGAGTCACAACAATGTCATTGCCAGCCACGGATTTGATTGATTCAATAAAAGTTGTGGTATCTACTTCATCACCGATTTGAAGGCCGCGTGAATATGTGAATTTTTGATCACCGTGTACCAACCGAGAAAAATCTAACCCCAACTCTGGATCACGGATTACTCGTTCTGCTTGCGCAAGGGAGATTTTGATTCCAAAAGTTGGAGGAACCACATCGAGCGTTGTCGTTCCAATGGCTAAATTAAAAGCCCGAACTTCTTCGGCAGTAATTTGATAGGGCGAGGCAGAGCGATACTCGCGTCCGACAAAATCGGGCGAGAGGGCCATTACGGTTTAGCGGGTTTCGCGGTGCAGAGTTGAAGACTTACAACGAGGGCAGAACTTCTTGATCTCTAACCGATCAGGGTCATTTCGACGATTCTTTTTGGTGATGTAGTTGCGCTCTTTGCAATCCACGCATGCCATGGTGATTTTCGGCCGAACATCGGCGCTCTTACTGGCCATGACCTACCTCATTCTCAAACTCGTAGTAACCCGGTAAGGCTACCTAATCGCCCCCCAACCGGCGAAATTTCGGGCGTAGCGGAGGCCGGATTTGAACCGGCGACACAGCGATTATGAGCCGCTTGCTCTGCCAGGCTGAGCTACCCCGCCGCAGGTCGTCATCACACCGCAAGGTGCGAAGCAGACCAGAGCCCCCTTACGGAATCGAACCGTAGACCTTCTCCTTACCATGGAGACGCTCTGCCTACTGAGCTAAGGGGGCGGCGAGCGTAAGGTTACCCGACCGGCTGGCTAGCCGGAAATCAACCGGAGTTGTCTATCAAACCCTGAATCTGGCTGATTCTAAGAGCGGTTTGGTTCTGCTGATCCAGGCCATCTCGAAGGCCCAAAAGGTAGGCAGTCAAAGGGGCTGCGGGCCGAGCCACCCCATGCGCAACTTCTTTGGTCAATTCCAGAATGGCTGGAATTTCCACTTTGGTGGACGAGTTAAGTTCAAGAACTTCAATGACACGACGACACCAGTCATTTAATTCTGATTCGAATTCTGCTTTTGCACTCATGTGGACTCCTTCTCCGCTCTTTTAAGATCCTCTGGAGTATTAACGTCAATTAATTGATGGCGTGGGAATTGCACACATCCATATTCGATATTCGAGAGCAATGATTTCATCGAAGCATTCTCGGCTTTACCTAATTGTGTGAGTGCGCTTATCAACGCATCTCGGCGAAATACCGAAACCAAGTAGGACTCGTGAATTCCATCTGTGGCAACTAACGCTTCATCAATAAAATCTTGTTCCATCACCCGATACATCTCTAACAATGGGCTCACAGCAAATGGAGCATCAACACTCAAAATTCCTACGAATTCATGTTCCACTAATGGCATCGCAGCAGCTATCGCCGCTACCGGTCCACCGCCAATCGGTTGCTCCCGAGTAAATGAAATTTTGGGATTTTCAGCAGGAAAAGTTGGACCAACAACAATTATTTGTGGGACAGAAATCAGTGCTAAGAGAATTCGATCGCGAAATGCATATCCGTTTAAAGTGAGTTCCGCCTTATTCACTCCCCCCATACGTGAGCCTTTCCCCCCAGTAAGAAGGACTACAGTCAAAGCGCTCACTCTTCTAGAGTAGGGGCATGATTATGGAAACTGCTTACATTTCTGTTGTGCCAGGCCGCGAAGAGGAATTCCTAGCCACACTTCCCACGGCAATCAAAATTCTTGAGTCAGCCCATGGCTACCGAGGAATACATATCCATCGAGGCGTCGAGCGAAACTCCACGATCATGCTGGCCATTGCCTGGAATGAATTAGCAGACCATACAGAGGGCTTCAGGCAAAGTCCCTTATTTGGTCAGTGGCGAGCACTTATCTCACCTTTTTTTGCTGAAAATCCACAAGTTGAACATTGGGAGTTATTGAATTAACTCTTTAACCGAAGTGTCCACCGTGATGCGTAAATTTGAACCGTCACCAAAAACCTTATAATCAAAATATACAGATTGGAATGATTCAGAAACAATTGTTCTGGATTTTCCAGTCACTGAAATAAATGCCGAATTAGAAGCAAATACATCAACAATTAAATCGCTCTCATAAGTATCAAAATATGGCCTAATATTCTGTGAAAGAGTTTGTAGTTCTTGATCTGAATCGAAATGCAAAATGGAATCTGAACTTCCAATAAGTAGTGTAATTCTTCTTCCGATTACATAGGCATTCTCTACCAATCGGTAAAGAATATCTTCAAGTGCCTTTTGTTGAAGAGATTCGATCTGCAAGTGAGCTCTAACTCGAGACTCTTCAAGTGCTATCTTGGAAGAGAAATGTTCGTCGATGGATTCGTTTGCAATGACCTGGTTGAGCAAAGCCCTCGAAGGTTTCAACAAGTCATTCCACTTCGCATAAGATTTCTCAGAAATTTCTTGAGTGACCTCTTCTTTCCAGCGAAAGTCTAGAAAATTGGTCAGAAATTTTTCGCCTTTTGCTTCAGTTCTCCGATAGAACCAAGCGACTACAAGTGTTAGGCAACCTAAGATTCCGGCAGTAACCAAAGGAATCGAAATAAACTTTCGCTCATAACTTGGCAAATCTAATCCCACTTTTATCATTACTGCAAAAAATGTAGGTACTGCAATTAAGGTTGCTAGACCAGTGAACTCGGTTAGACAAACCAGCAATCCACTTCCAACTATGAGACCATACCAATGAAACATTGCGGGATCCTGATCAGGATTGAAGCCAAGTTTCGCTAATAGCAGTAAAATAACTGTAAGTATGAATCCAATAAAAATGGTTGCTCTATTTATAAGCTGGCGGCGAGTAATCAATAAGGAGTAATAGATGGCAATAAAACCTGCTATAAAATTAAGTTCCCATTGAAAATTAGAATTTTGCGAAATTATTGGTACGAGAAAACAGAGTCCGACTCCAGCTGTTCCATTTGCCCAAGTGAGGCCTTGATTCAGATTCGTGTATCTTGCTCGCAACACTTCTTCAATGTGAGACGTAGACAAATTTTTAGAAGTTAAATTTAATTCAATTTCCACTCTAAGGCCTTGAGGCTCAATTCTGACAACCCTTGACTTTGCGGCAATTTCCGAAAGGCGTGGAACAATGATCTCTTTCCATCCTAGGCCGGTAAATTCAAATTTTTCTTTACCGGTTCCGTTATCTTCACAAAATAGAACAAGATTCTTATCAAGAGCTTGCCATCCGAGTTTCAACATATCACCCTGCGAATGACGAATAGCGTTATTAACTAACTCTGACATTATTACGGTGATTACTTCCAATTGTTGTTTAGACAGTTCAACTTTGTGACCCGGAATCAATCTCACCTTAAAATTACCGAGTTGATGGCTGGAAATAATGTCGTTGAAGATTCCTGCAAGATCTCGGGGCAATTTTTGAGATTCATCGAGTTGATCTAACGCTAGCTTTGCCGTCGATATCGCTAGGGCAGAAGGTTCTCCTCGGACTCCTGACAAACCCACAAAGAGATTGAGCAAACTCTGATGCAATTGGCCGAGCCTTCGCATCCGATCTTCGCGTTCGATTCGATTTGAGGTTAATTCCTTTTGAACATTTTCGATTTCTAAGTTGGCTATATCTCTCACCGTTGCTAAAGCAATCAGCTTTCTATAAGCCAGTATGCCAGCAAAAGTTGCGATCGCATGGTAAAAAACTGCCACGGGAATGTTGTAGACGCTTGATCCTTTTCCAACTAACCATTCGGGCATGTTTACAATAATTAATAGTTCAAGAATCAAATACACCGCAGAAAAGAAAAGAGAAATCGGCATTGGAGTATTTGTAACTGCCAATAAAATTCCAGAGAAAATGATGACCGTGATAGGAATGAATGGTGAAGGGTTATCAGTATTGGCATTTACGCCAACAAAATAAACGAAGCAAATGCCCAGGAGGATCAGAGATAACAACAGTATTTTGATTTTAAAGTTGTTGATCCATGCGAAGGAAACCAAAACTAGAATCGTGAGAAAGATGTAAAAAAGACCCACGTTCGAAAAATCTGGTTTATTTATGAAAAATATATAATCCAGGGTGAGAAGCGCCAAAAATAAATAGATTCTTCCGACGAAGGTGGCAGCGCGCTCAACTCTCTCCACTTCAGAAAAGACCTTGCGCGGGTGGCGTTCAGACCTTTTCACCTCATCAGGATAACTGCTAGATCTTCTGATATTCACTCTCGTTCTGATACCTTGAGGGAGCATGTTCGAAGAGTGTCCTAAAGTTCATGGACAGCGGGGTGAATTGTTGCGAGTCATTATTTTGGAAGATCATCCGATCGTCCTGGAAGCATTAGAAAACAGAATCCTGCAAATTTTTCCAAGAGCAGAAATTATTTATGCAGGAAAAGATCTCGATTATGCGTTAACACTCGCACAAGAAGCGCGATTAATAATTGTTGATCTTGATCTCGGGGATGGAAGGTCTCCGGTAGATGTGGTCAAAGCACTCGCATCATCAAAAGCCAGTATTTTGGTCATGAGCGCTTTGGCAGATTCCAGAGTAGTCAATAGCGTTATGACCGTCGGAGCAAATGGGTACTTCACCAAGACTGCTTCGCTTGATCAATTAGAGGAAGCAATTTCTTGCATACTTTCCGGACAAACCTATATTTCACCCCAAATTGCCCGAGCATCTGACGAAGAGAGAATCATCAAATTATCCGCACGAGAACAATTGACTTTGAAACTATATGCAGACGGATTAACAATCGAAGAGGTAGCCAAGCAGATGGGTGTGGCACCTAGCACGGCAAATGAATATTTAGATCGCGTCAAAATTAAATTTCGGACTATCGGCGTGACTGCTCGTACTAAAGTTGATTTACACAAACTAGCTGTTGAATATGGACTTATCTAACTAGTTGTCGATTTCGAGAGATGTTTATCCAATAATGATTGGTTAAATCATCTTTATCTTGGATTTCAATTTCCAGAGATGCATCACGGTATTGCCAAGAGCCGATTCCCTTTTCTTCAAGTTTCTTTTGGTAAGAATCGATACTCTTCGCATTATTAGGTAGCGAAAGATTTAAACTCATACTTTCTTCAGTATCTAACGCCAGAAGTCTTGCCTTAATATTTGAAACTGATTCATTCACCACAGCCCTGAGAAGTGAGTCAATTTCGTATGGAAGAGCATCTGCGCGACCGGAAACTCCAACCACGTCTGTATAAAAGGCAATTGATCTACCCGCAGCAGCATCTGCCAATTCCAGCGCAATGCGAGCAAATGCGCCATCATCGTCCGGATCGATCTGTAAATGAGCCCTGAGTTGCGAATCAGCAATAACAGCTTCCCAACGAGTGGTTTCGTCAATTATGGGATCAGAAGCAAGGCGTTCCATCAACTTTCTTGCATTAGTTAATGCCTTGGTCCAGCGCTCAGTTCGAGAAACAATAACTTTAGATTGCCCTTCTTGGGTTATCTTGACCTGACGAATTTCAGATAACTGCCTTTCAATCTTTTGTCTACGCTTCCCTGCTGATTTGCCAATCAAAATTGCACTTGGAACTAGGACAAGCCCGCCTACTATCGGAGTGAGAAGTAATTTTTGTATTTCCGAAGGAGAAGCAAAAAATGCATACACAGGAAAGAGAGATGAAGCAATAAAGGCAAGAATTCCGATTCCTAGTTGTCCACTTAAGAAAATAGTAAGGCCTGAAAACCCACCAATAATCAATAACCAAGGCAACGCTTTGGCACTTACAGGCGTCTCGTAACTCAGCCAACCAACAATAAATGGGATCGTGGATAAAAGCACGCCTATAAATTTCATTACTAAGTTAGAAGGTTTTACGCGAGTAATGAATATCAAATTGAACAGTGCGACTGAAACAATCGAAATGCCCAAAGGTACAGGTTTCGTTGAATCAATTGCTAGCAAAGGAGAGGCAATCAATGCAAAGATAAAAACGCCTCTGATCGCCAGAAGTGGGATAGAAACGCTTGAATTACCCAGCAACGGATTACGCAACTGCAGGGCACGCTCATCGCTTTCTAGTCGGATTCTCAGCATGACATTTGCGCCGCCGGACTCATTTTCACCAAAAACGATTTGGCCATTCAAGGCTTCAATGTTCTCTCGAACAATGCGCCTGATTCCAATACGTTCTTCCTTATTTGGTGCAAAACCTTCACCATTATCAGATACGACAATTTGAATCTTTGTATTTTCAATAACTTTCCAACTTATATTTAACTCTGATGCTTTTGAATGTCGCACAACATTTGCTACCAGTTCAGTCAAAATTGCATGGACTCGAGTGGCTACTTCATCACTCAGCACCACATTCTTTCCAGCATCTATTCGAACGTGAATTCCTTGATCTCGCGCAGGAACTCCAACTTCTTCAACGATATCTCCAATAATGTGAGGAATGTCTTTCTTTCGCCACTCTTCCAAAACCGATAAGTCTGAGGTGCACCTCTCGCCAAGTTCAGCAGATTTTCCGTTCGGACTTCGAGTGATGACGCCTAATGTATTGAGAACCGTTTCGTGCAGACGCTGCAGCATGGCCTGTCGATGAATTCGATTGCTCGCAGCACTTTCAACTTCACTTAAGATTCGAGCTTGTTCAAAATTTTGCTTATCTAAGGTTCGAGCCTCTTCAGTCACATAATAATTTGCCACGATTAGAGAACTCGCAAATGCTAAATGATAAATACTCAGAATTGGTATGCCATGAATTATCGAAGTAGAAACAAAGAGCGCTGGATTTGGGTTAAACAAAATATATGTTTCAAAACCGATCGTCGCAGCCGTAACAACTGCAGCAGTTCTCCATTCAAAGAGAAAAGCAGGCAAACCTGCCGCCGCAATACTCACGAGTGAAATTGGATTCCATTCCACTCTGGTCGTGGAGAAGAATTGACTTGCTACCACCACCATCCACAATGACCCGATTACGAACCAAGGCTGGGCAGAGTAATTGATCCACTTAAGCGCTAGAACTTGCAGTAAGAATGCAATCAGGAATGTCCACACCATTGGCATTTCACCAGCCCGAAGTGCAGCCAAAAATCCTGGAATCGTGCTCAGCGCGCCATAGATCGTGGCCGCTTTTCGGGTCGAGCGACGCACTTGAAGTACTTCTTGGCCGCTAGGCGGTAGCGTCGCGATTGAGGTCACAAGGTAATGTTACCTTTGAAAGGAGCGAGCATGCCCGGCTTCATCTTGTTGGAAGATCATCCGTTGGTTTTAGCCTCATTGGTTAATCAACTTTCCGAGAAGTACGGTCAACCTCGCATTGTCTATAAAGGTGCAGACGTTTTAGCGGCATTGGCCGCACATCGTGACAACGCCGCACATATTGCGATAGTTGACCTAGATTTGGGTGATGGTCGCTCCCCCGCAGACGTAGTCTCACTGCTGACCGCAGCACATATTCCCGTTCTGATCGTGAGTGCGCTAGGAGAACCAAGCACGGTTCAATCGGTCATGATTGCAGGAGCTCATGGATTTGTTTCAAAACGTGCCGAGACGGAAGAACTTTTAGCTGCGGTTGAAGCAGTTCTAAGTGGTGATTCCTATATCTCACCTGAATTAGCCGGAGTTTTGGTAGCAAAAAGAAATCCTGGAATACAACTTTCTGACCAAGAACAAAAGGCATTGGTGCTTTACGCTTCAGGGCTCAAGTTGGAGGCAGTTGCACGTCGAATGGAAATTGCTCCCTCAACAGCAAAATCTTATATTGATCGTGTTAGAGAGAAATATCGCGAGGCTGGTTTAGAAGCTAGAACTAAAACTTCTCTCTACAAAGTCGCAAGGGATGAAGGACTGCTGCCCTAGATTTACTCGGCCCTAGATTTACTTGAGCGATACGGCTGCAGATGGTGTTCCGGCTCCAGCCGCTGTGACTGCGCGAACTCGAGTGAGAATAGCCTTTCCGTAATTACCAAATACGTACTTGGTGCTCTTGCTCGTGTCGAAGTCCTTCCACGTTCTTCCATCAACACTGACTTGGATTACATAAGAGGTAATTTCAGAACCACCGTTTGCACGAGGCGCCTTGAAGGAGAGGGTCAGGATCTTGCCCTTCTTCGTAATCACTGGCTTAAGTGGTGCCGAAGCCGGTGTTACTGGAGTGACGGCAACTGCAGGGGAAGGTGCTCCAATTCCAGCATCTGTAATAGCTCGTACTCGAATGTAGGTAGTCTCTCCAGATTTAATTCCAGGAACGACGACGCGGGTAAGGCCAGATCCAGTTGATGGAATTGAAACGGTCCATGGACCCTTAAGTGAGCTGGCCTTTTCAACTCGATAACTCTTGATCGCTAATCCGCCAGTGTTTGCTGGTTCATTCCATGTGATGATGGCACGTCCATCATTAGAGAGAACTTGCTTAGGTGCAACAGTGGTCGCAGATGGAGCGGCTGCTGGAGTACCTGAAACTACAGTGGCCGCACCAACACCTGCGCTGGTTAACGCACTAATTCGAATGAAGTAAGTGACACCGTTAGTGAGACCATTTACTGCCACATTTGTGGATGCGGCAGAAACCACACTCACCTTGTCGAATTTCTCTCCATCGACGCTCTTTTCGATTAAGTACTCAGTGATCTT
>CAYFKL010000057.1:0-6934 GCA_964343565.1 uncultured Actinomycetes bacterium
GATAAGCAGGACAGAAAAGGCTCCGATCGGGCATTATTCGCCCGAGAAGTACGCGGCAATGGTGGGAGGAGGGCAGATGGCAACCGATTACGACACACCCAGGAAGACCGACGACGAGTTAGCGGAGGAGTCTCTTGAAGAGTTAAAGGCTCGACGTGCCGAAGCCCAATCTGGGCAGGTTGATGTTGATGAAGCCGAACTAGCCGAAACATTGGAATTGCCAGGAGCGGATCTCTCAGGCGAAGAATTGGCAGTCAGAGTCATACCTAAGCAAGCCGATGAATTCACTTGTTCTCGATGCTTCTTAGTTCACCATCGAAGCCAATTGGCAAAAGGTGAAGGTCCTTCTGCTGTTTGCCGCGATTGCAATTAATTTCCTCGAGTCCACCTTTTGATCGGTGTTTGTTTTAGACCGATATTGATCGCAACTAAATAATCTGAAAGTTTGCTTGGCAAAATCCGCAAAAGTGCAGCCACTCGACTCTGTTTCCCAACCAAATATCTGTGCTTTGGGTTTGAAGTGGTCGCAGCTTCGAAAATCGCTTGAGCAACTGCTGTTGGTGCCGGATATCGAGCATTGATTATCCTGTCTGCAGATCTATAGTGATCCTGATGGCTCTGGGTACTTGGCATTTGCTTCGAAGCCTTTGCCCATATGTTTGAAGCAAAACTGGTTGGCTCAATAATCACAATTTTGATTCTCGTATCCATCAATTCAACTCTGAGAGCGTCGGAGATTGCTTCGAGACCGAATTTGCTTGCTGAATACCATCCGATGAATGGCATGGCTACTAAACCGCTGACAGAGGAGATATTTATGATTCGCCCTTCTCCAAGTTTTCGCATCAATGGGAGAAATCCTTGAATAAACCGAGCTGGAGCCAGCAAGTTTGTATCCAATTGATGCTCCGCGTCTTGTAATTCGACATCCTCGATCGCTCCAGGCAAAGCAAAGCCAGCATTGTTGACAATCACGTTTGGACCGCTTGGTACCATTTCAAGGACTCGTTTAATGGCGCTTTGACAACTTTCTTCGATATGAACCTCGCAAGTGATGACCTCCAAATTGGGGTGATCAAACTCTTCATGAAGTTTTATCGCTAATGCATCGGTACGGGCTGTGGCGAGCACCCTCCAGCCTTTTGCCAAAAAAAGCGCTGTAGTTTCCTTGCCAATCCCGCTTGTGGCTCCGGTGATAAATACCGAATTTCCACGCGCTTCAGACGAAGTCATGAATTAAAGGTACTCTGGATCCGTGGCAAGAGTAGCTTCGACCGAACCTCCGGCAGATGCCTGCGTGCCTGAAATCGATCTTGGGCATTTTTCGATAGGGGATCGGATTCCCTCGCATATGTCTGATTGCTTTGGTTGCGGGAAGGATCACCCCACAGGACTTCACATTCAATCCATCATTGCAGGTGGTCCAAAACTTGAATCGAACTTCGTTGTCGGAGAGTTTCATCAAGGGGCACCAGGCCTAGCCCACGGTGGAATATTGACTCTGGCTTGCGATGAAGTGCTTGGTCATTTGATGTACTTGCTCAAATCTCCAGCAGTTACTGGAAGGTTAGAAACAGATTTTCTCTTGCCAGTGCCGATCGGAAGCGTCCTCTACTTTAAGGCAGAAATAGTTGGGGTCTCCGGTCGAAAGGTCTATTCAAAGTGCGAAGGGCACTTAAATTCACCGGATGGTCCCATAGCGATTCGAGCCCGTTCGCTCTACGTGAAGGTGGATCTCTCGCATTTCACAACTTCAGCGCCGGCGGAGTACCTTGAAAAAGTTAAGAGCGATGAGCGATTAAAGCGAGATCTCTCGGTATTTGAGGTGAACCCTTGAAGATTTCATTCAAGCGACTTCATCCTGATGCTCAGATACCGGCTTACGCCAAAGAGAATGACGCCGGAGCCGATCTAACTAGTGTGGTTAAAGTTGTGATCAACCCAGGAGAGAGATACTTGGTGCCAACCGGAATAGCGATTGCCTTACCTAACGGATATGTCGGCCTTGTGCATCCACGATCCGGTCTTGCACTTAAACACGGAATTTCGATTGTTAATACACCGGGCACGATTGATGCCGGTTATCGTGGAGAAATTATGGTGACAATCATCAATCACGACTTAACTAATCCCTTCCAGATTGAGGTGGGGGATCGAATAGCTCAATTGGTGATTCAGCAAGTTGAGCACGCTACTTTTGAAGAGGTTGAATCTTTGCCAGAAAGCGATCGAGGCTCATCCGGATTTGGGTCTTCAGGTATCCGACATGCGTGACTTAAGCCGAATTGCCGAACATGCGGAATCTCTTCATGTTGCTGGTGATGGTATGACGAGAGTTGCAGATTTGCAGACAAGGCGTCGGGCAACTATCAAAGGAACCATTTATTCAGTAATTCTTCGACCTAGATCTGGTGTTCTTGCCCTTGAAATTGAAATTGAAGATGGCACCGGTCGCGTTAGATGTATTTGGCTTGGTCGACGCACAATTCATGGGTTAACTGCTGGTCGCGATATTGTTGTCACCGCGTTATTCACAAAAGATAAACAAACTTGGGTGGGATTTAATCCGATCTATCAACTGATGCCCAATGCTCAATAGAGGTATTTAATGACTTCTAATCAAGAATCGAAAGACATAATTGATGCGCTCGGTGGCAAGCGTGGAATTCTAGATTCTGGAATTCCATCTTTGGTCTTTGTTCTCGACTTTACTTGGACGCGAAATTTAGGTCAGGCGCTACTGATCGCAGTGTCTTTGGCGGTTGTGCTAACCATCATAAGAATTATCCGCAGGTCATCCGTTCAGCATGCTATTTCTGGTCTGGTTGGAGTGCTTATATGCGCCTGGTTCTCACGGTCTACTGGGAAAGCGGAAAACTTTTTCTTACCCGGGATGGTTAAGAGTGGGATTTACGGTGCGGTTTATTTATTTGCAAACATCATTCGATGGCCATTGTTGGGAGTTATCCTGGGGCCAATTCTTGGAGAGAATTTAGAGTGGAAAAAATCGCCCGAGCGATTGAATGCATATTTGAAAGTCGGGTGGGTTTGGGTTGGAATGTTTGCGGTTAGGTTATTGATCCAAATCCCACTTTATCTTGCTGGGCAAGTTTCACTTCTTGGCGTAGCAACTTTAGTAGTAGGTTGGCCGCTATTCTTGGCCACTTGTTATGCGACCTATCTCATTCTGAGAAAGACGCCGACTGTAAAATCGGATTAATCAAACTCCATGATTTGGAGCTAGGCATTCTTGCAATGCAGGCTCTGCTTCTGCTCGTGCAACAAATAGCAGTTCATCTCCGCTCTCAAAAGTGTGGTCTGGAGATGGCACTAGCACATGAGCATCTCGCAAAATTGTCACTAAATGCGCATCTGTCGGGAAGGTAACGTCTCTCACTCGCTTACCAATGCATGGTGCATTTTCGGGAAGAGTGATTTCGACAATGTTTGCCTCTCCTTGACGAAGAGTAAGGAGTCGAACCAAATCGCCTACTGCAACAGCTTCTTCAACGAGTGCGCTCATCAATCTTGGAGTTGATACGGCCACATCAACACCCCAAGCCTCGTTGAACATCCATTCATTCTTTGGATGATTTACTCGAGCGACCACTCTCGGAACACCATATTCTGTCTTGGACAGCAGGGATACAACTAGGTTCGCTTTATCATCACCGGTTGCTGCAACTAAAACATCAGCCATGTTCAAATGAGCTTCTTCAAGATTAGAAATTTCGCAAGCATCTGCTAGCAACCACTGCGCTTCAGGAACTGAATCAATCTTGATGGATTTCGGGTCTCTATCAATGAGCATCACAAAATGTCCGTTTGCAATCAATTCTTTCGCGATTGATCGCCCAACATTTCCAGCTCCTACAACGGTAACCCGCATCCTTAGCCTTCTTCCGGAGGAGTTGAAAGAATGTGTTCAAGTCGCGGAATATCGTTTTTATCAATCATGACGTGAACAGCATCGCCGTCCTGCAGAACAGTAGTTTCATTAGGAATAAAAGCACGACCTAGCCTCGTGATGAAAGCCACTCGCGCTGGTGTGTTCAACTCTATTCTGACGACTCGATGTCCAAACCATGAGGAAGATAGCGAAACTTGAACGAGTCTCAACGTGCCTGTCGGATCGCTCCATTCCGCTGCAGCGCCATCGGGGAGTAAGCGTCGTAACACTTGTTCCGCAGTCCATGAGACCGTGGCTACCGTAGGAATCCCCAGGCGTTGGTAAATCTCCGCTCTGCCTGGGTCGTAAATTCGGGCAACCACATTGGCTACGCCGTAGATTTCTCGCACCGTCCTAGCGGCCAAAATATTGGAATTATCGCCATTTGAAACTGCTGCAAATCCAGCCGCGCGCGCAATCCCAGCGGCTTCCAGCACCTCTCGGTCAAAACCAACTCCCGAGACCGTTTGGCCCTTGTAACCGGGGCCAAGTCGCCTAAATGACTCTCTATTTTGATCAATGACAGCAACGGTATGGCCTGAATGTTCGAGCGAGTTTGCCAGTTGAGAACCAACCCGTCCGCAGCCCATGATCACGTAATGCACAAACAGCAACGGTACACGCTCTAGGCTTACAGGGTGGCAAATGGGGTATTCGCACGCGCTAAACGTGCACTGGTGGGTCGGGCCTTGCATAACGATCAACTGGGAGAGACGTTACTTCCCAAGCGGATTGCACTACCTGTTTTTGCTTCAGACGCCCTCTCGTCCGTGGCATACGCACCTGATGAGGTATTCCTGACCCTTTCAGTGGCTGGGCTCTCTGCGTATGCCTTCTCGTGGAAAATCGGCTTGGTCGTCGCCTTAGTAATGCTCACTGTCGTGGCTTCATATCGACAGAACGTTCACGCGTATCCAAGCGGTGGTGGTGATTATGAAGTTGCCACCGTCAATCTCGGAGGTTCTGCTGGTTTAGTTGTAGCTTCAGCGCTACTGGTTGATTACGTTTTAACGGTAGCCGTTTCCATCTCTTCTGGAATTCAAAATGCGGCTTCAGCCCTCACGTTTATGCGAGGCCACGAAGCAATATATGCCGCTATTTTGGTTCTGGCTTTGATGGCGATGAATTTGCGTGGTGTTAGAGAATCTGGAACCGCTTTTGCGATACCAACCTACGCGTTTATGGTCGGGATTATTTTGATGGGCCTTTACGGTCTTTATAGATACTTCATTTCACAAGATCTACCCATGGTGGAATCTGCAGGGCTTGGTTTGAAACAGGAGAGCGGCTTTGAAACTTTTGGAGGTTTCGCAGCAGCTTTTCTTATTTTAAGAGCATTTTCATCTGGATGTGCCGCACTAACAGGAGTTGAGGCAATTAGTAATGGTGTTCCGGCATTTAGAAAACCCAAATCAAAGAATGCGGCGACAACTCTGCTAATGCTTGGCTTGATCGCTGTCTCAATGCTCATGGCAATCATTTGGCTCGCAAACAAAATGAATTTGAGATACGCAGAGAATCCGGCTGAGCAGTTGTTACTCAACGGCGTGCCGGTCGGAGATTCCTACACCCAGGAAACTGTTATTGCCCAAATCTCAAGAGCACTTTTCAGCAATTTTTCAGTTGGATTCTATTTTATTACAGCCGTTACAGGTGTGATTCTTATTTTGGCAGCCAACACAGCGTTTAATGGCTTTCCGGTTTTGGCCTCAATTCTGGCGCATGATAAATGGCTTCCAGCGCAATTACGCAATCGCGGAGATCGACTCGCTTATTCAAATGGAATCATCATTCTTGCGCTGGCCGCTGTTGTACTCATTCTTGCCTACAATGCTGAAGTTACTCGATTAATTCAGTTATACATTGTTGGAGTCTTTGTATCTTTTAATCTGAGTCAAACTGGAATGATTCGCCATTGGAATCGTCTATTGAAGACCGAGTCTGATCATGCAAGAAGAAAGCAAATTTTGCGATCAAGAGGAATTAATATGTTTGGACTCTTGATGACGGCAACTGTTCTAATTGTGGTGCTTATTACAAAATTTACTAAAGGAGCTTATCTCGCAATCATCGCTATGGTTTTTCTCTTTGTTCTCATGAAAGGCATAAAGAAACACTATTCACGCGTGGCCAAAGAACTCCAACTGGCTGAAGACGAGACATATGCGCTTCCGGCAAGAACCCACGCCATAGTTTTGGTATCAAAAATACATAAGCCGACTTTGAGAGCCCTCTCATATGCGCAAGCGACAAGACCAACGACGCTTGAGGCAATAACTGTTGATGCGGATGATGAAGAAACCGCACATTTACAAAAGATGTGGGATGAACTCGAGATCTCAATCCCATTGCGGATTTTGGCGTCGCCATACCGGGAAATCACTAGACCAATCATCGAGCATGTCAGGACAATTCGTAGAGACGGACCACGAGATCTGGTCACTGTCTTTATCCCCGAATATGTAGTGGGGCATTGGTGGGAACAGTTGCTTCACAATCAATCTGCGCTTCGATTGAAATCCCGATTGCTCTTTACTCCGGGGGTTATGGTCACGAGCGTGCCATGGCAACTTGAATCAACGGATGTTGATGCGATTCCAACTGCTCCGAAGAAAACCAATCTTCGCGGTCCCCGAGACCGATGACCGGAATTCAAGTTGGTGATCGATTAACTCTCAGCCTTGGAAAGCCAGCTTCTGGTGGATTCAATGTGTCACGCCATGAAGGTCTAGTGATCTTTGTTCGAGGTGGCTTAGAGGGGGAAGAAGTTGAAGCCAGAATTGAGAGTTTGACCAAGAATTTTGCGAGGGCTATAACCGAAAGAGTAATTCAGGGATCTCCGCAAAGAATCGAGACACCATGTAATTATGTTCACTTATGTGGGGGATGCGATTTTCAGCATATCGAAATTGACTACCAGCGATTGATCAAGGGCGAAATTATCCGAGAACAATTTTTGAGAATTGCAAAGATTGATGTTCGAGT
>CAYFKL010000057.1:7034-8675 GCA_964343565.1 uncultured Actinomycetes bacterium
CGAACAAGTTTGAAATAGCAGCCAACTCTTTTTGGCAAATTCATCCGAATGCGCCTGCTGTTTTTTCAAGTGCAGTAATAAAGGTAGCTGATCTGCAACCGGGAGATCACGTACTTGATCTATATGGAGGATCCGGCTTATTTGCTGTTCACGCTTTGGGTCTAGTTGGGGATTCTGGTCGAGTGGAAGTATTTGAGCACTCTATAGATGCGATCGAATCAGTAAAGGCTAATTATCCTGCAATTAAAGTCAGGCCAGGTGATGTGGCAAAGAATTTGCGAGAGGTTAAATTTTGTAATGTTGTAATACTAGACCCACCGCGTACTGGCGTCTCAGCAGAAGTGATAAAGCAACTTGGCAGAATTAGGCCGCGCAAGATCGCATACTTATCATGTGAACCATCAACATTGGCTCGCGATGCAAAATCGTTATTGGAGTGTGGGTATCAGCTGATTTCGCTGGAAGCATTTGATGCATTTCCTCAAACTGCCCATGTTGAAACTCTCGCGGGTTTTGCGCTTGCTTGAGGAACGATCCTTAGATATCTTGATATCAAGATATCTAAGGAGTGGCGATGTCGCTAGATACGTTTGGCACCAGAGAGAGCTTGAACCACAACGGTAAGAACTTTGAAATTTTTAACATCCAACGGATTGCTGGGAGTGGCGACCTACCATTCTCTTTGAAAATTTTGCTTGAAAACTTGGTTCGCACGGAAGACGGAGCCAACGTAACATCTGCTCAGATCCGTGCCTTAGCCGATTGGAATCCAGCAGCCGATCCTGATACCGAAATTCAATTCACTCCTGCTCGGGTCATAATGCAAGATTTCACCGGTGTTCCATGCATTGTGGATTTAGCGACCATGAGAGAAGCCGTTAATGATCTTGGAGGAGATCCGCAAAGAGTAAATCCCCTTGCGCCAGCAGAGTTAGTTATAGATCACTCGGTGATTGCAGATTTTTTTGGTGCTTCAGATTCATTCGAACGCAACACTGATGTTGAGTATGAAAGAAACCAAGAGCGTTACAGGTTTCTGCGTTGGGGGCAAACCGCCTTCGATGAATTTAAGGTAGTGCCGCCTGGTACTGGAATTGTTCACCAAGTCAATATCGAACATTTAGCACGAGTTGTCATGACTCGGGAAGTTTCAGGGCAGTTGCGAGCGTATCCAGATACGGTTGTTGGAACGGATTCCCACACCACAATGGTCAACGGACTTGGAGTTTTAGGTTGGGGAGTGGGAGGCATAGAAGCAGAAGCGGCGCTTCTGGGCCAACCGGTTTCAATGCTTATTCCTTCGGTTGTTGGATTCAAACTCACTGGAAGATTGCCCGCAGGGACGACTGCAACAGATTTAGCGCTCGTTATTACCGAAATTCTTCGAAAGCACGGTGTTGTAGGCAAGTTTGTGGAATTTTTTGGTTCTGGGGTCTCGCAAGTTCCTATGGCAAATCGAGCCACCATCGGCAATATGAGTCCGGAATACGGATCCACGTGTGCAATCTTTCCGATCGACGATGAAACACTTCGCTATTTGCGGCTAACTGGACGGTCGGAAGAACAGGTAACTTTGGTTGAAAAGTATGCAAAGTCCTTAGGCCTTTGGCATGACCCAGCAGCCTCTCCAAGATTTAGCAG
>CAYFKL010000058.1:0-8525 GCA_964343565.1 uncultured Actinomycetes bacterium
TCAAGCACAATTCTTCGTTTCATTAATCCACCAAGGACTTTTGGATCAATCGATCTATATTCTTTCCACTCCGTTAAATGAAGCAAGAGTGATGCGTCAGCAACGCATTCTTCAATATTTTCTGTGTAGTTCATATCTGCAAATCGAAGTCGCGCATTGTGAATGGCTTTAGGATCATGAATAGTGACGTGGGCTCCTAGTTTGGCAATCCCATTCGCGATATCCAGAGCGGGTGAATCTCTCACATCATCACTGTCAGGTTTAAAAGCCGCACCGAAAACCGCAACTTTCACATTCGAAAGCGAACCATATTCTTGCGCCATTTCGATCATTCGATTTCGTGCCCGAAGATTAATTGAGTCAATATCACTCAGGAATTCAAGTGCTTGTTTTGCTCCGAGTTCTTCTGAGCGAGCCATGAATGCGCGAATATCTTTCGGCAAACAACCCCCGCCAAAACCGATTCCCGCCTGCAAGAAGCGATTTCCAATTCTTGGGTCATAACCGATTGCTTTTGCCAGCACGGTTACATCTCCACCAGATGCATCGCAGATCTCGGCCATTGCGTTGATGAAGGAAATCTTTGTTGCCAGAAAGGAGTTAGCAGCGACCTTGACTAATTCGGAGGTGCGCAGATCAGCTGAGATCCAAGGAACTCCATCTTTGATTAAGGATTGATAGACCTCTTTGAGTAAGTTTTCTGCGCGCTCAGATTGCACACCAACCACTAGACGGTTTGGACGCAACGTGTCTTCGACTGCAAAACCTTCACGTAAAAACTCTGGATTCCACGCTAACTCAAGATGTGAAGGCAGACTTGCTGAAAGTGCATCGGCAGTTCCAACCGGCACCGTCGACTTACCGACGAGTAGCGAACCTGGTTTGGCTATCGCTGCCACTGCAGCAACTGATGCCTTTACATATGAAAGATCCGCGGCATTCTTTCCAGGTTGTTGGGGAGTGCCTACACAGATGAAATGCATATCGGCGTTGGCAAGTTCATTAAAGTCGGTAGTGAATCGCAATCGACCAGCGGCCACGTTTTTAGCGAGCAATTCGGGCAGGTCAGGTTCATAGAAGGGGAGTTCACCTTGTGAGAGTGATCTCACCTTTGACTCATCGGTATCTACCCCCACCACATCAAAGCCGAGTTCGGCCATGCAGGCGGCGTGGGTTGCCCCGAGATAACCGGTCCCAATAACTCCCAACATCACAGGAACAACCTACCTGCTCTATTGTGAACCTATGAGTTTTGACGTGTATCAACTGCGGGAAGAGCATCAGGAACTACGCGAAGTGGTGCGAGCACTTGCGGAGAAGGAGATCGCTCCTCACGCTGCCGAAGTGGATGAAGCCAGTCGTTTCCCTGCAGAAGCACTCAAAGCCCTGGTGAAAGCTGATCTGCACGCGTTGCATGTCCCGGAAGAGTTTGGTGGTGCACAAGCTGACGCGCTTGCCGTCTGCATCGTGATTGAAGAAGTTGCTCGAGTTTGTGCTTCCTCTTCACTCATTCCCGCGGTCAACAAACTAGGTTCAATGCCAGTTTTGCTCGCAGGAACGAAGGAACAGCAAGCCCAGTGGTTTCCAGGACTTGCTAAAGGGGATTACATGTTCTCTTATGCACTTTCAGAGCCAGAAGCGGGAAGTGATACCGCATCGATGAAAACTAAAGCGGTACGTGATGGAGACTCTTGGATTTTAAATGGTGCAAAGCGTTGGATCACTAATGCCGGCGAAAGCGAGGTTTACACCGTATTCGCAAACGCAAACCCGGAACTCGGCGGGAAAGGTGTTACCGCATTTGTCGTAACCAAATCAGATCCGGGAGTTTCATTTGGTGCTCCAGAGAAGAAATTGGGTATCAAAGGTTCGCCAACGCGTGAGGTTTATCTAGATAACGTGAAGATTGGCGATGATCGTCGACTCGGTGAGGTTGGGGAAGGCTTAAAAATTGCACTTCGCACCCTTGATCACACTCGAATCACTATCGCGGCACAAGCAGTAGGAATCGCACAAGGAGCTTTAGATGCCTCGATTGCATATGTGAAAGAGCGTAAGCAGTTCGGAAAGGCGATCGCTGATTTTCAAGCTATTCAATTCATGATTGCTGATATGGGAATGAAATTAGAAGCTGCTCGACATTTGACGTATCGCGCTGCTGCAGCAAGCGAACGAGGCGATGCTGATCTCACATATCTTGGTGCAGCTTCCAAATGTTTTGCTTCAGATGTTGCAATGGAGATAACTACAGATGCCGTTCAACTTTTTGGTGGCTATGGTTACACCCGCGATTATCCGGTGGAACGAATGATGCGAGATGCGAAGATCACTCAAATTTATGAAGGAACGAATCAGATTCAGCGGTTAGTGATGGGTCGCAAACTACTCAGTTAAAATTTACTTGCAGCCAGTATCTGCACCCGTGTTAACTTCTTTGAATGGTGTTGTTGCAGTTGGAGCAGGGCTGGGTGATCCAGTCGGTGCGGTGAATTTAGCAACCTCTTTGAAATCCGGCCCCAGCGTGATGATAAAAGTTTTTCCTTGACCTTTTTTCGCTACTAACTTCGCATCAGGTAGTGCCGCGCTCAAGGTCTTTAAAGATTCATCGAAATTTGGATCGTAAGTAATTGTGGTTTGCGAAACTTTCGTAAGTGCCGTGGCAGGTTCGGAGGCATTAACGAAACCAGCATCGCCAAGTTGTTTAGCTGCTTTTGCTGCTAGTCCGTTGATGTCGGTGCCGTTGGTGACAGCGATCGCGATAAATTTTGGTGCAATTGTCGCTGCTTTAGATGCTGGTTTTGGTGTTGCCGCTATCGGTTCGTCTTCGCGCAGGCGACGCCACAACTCTGGAGCTAGATTCGGGTCCCATTGGACGGCACCGAAAACACCATTGTTGTCATAACTTACGTCGGAGAGTGGAACCGTCATCATTTGCAAGTTAGTGGCAGAGAGCGACTTTAATTGCGTTGCCAAAGTCACGAGATCATCTTTTGTGAGGTCTGGGTCAGTTGTCACGGTGGAAAGCCCGGCATTGATAACACCAAGTAATCGCACTGGGTTGAGTAGTACGCCAGAACTCGTAGCTGATTGCAATAGTGAGGCAATAAATTTCTGTTGACGCTTCATACGACCTAAATCACCCATGCCGTCGAAGTATCTAGCGCGCACGTACTTTAATGCGGTTACGCCATCCATGTGATGTTGGCCCGCTGGAAGATCTATGTGGCTCTTGTTATCGTGAATTGCTGTATTAGTGCAGATATCAACGCCGCCAACAGCATCAACTAAGTTTGCAAAGCCAGCAAAATTTACTTCAACATAGTGGTCAATTCTCAAGTTCGTCATATGTTCAATGGTGGCGATCAGAAGTGGGGCATCGCCGCGTCCAACTGCTTCATTAATTTTTGCGTAACTAATGGAGTGAACTTTTCCCTTGCTATCTGTCCATTCGGGAATTTCTGCATAAGTATCGCGAGGAATAGAAATGATGGTCGCTCGATCACGCTCTTTGCTGATGTGAATCAAAATAATGGTGTCGGATCGTTTCCCAGCGGCAGTTGCAACACTGCCCACTCGAAGTGCCTTGAGTTGTTCTTTCGTCAGACCTTCGCGTTGATCTGAACCCACCAATAGATAGTTGATGGAATTGCCGGCGTTACGGTCTGGCCTTTCCTTCAGCCCGCTAAAAACATCTTGACGTTTGATTGAGCCGGTCACATGCGAGAAACCAGCCCACGAGATAGCAGAAAGCACCAAAACTGCGATGGAGAGCCAGAGCGGAACCTGTCGCCAGCGGGATGCCGAGCGCGGAGTAGTTGGACGGCGCGCTGCTGGGGGAGTTACCACCTGCTTAGCCTAAGCGATAACCTCTCAACTGTTATGACTGATGATGCCAATGTTGCAATTCCTGAGAGTTCATTGACAGGAATCTCAGTGGTGATGCCGATTCGTAATGAAGAGAGATACTTGCGTGCATCAGTTTCGGCAATCTTGAATCAAGATGTTGGTCAAAGACCGCTCGAAGTAGTTTTAGCGATTGGGCCATCAACCGATAGAACATTAGAGATAGCCCGCGAAATGTCAGAGGTAGATAGTCGAGTCAGGTGGGTTCTGAATCCTTCAGGAAAAACTCCGACCGCGTTAAATATTGCAATTGCGCACGCTCAGTACGACATGATCGTTCGAGTAGATGGTCATGCAGAATTGCCACCGGGATACATCGCGAAGGGTTTGGCTTTGCTTGATTCCAAAAATGCGGTCAACGTTGGCGGAATCATGGCGGCGCAGGGTCAGACTCCATTCGAGAGCGCTGTTGCTGCTGCCATGACAAGTCCTTTAGGCGTTGGAGCATCAAAGTTTCATACCGGAGGAGAAGCCGGTGAAGTCGATACTGTTTACTTAGGAATGTTTCGTAAGAGTGCACTCATCAACGTTGGCGGTTATGACGAAAGATTTATCAGAGCCCAAGATTGGGAGTTGAACTTACGGCTTCGGGAGTCCGGCGGTCGAGTTTGGTTCGATCCAGCGTTGAGCGTGGCATATAGACCCAGACCTAATCTTCGCACTTTGGCAAAACAATATTTTGAGTACGGACGCTGGCGACATGTGGTGATCCGAGTGAAGAAATCCACCAGAAATCTTCGCTATTTGGCACCGCCTCTGGCGACGTTGGGATTTTTTGCAGGTCTGGTTGTCGGATTTTTTTGGAAGCCGGCATTTGTGGTTCCAATCATTTATCTCTGCTTTCTCGTGTTAGCTGCTTTGAAATTGAGTGATTTTCCTGCGCATGGTTTGAAAGCGCTGGGTTTGCTATTTCGACTTCCGGTTGTGCTTGCCACAATGCACTTTGCCTGGGGGCTCGGTTATTTGACCTCACCTCGATCATTACTTCCCCGTTCTAGATGGAATGGGCCAGATAGTTGGCCAGATACATGGAAAGATCTACGCCGTGAGTGAGTTTGCCCCGAAGATTCAAGTCTTTGAGCCGCATCGAGCATCGTTGCCACCCATGCGCCCTTATTTAACGGAGTTGTGGCGCCGACGAAAATTTGCCAACGAACTTTCCCGATTCACCGGTAAAGCTGAGTACCTCGATTCACCTTTAGGTTCAGTCTGGTTGGTGCTCAATCCGTTAATGCTGGCATTGATCTACTTCTTACTCGTCTCGATTATCGGTGGTCGGGCGAAAACTGGGGGAAGTGGTTTTGATACTTTGGCGCACATCTTGGTGGGCCTCTTCACTTGGTATTTTGCTCAAAACTGTATGTCGATCGGTTCTGCTTCAGTCACCGCAGGTGGAAAATTAATTTTGAATCAAGCTTTTCCGAGGGCATTACTTCCGCTCTCATCTCTCATCACAGCATTTCGACAATACTTACCGACCCTTCCGGTTTATCTAGTGATTTACCTAGCTGGATCGATGTTGGATTCGAAAAGTACGTTGCCAGGTTTCGGATGGCACTTGTTATGGACTCCAGTCATTGTGGTCATCGTAGGTATCAGTGGTTATGGTTTAGCCCTGCTATTTGCAACTATGAATGTTTACTTCCGTGATACTTCAAAACTTCTCACTTATGTTTCACGTATTTGGCTCTATCTCAGTCCAGTTCTATGGGCGCCTGACATGTTGCATGGATGGTATCGAGTGGTGCTCTGGGCTAATCCGCTTGGACCGATTCTCTCGATTACTCATGAAGTTTGGATTAATGGGCAAACTCCGATCTACACATATTGGATAGCGGCGATTGCGTGGATGCTCGGGCTGCTTTTGGCCGGGGGATACTTCTTTATCTCAAGGGAGCGTGACTTTGCGGTCCGTATCTAAGGTTGAGATGCCAGAAGATTTGGCAGTGCGCATTGAAAACTTGTGGCTTAAATACAAGATCAATGTTGAATCAAAAGTAACTTTGAAGAATGCAGTGATGCGTGCAAGTCGCGGAGAAAAGCGAAAAATGCGCATCATCGAAGCCGTCAAGGGATTAACTCTCGATATTCCTCACGGAACGGTATTGGGAATAGTTGGTGCAAACGGGGCTGGAAAATCCACGCTCATGCGAGCCATCGCTGGCATTCTTCCTCCCACTGAAGGTCGCATCATTGTGAATGGCAAAGTCAGTACTTTGCTGGCGCTAGGTGTTGGATTTAATGGCTCACTCTCTGGGCGTGACAATATTGTTTTAGGTGGATTAGCTGCCGGTTTAGATCGCGATGAGTTGGATGCAAAATTTGATGAAATTGCAGAATTCGCCGATCTTCCTGCTGGCTTCATTGATATGCCAATGCGGACATACTCCTCTGGAATGTATGGTCGATTAGCCTTCAGCGTTGCAGTCAACATGACACCAGATATCTTGTTAATTGATGAAGCGCTTTCAGCCGGAGACGCAGCATTCAAAGAAAAGTCATTTGAAAAGATGCGGCAACTATGTGCTGAAGCCAGAACTATTCTGATTGTCTCTCATGCGCTTGGAACTTTAAATGAACTTTGCCAAGAAGCGATCTGGCTTCACCAAGGAAAGGTTTTAGCAAGGGGTGGAGCAACTTCAGTAACTGATCAATACCTTGAGTTTCTCAATGTTGGGAAAGTGCCTTCAGCGTTAGAAGATCTCTAATGATCGACGTATCGATTATTTCAAGCGGACACCATGTAGCAGATGCTCGAATACATAGATTGAGTGACTCATTAACCCGTTCTGGATTAAAAGTTGAAGTTATTGCTCGGGGTGAAAAATTTGATGCACCTTCGAATACTGCTTTCAGAGTAGCCATCGGTGATCGTGGTTTAATCTGGCGAACTATTCGTGCGCTACTCCTGCCTTTTCAGGCTTCTGGAAAAGTTATCCTCGCAATAGATCCTGATCTAGCGCCGGCTCTGACATTGAGGAGAATGACCTCGTCGGTTCTCATCGTTCGAGATATGCATGAGGATTATTTAGCACTCTTGAATGATCGAGCATGGGCGAAGGGACTCGTTGGAAAAATTGCACGACTTGTTGCAAAGTTCTCTGTTTCACTCGCGGAGCGTGCAGATCTGACTATCGCGGCCGATGATCACGTGCCACCATTAAAGGCTCTTAATCGAATCGTGGTAAAAAATCTTCCGGATTACACATTGCTTCATTCATTGAATGCACAACGTGAACCGCTGCGCGCAGTTTATGTAGGTGATGTTCGTACTTCTCGGGGCTTAAAGATGATGCTAGAGGCTAGTGAATTGGCACCAGAGTGGAGGTTCGACATTATCGGACCAATTGCTCCTGCTGAACAGAGTTGGGTCAACGAGTGGCAACGCAGCAGTGCTGCTCGTGATCGAGTCTGCTTTCACGGCAGATTAAATCCTCGCGATAGTTGGAAGGTAGTCGATGGCGCTCAGGTTGGGTTATCACTATTGGAGCAAACACCGGCATTTATGGACGCCATACCAACCAAAATTTATGAGTATGCAGCGGCTGGCTTAGCGATTCTTTCCACGCCGCTTCCAAGAGTGAAGGCGATTTTGCCGGAGATTTGTATGGTGGAGAGCGCAGCGCAGGTGGCGCAGCGCTTAACGCAATGGCAGAACGAGCCTGATGCATTGGCTGCTGTTGGGGCTGGATTACGCATCAAATTTGCCGAAAGTGGTCAGGCTTACGCCGGATTCGTCGGTTCTATCAACTCCCTGCTGGGCTTGCCCCGGTAGGCTTTCGGGGTGCCTAACGCTCGAATTTTGCCCTCAGCAGACGTTGATGCGGATGTTGACCTTGGCGCAGGGAGCAGCGTTTGGCATTTAGCTCAAGTACGCTCCGGTGCCAGGTTAGGGACCTCCTGCATCATTGGCCGAGGTGCTTATATCGGCCCTGGTGTACAACTAGGCGATAACTGCAAAGTTCAGAATTACGCATTGGTTTATGAGCCAGCTCGACTTGGCGCAGGTGTATTTATTGGTCCTGCTGCAGTCTTAACAAATGATCACTTTCCACGCGCGGTAAATCCTGACGGTTCGTTAAAGAGCGGCAGTGATTGGGAATTAGTAGGAGTCACCATTCACGATGGTGCCTCAATAGGTGCCCGTGCGGTCTGCATTGCACCGGTAACAATTGGAAAATGGGCGATGGTTGCTGCTGGTGCAACCGTGACAAAAGACGTGCCAGATTTTGCTTTAGTTGCTGGGTCGCCTGCAAAGAGAATTAAGTGGGTAGGACGTGCTGGTGTTCCACTAACAGCATCAGCATCTGGTGAGTGGATCTGTCCATCAACTGGAGAACGATATGTTGAAAAAGACGGGAAACTTTCAATAGCGGATGAGCACACAGGGAGTAGATGATGATTCCAGCAGCTAAGCCAATCATTGGCGATGACGAGCGAGCCGCCGTTGATCGAGTATTGCGATCGGGAATGTTGGCCCAAGGTCCGGAAGTCGCTGCCCTAGAAGAGGAATTCTCAGCATTTGTAGGTGGTCGCCATTGTGTGGCGATGAATTCAGGAACATCTGCACTTCACTTGGGATTCTTAGCCGGAGGTATTCAAGCAGGGGATGAAATCATCGT
>CAYFKL010000059.1:0-8496 GCA_964343565.1 uncultured Actinomycetes bacterium
TAGTTGATACTGCACAAGGTCGTATCGTCGAGGATGATGAGATCAAAGATCAATTGGCCACAGCACAACCGTATGGTGAATGGTTACAAGCTGGGCTAGTGCGACTCGAAGATCTTCCAGCCAGAGAGCATATTGTTTATCCTCACGCATCGGTGCAACGCCGACAAAGGGCGTTTGGTTATACCGAAGAAGAAGTACGTTTACTCATCTCGCCGATGGCAAGAAGTGGCACAGAGCCAATCGGCTCCATGGGCTCTGATACTCCAATTGCAGTTCTGTCACGGCGACCTCGGCTGTTATTTGATTACTTCTCTCAACTTTTTGCGCAAGTCACAAATCCGCCGCTAGATGCAATACGTGAAGAATTGGTAACTTCTCTCTCAGGTTCTATCGGACCGGAGCACAACCTCTTGGATCCCGGACCTACTTCCTGTGCTCAAATTGTTCTTCCATTTCCGGTAATAGACAATGACGAGTTAGCCAAAATTGTTCATGTCAACGCAGATGAGGATCGTCAGGGATTTAAATCGTTTCGCGTTCGAGGTTTGTTTGATGTTTCAGGTGGGGGCGAATCGCTTCGCCAAAGGATCGAGGAAATTCGCGCAGAAGTATCTGAAGCAATATCAGCAGGTGCACGCATAATTATTCTCTCCGATCGTGATGGCGATTCCGATCACGCCGCCATTCCTTCACTACTTTTAACGTCAGCTGTTCACCACCATCTGATTCGCCAAAAGACTCGAACTCAAGTGGGGCTAGTGGTCGAAGCGGGAGATGTTCGGGAAGTGCATCACGTTGCATTACTCATCGGTTTTGGAGCGGCTGCTGTAAATCCTTATTTAGCCATGGAAAGTGCGGAGGATTTAGTTCTCCAGGGAAAAATCTCGGGTGTAACGCCTGAAAAAGCAGTGAGGAATCTCATTAAAGCTTTGGGCAAAGGTGTATTGAAGGTCATGTCCAAGATGGGCATAAGCACTGTCGCCTCTTACACCGGGGCTCAAGTATTCGAAGCCATTGGACTCTCCCAAGAATTGGTTGACGAATACTTCTCTGGGACGACATCTCGACTTAGTGGAATTTCGCTAGAGGAAGTAGCACGAGAAGCAATTGCTCGTCATCATATTGCGTACCCGCCGGATGGTGGCGTGCCAAACACTGTGCGATTACCTGTTGGTGGTGAATACCAATGGAGAAGAGACGCTGAGCCTCACTTATTTGATCCCGATACCGTATTTTTGTTGCAACATTCAACTCGTAATCGCCAGTATGAAATCTTTAAAAAGTATACGAACAAAGTAGATGAACAATCAGAGCGATTGATGACTCTTCGGGGCTTATTTAAATTTAAGGAAAATGTAAAACCTATTTCGATAAATGAAGTTGAGTCCGTTTCCGAAATTGTAAAGAGATTTTCAACGGGTGCCATGTCTTATGGCTCGATATCTCAAGAAGCGCATGAGACCTTAGCGATTGCTATGAATCGCCTCGGAGGAAAATCCAATACCGGCGAGGGGGGAGAAGATCCTGAACGCTTCCTTCCGATGAGTAACGGCGATTCCAAGCGATCTGCGATCAAACAAGTTGCGTCAGGAAGATTCGGAGTCACAAGTGAATACTTAGTAAATGCCGATGATCTGCAAATCAAAATGGCACAAGGGGCTAAACCGGGGGAAGGCGGTCAACTTCCAGGAAACAAGGTTTATCCATGGGTAGCTAAGACACGACATTCCACGCCCGGGGTTGGTCTAATCTCGCCGCCACCGCATCACGATATCTATAGCATCGAAGATCTTGCGCAATTGATTCACGATTTAAAAAACTCGAATCCAAGCGCGCGCATTCACGTTAAATTGGTCGCAGAGATTGGGGTTGGAACTGTCGCGGCTGGAGTGAGCAAAGCTCACGCGGATGTGGTCCTGATTTCAGGGCACGATGGTGGAACGGGAGCTTCCCCACTTACCTCATTGAAACATGCTGGCGGACCTTGGGAACTTGGACTAGCAGAAGCCCAGCAAACCCTGCTTCTTAATAACTTACGTGATCGTATTGTGGTTCAGACAGATGGTCAGTTAAAGACTGGACGAGATGTAGTTATTGCTGCGTTGCTAGGTGCCGAAGAATTTGGATTTGCCACCGCACCGCTTGTGGTTAGTGGGTGCGTGATGATGCGAGTCTGCCATCTAGATACCTGTCCCGTTGGCGTAGCTACCCAAAATCCTGAATTGCGCGCAAAATTTTCTGGTAAACCTGAATTTGTTCAAACTTTTTTTGAATATATCGCTGAGGAAGTCAGAGAAATACTTGCTTCTCTTGGAATGAAAACTCTTGATGAAGCAATAGGAAGAGTAGAAGTCCTTGATATTCAAGATGCGATAGAACATTGGAAGGCGAGCGGGCTTGATTTGAGTCCGCTCTTACATTTGCCAGATATCGACCCGAATGCTCCAAGGCGATGTACAAGAGAACAAGATCATGGACTCGCCAAAGCGCTCGATCAAAAATTAATCGAACTTTCACAGCCAGCATTAAATGGAATTGAAAGTGTTCGTATCGACTTGCCGGTTCGTAATGTGAATCGGACTGTAGGGACCATGCTAGGTTCGAAGATCACTGAGAAATTCGGTGGAGTGGGATTACCTGACAACACTATCTCTATCACCTTGAGAGGTTCGGCTGGTCAATCATTAGGAGCCTTCATTCCAAAGGGTTTGACCATCAAATTATTTGGAGATTCCAATGATTATGTTGGCAAGGGGCTATCGGGTGGTCGAATCATTGTTCGTCCGAGTGAGACTTCAAATTTCATAGCGGAAGAAAACATAATTGCTGGGAATGTGATTGCGTATGGCGCTACAAGTGGCGAAATCTTCATTCGTGGCGTAGTCGGTGAACGCTTTTGTGTACGCAACTCGGGGGCAACTGCAGTAGTTGAAGGCGTAGGTGATCATGCCTGCGAATACATGACAGGCGGCACGGTCATCATTCTTGGAAAGACCGGTAGGAATGTTGCAGCTGGCATGTCGGGCGGTCGATTATTTGTTTTGGACTTGGATCCGAATAAAGTCAACACCGAATTGGTTGATCTGGTTCCGGTCCCGGTAGACCAGATTGAAAAATTGCGAAATTTGGTCAAACTTCATGCCGATGAGACCGATTCTAAATTAGCTGCAAATTTGCTTGCAGATTTTGATGTAAGTCGATTCACAATGGTTATGCCACGTGATTACGCTCGAGTTCTGAGTGCGATTTCACGGGCTGAGGCTGAAGGTAAGCCAGTTGATATCGCTGTTATGGAGGTGGCGCATGGCTGATCCAAAAGGTTTCATGAAAACACCGCGGATAACTCCGGTAAGACGTCCAGTAGATATTCGAATTAGAGATTGGCGAGAGGTCTATAAACCTCAACCAATTGAGGAACTCCAGAATCAGGCCGGTAGGTGCATGGACTGTGGTATTCCGTTTTGTCATTCGGGTTGTCCTTTGGGAAATCTGATTCCTGAATGGAATGATTTGATGTGGCGCGGTGAGCAACGTGAGGCGATCGATCGACTCCATGCCACAAATAATTTTCCAGAGTTCACGGGTCGACTTTGTCCGGCTCCGTGTGAAACTGCTTGCGTGGTTGGAATCACGGGGGAGCCGGTAACCATCAAACAAGTAGAGTTACGAACCATCGAAGACGCTTGGAATTCTGGTTCCGTGGTGCCACTGCCACCAGATCGATTGAGTGGAAAAACGGTAGCTGTTATTGGTTCGGGTCCCGCTGGATTGGCAGCTGCACAGCAATTAACCCGCGCAGGACACACTGTCGCCGTTTTCGAACGTAACGATCGGGTTGGAGGTTTACTCCGATACGGAATTCCAGAATTCAAGATGGAGAAATCTATTCTGGATCGAAGAGTTGCACAGATGACCGCAGAAGGAACTCGATTTCGCACCAATGTTGAGGCAGGCGTTGACATCACTGGTGCGCAATTGCGAACGCGATATGACGCTGTTGTGCTCGCTGTCGGCGCATCTGCTTGGCGTGATTTACAAATTCCGGGAAGAGAATTAACTGGTATCCACCAAGCCATGGAGTACTTGCCTTGGGGAAATAAGCAGGGCTTGGGGGAGTTGGATGAACTCCCACCGATAAATGCTGAAGGAAAACATGTTGTCATCATCGGCGGTGGCGATACCGGCGCAGATTGTTTAGGTACTGCGATTCGTCAAGGAGCTGCGAGCATAATCCAGTTAGAGATTATGCCCATGCCAACGAATGAACGCCCCGTTAATCAACCGTGGCCAACGTATCCCATGGTCTACCGCGTTGCTAGTGCACACGAAGAGGGCGGTGAGCGCGTCTATTCCGTGAACACACAAAAGTTCTTGGGTAATGATGGAGCGCTAACTGGGCTAGAACTAATCGATGTAGAACTAAAGGATGGAAAATTTGAACCGATTCCGGGTTCCGAGAGAGTCATACCGGCAGATCTTGTCTTCCTAGCTTTAGGTTTTTCTGGGCCACAGAAATCAGATTTATTAAATCAACTTGGCGTTGAATTAGATCAACGCGGAAATATTGTTAGGGATCAGAATTTCCAAACCACAGTTCCTGGATTATTCGTAGCAGGGGATGCTGGACGTGGGCAATCATTGATAGTTTGGGCTATCGCTGAAGGCCGCTCGGCGGCGGCGGGAGTGGACAAGTATTTGTCAGGTCGTGAAACGTTACCCTCTCCAATTTCACCCACAACGCGCTCATTATCGGTTTAGACCAAAGGAGATCACGTGCAACGAAGAGCAAAAATAGTTTGTACCTTGGGGCCTGCAACCAGCACCCCAGAAGTGATCGAGCGTTTGGTGCTTGCCGGAATGAATGTGGCTCGGCTTAATCTTTCTCATGGTTCATATAAAGATCATGAAGAACAATTATCGCGAGTGCGCAAAGCAGCTGAGGCTGTTGGTCGGCCCGTCGCAATTTTAATTGATTTACAGGGGCCAAAGATTCGACTTGGAAAATTCGAATCAGGACCTCATGAATTATTTAAGGATGACCTCTTTACAATAACGACTGAAGATGTCGTTGGAACCAAAGATATATGTTCGACGACTTACAAGGATTTAGCTGGTGACGTATCGCCTGGGGATCTGATTTTGATAGATGATGGAAAAGTTTCAGTAGAAGTTGTTCGGGTAGACGGCCCCAAGGTAATCACTAAATGTGTTGATCCAGGTTTTGTAAGTAACAACAAAGGATTGAATCTCCCAGGTGTGGCTATGTCAGTACCTGCTTTGTCGGAAAAGGATGTAGAGGATTTACGTTGGGGTCTCCATGCTGGAGCAGATTGGATTGCACTGAGTTTTGTTCGCTCCGCGAAAGATCTTGATGACGTAGTAAAGATCATGGATGAAGAAGGAATTAGAGTTCCAGTGATCGCAAAAATTGAAAAACCACATGCAGTCGAAAATTTAGAAGAAATCGTTGCTGCATTCGATGGAATCATGGTCGCTAGAGGAGATCTCGGGGTTGAACTTCCTATCGAGGATGTGCCTATTGTTCAGAAGAGATGCATCGTGGTTGCCCGAGAAAATGCAAAGCCAGTGATTGTTGCAACACAAATGTTGGATTCGATGATCCAAAATGCTCGTCCAACTCGAGCAGAAGTAACAGATTGCGCTAACGCGGTGCTGGATGGAGCTGATGCGTTGATGCTCTCTGGTGAGACAAGCGTTGGTGAATTCGCAGTTGAATCAGTTGAAACGATGGCCCGAATTATTTCAAAAACTGAGATCGAAGCGCTCTCTTCGGTAAAACCATTGCAGCACAATCCAAAGACAAAAGGTGGAGCAATCACGAAAGCAGCCGTTGAAGTCGGTGCTGTTATTGATGCAAAATTCTTAGTAGCCTTTACTCAATCAGGTGATTCAGCAAGACGCATGTCTCGACTTCGTTCACCAATACCGCTGTTAGCTTTGACGCCACTAGTTGGGACTTTCAATCGACTTGCTCTCTCATGGGGAGTAGAACCCATGTTGGTTGAAGCTGCAAATCACACTGATGAAATGGTTAAACAGATAGATTCTGCTTTGCTCGCTACAGATCGTGCTTACGCAGGTGATCACATTGTGATTGTGGCTGGCTCACCACCAGGGATACCTGGATCCACCAACGCTATGCGCGTACACCGAGTAGGGGATGCAGTGGGAGGCATTGCTCCCGCGTATCGGTAGAGACGTGCCCCGAGTCGGATTCGAACCGACACTGTGCGGTGTTTGAGACCGCCCTCTCTACCGTTGGAGTACCGAGGCGCGTTCACATTCTAGGGTGGCGTACGCTGAATTCATGAAGTATCGAGTCTTGGTAGCAGAGGATGAGGCCCTCATTCGACTTGATCTGGTGGAGATGCTTTCAGAGGCGGGGTATCAGGTAGTCGGTCAAGCTGCAGATGGTGAACAAGCGCTCGCGCTGGCATTTGAACTCAAACCCGATCTGGTTATTCTCGATGTGAAGATGCCGGTGATGGATGGCATCACTGCTGCCGAGCAGATTGTCGCTGCTCGATTGGCACCGGTATTAATGCTCACGGCTTTCTCGCAGACCGAATTAATTGAACGTGCCAAGGATGCTGGCGCCATGGCATATCTGGTAAAGCCCTTCTCGCTTCCGGATCTAATTCCGGCAATTGAAATTGCAGTCTCCCGCCACCAACAGATCCTTTCGTTAGAGAGTGAAGTGCTCGATCTCGGGGAGCGGCTTGAGACACGCAAGTTGATTGATAGAGCCAAAGCTCTTCTGATGGGCCGGATGAGCCTGAGTGAGGCCGATGCTTTCCGTTGGATCCAGAAAGCCTCCATGGACCGTCGGGTTTCCATGAAGGCAGTTGCCCAAGCCCTGCTTTCGCAATATCCAGAAGGGTGAGTCCGGACTTAATAGTCGGACATTTAGCCCAGAAAAAGGCTGAGCGCGCAACGACGCGAAGTGGTCAATCTCATCTTTCTTGAGGCATACTCTCCTCCACAACGGAGTGAGTATCAGATCCCTGAACCCACTATGGGTCACTCCGCTACCTCCGGAAGGGAAAATATGTCAAAGAAGGTCAAAGTTCTTGCTGCGCTCGGCGCTGCAAGCGTTGCCCTTGGCGTAGTTATTTCAACTGCAGCGCAAGGTGCACAGACGCTCGTTGTTTCTTCAGATCTACCTCTGCAGGGTGGTTCAAAGGACCAGAGCGAATCCACCAACAACGTCATCAAGTTGGTGCTCAAGCAAGCTGGCAACAAGGCAGGAAAGTACAACCTGCAATTTAAGTCTTACGACGATTCCACTGCAGCCAAGGGTGCATGGGATGACGCACAATGTGCAGCAAACGCACAAGCACACGTTGCTAACCGAAATGAAGTTGCCGTTATGGGAACTTACAACTCCGGTTGCGCAAAGATCATCGTTCCAGTTCTCAACCAAGATCCAAAGGGTCCAATGTTGATGATCTCGAACGCAAACACCAACCCAGGCTTGACCAAGCCATGGAACCCAGGTGAGCCAGAGAAGTACTACCCAACTGGCAAGCGCAACTACTTCCGTGTAGTAACCACTGATGATTATCAAGGTTCTGCAGCGGCACAGTTCGCAAAGGAGAAGCTTGGAGTTAAGAAGGTTTATGTTCTTAACGATCGCCAGACCTATGGTCAAGGCGTTGCAACTGCATTCACCACTGAAGCCAAGAAGATCGGTCTTACCGTTCTCTCTGACGGTGCAGCTGGCGAAGGCTGGGACGACAAGCAACCTAACTACGAGGCTCTCTTCACCAAGATCAAGGCTCTCGGACCAGACATGGTTTACATCGGCGGCATCTACGACCTCAACGGTGGCCAATTGGTCAAGGACAAGGTCAAGATCCTCGGTGACAACACCAAGGTTAAGATGATGGCTCCAGATGGATTTACTGGTTACCCAGACTTCTTGGCTCTTCCTGAATCAGATGGCACCTACCTCTCCTTCACAGGTCTCTCAATCGACCTCTTCCCGAAGGATGGAGCAGCAGCCAAGTTCCTTGCTGATTACAAGAAGACCTACAAGAAGGATCCAACTTCCTCCTTCTCGGTCTACGGCGGTGCAGCAATGCAGGCAATCATGGATGCGATTTCTCGCTCCAATGGAACCCGCGCTGACATCTTCAAGAAGGCATCCTCAATCAACATTCCGGCTTCCAAGTCTGTTGTTGGTAAGGCAATCAAGTTCGACAAGAATGGTGACACCGTTAACCACGACATCACCATCTTGATCGTCAAGAACAAGGAAGAGACCACGCTCCAACTCTGGGCCGTGAAGTAATTCCAAAGTAAAAGAAATAGTGGCGGCGGGTGGTTCCAATCTGGAACCACCCGCCGTTTACTGAATAGACTTCCCCAGGGTTACATTTCGCCAGGATTAGGTTTTATCGTCACCACGTAAGGAGTGTGCATGACTGCCACCCAGACTCGGGAGTTCAAAGGAACGCCCGGCCAAATTCGTCG
>CAYFKL010000060.1:0-3197 GCA_964343565.1 uncultured Actinomycetes bacterium
TTACCGCCACCACCGTTATTGCCATCTCCACCGGTGTTGTTCTTGTTATCTCCAGGGTTGTCGGTATTGCTGCCATCGTCTGTGGTGCCGCCGTTTCCGCCACCATCAAGAATTTTGTCGAGGCCGTTCTTCTTCATGTTGTCGAGCAGATCTTTGAGTTTGCCGATCTTGATCCACTTCTTGCCATCCCATGTATAGAGATCACCGA
The DNA here is from genome assembly GCA_964343565.1 of uncultured Actinomycetes bacterium. Taxonomy (GTDB): domain Bacteria; phylum Actinomycetota; class Actinomycetes; order Nanopelagicales; family Nanopelagicaceae; genus CAYFKL01. The sequence continues at coordinate 209 of CAYFKL010000060.1, forward strand.
TAACCAAGAAGGTGTCACCGAGATCAGGAAGTGGATCTGTAATTTTTAGTGACTCAAAATTGTCAACTGACAAGAAAGCATTGTCGCCAACTGGTGGAATATTCGACCAGTGAATCGCCTTCTCTTTCTTAATGGTGCACTTGCCTTTAGTAATAAGTCTGAGAGAACCATTCTTCAAATTGGCACAGGCATAGAGAACGGTTGAAACTGTGAGGAAACTCTTGGTAGCAGCCGCTAATGCCACTCCCTTAGTGCGAAAGTTTGCCCAACCGAGTTTGGTCTCTTTCCCTTTCGCGCATGAACCTTTAAGAAGCAGTCGCATCGCTCCAGTTTTATTTTGGTAGCAACCCACCAATTTAGGAGAAGCTGGATTTCCCGCGAAGGAGAAGTTGGTCCACGAAACTTTCATCTCAACTTTTGGTTTGCAGACACCGGATGGCACGTAGCGCATGGCACCAGTTTTGATGGTGACGCATGTTGAGATTCCGGGTGCTGATACATCAATTCCTGCTGGTGCTTTCGTCGCTGCTGTTGCCTGGATTGTGGTGATACCCGTAAGCATCAAAGCCATGGTGGCAAGCAGTGCGGCAGAGCGAATAGGACGGTTAGGGAAAAGTGAAATGCGCATGTGCGAGAACCCTTTAGTTAGATTGAAGATCAGCGGGTATGAGCGTAAACGGCTCAGCCGGCCATTACAACCAACTGGGGGTTAGCCCAACGATTTAAGGAGCATTTGGGCAACGTCGAGGACTTCAACGCTCTCATCCGCCTCGCCGTTCTGCTTCTTCGAATCGACACCGTCAGAGATCATGACTCGGCAGAAGGGGCAACCCACTGCGATCTTCTCCGGCGATGTGGTGAGCGCTTCTTCAACTCGAGTGATGTTTATTTTTGCGCCAAGTTTTTCTTCCATCCACATTCTCGCACCACCTGCACCGCAACAGAACGAACGTTCTTGATTACGCGGCATCTCTTTGATGGTTGCACCAGATGCTTCAAGTAATTCGCGTGGCGGGGTGTAAACCTGATTATGACGACCGAGGTAACACGGATCGTGATAAGTGATGTTCTGTTTCACCGGAGAGACTGGAACTAATTTCTTGTCGCGAACTAATTTATTGAGCAATTGGGTGTGATGAACTACTTCTAGTTTTAAACCTAATTGTTCGTAATCTCGGCCCAAAGTTGTGAAGCAGTGTGGGCATGTCACAACAACTTTCTTACTCTCTCGCTCTTTGAAAACTTCGCCAAGAACTTCAATATTTTGAGCCGCTAACATTTGATACAAAAATTCATTTCCGGCGCGACGCGCAGGATCACCGGTGCACGTTTCGCCTTCACCAAGAACTCCAAAAGTTACTCCAGCTTTATGTAACAGTTCGGCGACTGCCTTGGTGGTCTTCTTAGCGCGATCTTCGTAGGCACCAGCGCAACCAACCCAGAAGAGATACTCCACATCGGCAGGAATTGCCCCATCAAGAACGTTAACTTCAAAATCAACTTCACTGATCCAATCATTACGAGTGGATGCATTCATTCCCCAAGGATTACCCTTGTTCTCTAAGTTTCGGAAAGTCCCACCAAGTTCACTTGGGAAATCAGATTCAACCAAGACCTGATGTCGTCGCATGTTCACAATGTGATCGATATGTTCGATATCTACTGGACATTGATTAACGCACGCACCGCAAGTGGTGCATGACCATAATACGTCGGGAGAAATGACATCACCGATCAAAGATTTAGCACCTTCTGCTTTTACCTCTTCAGATAATCCAGCGCGTTCTGCTTCTGAAAGTGCTTGCAAATAAGGGGCTTTAGCGTGTGCATGATCTCGCAGAGTAGTGATTAACAATTTCGGTGAGAGTGGTTTTTCAGTATTCCAAGCTGGGCATTGTGATTGGCAACGTCCGCATTCAGTGCACGTAGAGAGATCGAGCAAACCTTTCCACGACATATTTTCAATACTGCCAACACCAAAAATGTCATCGTCTGCTGGATCTTCAAAGTTAATTGGTTTGCCATTAGAGAGCATGACAGGAAGTTGACCGAGCGCAGGCGCCCCTGTGGCATTTCGTTTGAAGTAAATATTGAAGAATGCCAGGAAGCGATGCCAAGCAACGCCCATGGTGAGGTTAAGTGAAATAACAGCAAACCACGCCATCGAAACCAGAATCTTGATCGCCGCAATAACGATGATTGCATTCTTTAGAGAATCTGCTGATGAACCTGCAAATGCTTGGACTGCCGGATAAGAAAGTGCATGATGCCAATTCCATGAAGTTGTTCCGCTAAGTGCACCTTCTAAACCTCGCAATGCGATAACACAGAAGACAATGATCAAGATGGTGGCTTCAACGTAATAGGCCTGCCACATTGTTGATCCATAAAAACGTGACTTACGCCCAGGACGAACCAGACGAGTTACTTGTCGGATTCCAATTAACGTAACAATTCCCACTCCGGTCGCCCACGCAATAAATTCCACAAAAACTTCGTAGGGTGCAAAGTGACCAATAAGTGGCAACGCGAATTCAGGATTAAAGAGTTGACCGTATGCAGTTACCAGTGTGAGAAAGAGCGAGAGAAAGCCGACCAAAACAAACCAGTGGGCTGCGCCAACAATCCCCCACTTACTCAATCGCGTATGGCCACCAACTTCTCGCAATAACGTCATCCAACGATCACGAGCTTGACCACTTCGAGTGGGATCGGGTTGGCCGAGGCGAATCGTGGCAAGCATCGCCCTCACGGCTCGGATGAAGAGGCCGACACCCACCAGGGTCGCGGCGAGCGCCAGCAGGATAAATACGGTGGTCATGAGGGAACAGGGTAGTCAGCCAGCGGGCTCGGGAATATCTCAAGCGGGGGTGTGGTTCTCCACAATGTGACTTGAGCCGACTCGACTCAATCTTTTGACAAGAGTCGTATCAACCACAAAAATGTTGGCCATACCAGCTAAAGGCTGTGGCTAACCCAACTTAATAAC
>CAYFKL010000060.1:3297-8420 GCA_964343565.1 uncultured Actinomycetes bacterium
CCCAACTTAATAACAACGAGGAGTAACAGTGGCTAGAGCGGTCGGAATTGACCTAGGAACAACGAACTCATGCGTGAGCGTGCTGGAAGGCGGAGAGCCGGCGGTTATCGCCAACTCGGAGGGTGCTCGCACCACCCCATCGGTCGTGGCTTTCGCTAAAAACGGTGAAGTCTTAGTTGGGGAGGTGGCAAAGCGACAGGCCGTCACCAACGTCGATCGCACAATCCGCTCGGTTAAGCGCCATATCGGCACCAATTGGAGCGTTGATATCGACGGCAAGGGCTACACCCCGCAGGAGATCAGCGCTCGCGTTTTAATGAAGTTAAAACGAGATGCCGAGTCTTATCTAGGTGAGAACGTCACCGATGCGGTGATCACGGTTCCTGCGTACTTCAACGACGCACAACGTCAAGCAACAAAAGAAGCTGGTGAAATCGCTGGTCTGAATGTGTTGCGCATTATTAATGAACCAACTGCAGCCGCGCTCGCTTATGGTCTTGATAAAGCAGATAAAGAACAAACCATTCTGGTCTTCGATCTTGGTGGTGGAACCTTCGACGTTTCATTGCTAGAGATCGGTGACGGTGTTGTTGAAGTAAAGGCAACTAATGGAGATAACCATCTTGGTGGCGATGATTGGGATCAAGCGTTAGTTGACCACTTGGTGAAGAACTTCCAATCTGCAAATGGAATTGATTTAACAAAAGATAAAATGGCAATGCAACGAATTCGTGAAGCAGCTGAAAAGGCAAAGATCGAACTCTCTGCATCACAGCAAACATCAATTAACTTGCCTTACATCACGGTTGATGGCGATAAGAATCCACTATTCCTTGATGAAACAATTACCAGAGCACAATTCCAGCAATTAACTGCTGATCTGCTCGATCGATGCAAGAAGCCATTCGAGCAGGTCATCAAAGATGCGGGAATCTCTATCAGCAAGATCGATCAAGTGGTTTTGGTCGGTGGCTCAACTCGTATGCCTGCAGTTGCAGATTTAGTTCGTTCCCTTACCGGTGGACGCGAGCCAAATAAGGGTGTTAACCCAGATGAGGTTGTTGCTGTTGGTGCATCACTTCAAGCAGGTGTACTTAAGGGAGAAGTTAAAGATGTACTTCTTCTCGACGTCACACCACTCTCTCTTGGAATCGAAACCAAGGGTGGCATCATGACTAAATTGATCGAACGCAACACCACCATTCCAACCAAGCGATCAGAAATTTTCACAACTGCGGATGACAATCAGCCAAGCGTGCAGATTCAAGTCTTCCAAGGTGAACGTGAGATGGCTGCTTATAACAAGCGCCTTGGAATGTTCGAATTAACTGGTCTACCACCAGCACCACGTGGCGTTCCGCAAATCGAAGTCACATTCGATATCGATGCCAACGGCATTGTTCATGTCTCCGCAAAGGATTTAGGCACTGGTAAAGAGCAATCAATGCGCATCACTGGTGGATCAGCCTTAGCTAAGGATGACATCGAGCGAATGATGAAAGAAGCCGAAGCACACGCGGAAGAAGATAAGCAACGTCGTGAAGAGGCTGAGACTCGCAACATGGCAGATTCTCTGGTCTATCAAACCGAGAAATTCCTCAAGGACAATGAGGAGAAGTTCAAAGAGGGCGATGCCGCATCTAAGAAGGCAGAAGTCGAGACTGAACTGAATGGTTTGAAAGAAGCACTCAAGTCGGATGATCTAGAGAAGATAAAGAGCGCAACTGAGAAACTCGCCACGGTGAGCCAGACTCTCGGTGCCTCACTCTATGAGCAAGCTCAAGCAGCAGGTGCTGCATCAAATGAGAGTGGCCATGATGATGTTGTCGACGCAGAGATCGTTGACGAACAGAAATAATGAGCGCCTCAACTGATGATCTCAATCCAGAGGTCGATGTCGACAAGAGCGAACCTGTAGTAGTTGATGAGGTGGCGAGTGAAGATCCACTCGCCACACTCACCAACGATTTACAGCGCCTTCAAGCCGAATATGCGAATTACCGTAAACGAGTAGAACGCGATCGAGAATTGGTCAAAGATCTCGCTGTTGCCAGTGTCTTAAGCGAATTGCTTGGAACATTAGATGATCTTGATCGCGCTCGCGCACATGATGAACTATCTGGTGGATTCAAAGCTGTCGCTGATCAATTAGAAAACCTCACGACAAAACTTGGGTTAGAGAAATATGGAACCGAAGGTGAAGTATTTGACCCAATGATTCATGAGGCGCTGGTGCACAACACAAGCAGTGAAGTTAGTGAAACAACTGCAACTGCGATACTGCAGCCAGGTTATCGATTTAAAGATCGTATTTTGCGACCTGCTCGTGTAGCAGTAACGGAACCAGAGGCGTAATCAGCATGGCGGCAAAAGATCTTTACGAAAAGGATTACTACGCAATCCTTGGCGTTGCAAAAGATGCAGATGCTGCTGAAATCAAGAAGGTCTATCGCAAACTCGCACGCGAACTTCATCCAGATACCAATAAGGGAAATAAGAGTGCTGAAGAGCGATTCAAAGAAGTCTCTGAGGCGTATGACATTCTGAGCGATCCGAAAAAGCGTGCTGAATATGACGAAGCACGTTCACTCTTTGAACGCGGTGGATTTCAAGGCGGATTCCCTGGTGGATTTCAGGGCGGATTTCAGGGTGGAGACTTTGGCGAAATGTTCTCGGGTGATCTCGGGGATATGTTGGGTGGCCTCTTCGGTGGTCGCGCTCGCGGACCACGCCGTGGTCAGGACCTACAAGCCGAGACCACTATCTCGTTTCGTGATGCCATCAACGGAACCCAAATTTCACTACGCACCCAAACCGGAACTGTTACTGCTCGCATACCTGCCGGGGTTGCTGACGAACAACGAATTCGGTTGAAAGGCAAAGGTGCACCGGGTCAACCAGGTGCACCCGCTGGAGATCTTTTCATCACCGTGCGAGTCGCACCTCACCCGATCTTTACTCGCAAGGGCGAGAACTTATCGCTGACTTTGCCGGTGACATTTGCTGAGGCTGCTCTGGGATCTGAGATATCGGTACCAACTCTCTCTGGTGAAAATGTGAAAGTACGTATTGCCCCAGGAACCGCAAACGGGCGAACATTAAGAGTTAAAGGTCATGGGTTAGCAAAAAAGAATGGCGGTCATGGAGATCTCTATGTCACGATCGACATCTCGGTTCCGCAACGACTCGAGGAACGAGAGCGCGCACTCTTGGAAGAGTTTGCCGCTCTCACTGCCAATGCAGATCCTCGTGTTGATTTCTTTCGACGAGCGAAGGAGTAGTGATGGCGAACTTTGGCGATATAGATGAAACCGCTGCGGTCTATGTCATCAGCGTTGCTGCTGAAATTTCAGGCATGCATCCGCAAACGTTGCGCCAATACGACCGACTCGGTCTGGTCTCTCCGGGGCGAGCAAGTGGCCGCGGTCGCCGTTACTCCTTGGTGGATATCGCAGCGCTTCGCCAGATCCAGAGATTGGTTAACGAGGGAATTAACTTGGCGGGAATCAAAAGAATTATGCAATTAGAGAGCGAATTGGCTCTACTGCAGCGAGAAGTTGAGTATCTTCGAGTTCAACTAGCTGGAGCACCAATTCGACGAGACTTGGTTCCAGTTCGACAGACTCACCTGGTGATGTACAAGAAGGATTAGCCATTCACTACCGCGCCGATATTCAAGGGCTTCGCGCAATTGCCGTGCTCTCGGTAGTGCTCTTTCACGCAGGTTTGCCAATACCAGGTGGATTTTTAGGTGTAGATATATTTTTCACCATCTCAGGCTTTGTTATTACTCAATTGATTTTGCGTGAGTGGTTAGAAAGTCGAAAGTTTTCGTTAAAGAATTTCTACCGCAGAAGATTTAAGCGTCTACTCCCTGCAATGGCTCTGATGACTACATCGGTTGCGATTCTTTCGGTATTAATTTTGGGTCAAGGTGCACGTGAGGGTGCTTTAAAGAGCGGAATTGGTGCCACATTGTTCGTGGCAAACTTCGTCATTAACGCCATCACTGGTGGCTATTTTGATTTACCAGCGGCCACTAATCCGATGTTGCATACCTGGTCGCTTTCGATTGAGGAGCAGTTCTATCTCTTCTTTCCGCTAACGCTTACCGCACTGCTCGCGTGGGCAATTCGCTCTAAATTGCGAACCAGAAGTGTGATGATCCCACTCTTAGCTCTTGGCATCACCTCTTTCTTTATCATGAATTTGAGTCATGCGTTTTATTCACCACTTACTCGAATCTGGGAATTTCTGGTTGGTGCGTTGGTTGCTATCGCGCTCGCAGATGGTTTAACTCCAAATCCCAGATCTGCAAAATTTCTCTACCCAATTGCGCTCTTAATTTTGATCACTTCGTTTTTCTTGATTGATGAAGTTGGATGGCCGAATTGGCACGGAATCATTCCAGTTCTTGCCACCGGTGTTCTGCTCTACTTCGGGCAGATTTCCAATTTTTCATGGCCGTTAAAAATCAAAGTTATGACTTACATAGGCGATCGTTCCTACTCCTGGTATTTGTGGCATTGGCCCATCATGGTCTTTGCTGCTTTGCTCTTTCCCTCCGTCAATTCGGTGAAAGTCATTGCGCTTTTCATCTCTTTGCCAATAGCTCTATTGGCTTACCGATTTGTTGAAGATCCAATTCGAAAAAGTTCCAAAGGAAATGCTCGTGATTGGAAAATAAATCGCAGGGCTATCGCTATTCCACTTTTAGTTTCAATCGCTGCGATGTGGGTAGCAACGTTTTTGCCACAATCCTCACAAGCCTTAGCCATCAATGCTGATGTTGCGCAGGAACATCTGGGCCGCACCTATGGTTGTCATAACGACATTCCTATTGATCAACGAGATCTGCGAGCCTGCACTTGGAAAGGTTCGGCAACTCCGCTCTATCTAATTGGCGACTCTCAAGCCGATGCACTCTCTGATGGCCTATTAGCCGCAGCCGACACCCATCCACTCACTATTGCCACGATTAGTAGTTGTCCTATTGGGATTAATCTTCGCGCCCTAGATGGTGCACCTGTTAATCGAGATGAAAAACGATGTCTGCGCTATAGCAAAGGTGCACTTTCATATTTCAAAAAGGCAATCCCGGGGATTATCTATATCGCTACAAC
>CAYFKL010000061.1:0-6690 GCA_964343565.1 uncultured Actinomycetes bacterium
TACTCCCCATGAGTTGAATTCCACGAAGGAGTTGCCAAATAGTTTGAAGCTAAAGTTGCGGCATCTCGAGAGTTCACTACTGCGCGAGTTCCAGGCGTACTCCCACTCGGTGCTTTCAGATCCACATCACTTGGACAAACTCCATCTAAACCAACCACCCAATCCCGACCATAAGTTGGTACGCCTATCCAGATCTTTGAAGATGGCATCAGAGTAGTTGCGTACTTGACGAGTTGTTCAACCCAAGAGATAGGTCCAATCGGCCCGGGCGTTGCCAATGAATAGTCATATGTCATGATGCGCAACCGATCAATAACTGGACCGATCTCGGGCCAGTTATAAACAAAGTAACCTTTCTTCCCACTGGCTGGATCCCGAACTTCGGGAGTTGTCACCGATAACAGATCCCCCTGTGCGTGTAATGCGACCGCCAACTGCTTAACAAATGCAGTCCATAGCGGCATTGTGGTGTTCCAAGAAGAAGTCCCATCTGAAAATGCAAATCCTTCGAAATCTAAATCCAAGCCATCAAAATCATTCTGTTTCGCTAGCGCGGCCAAGGTGCTGACCAACGTTGCGCGCTTCTTTGCATCCGCCAAAATTTTTTGTAATGCGAGTTTCCCAGTGCCATCGGTCAAAGTTGGAATTACTGAGATACCCATACCTCTAATTTGGGAGACTACTTCTTGCATAGAAATTGAATTTGCGGGATCGAATTGATCCAAAATTTTGTTGTAATCTTTTACTGAAAACCAGAACGGCATCACTTCGGGTATCAAATCTGGATTACCCGTAATTGATGCTAGTCCACCTTTGGTATTCCAATAAGGCAACCAACCGGTAACAATTTTTCTTGGCTGGGCATCAGGGGATGCAGAAAAAGCGGGTAACGCGAGAACGGTGATTGAAAGCATGCCAACAATGAACATCGACAGCGTGCGTTTCACGGCACCTCCCCTGCGTTGAACGTCGAACTCTTGCTTCAGCGTAGTGATGCTCAATTTTTTCAGCGACTTTTGCTCAGAATAACCATATAAGGCAAGGGCATGAGGCATTCTTTAGGCATACTCGTTCTAAAGGGAGATTTTTATGACCAAAAAAATGTTCGCTGAATTCGTTGGAACATTTACGTTGATTCTGCTCGGCGCCGGTTCAATCATGACAGGGAAAGCCGATCTGGTAGGGGTTGCTCTTGCCCATGGATTAGCTATCGCCATCATGGTCTGCGCTTTTGCCGCAGCATCCGGTGCACACTTTAATCCTGCCGTCTCATTCGCCATGTTGATAACAAAGCGAATGAACTTCAATGAATTTCTCTCGTACGTGATCGCGCAACTCGCCGGTGCAAGTGTGGCGGCATTTATTCTGAAGAGCAGTTATGACAGTGCCACAGTTTCCAGTTCCGGATTGGGAACTCCTTCACTAGGTGGAACATTGACTCCGACTGGTGGAGTGGTTGTTGAATTGATCGCCACCTTTATTCTGGTCTCAGTTATTTTCGGAGTGGCCGTCGATAAGCGTGGAACTTTCAGCGCTGTTGCTGGACTCCCCATCGGTTTTGCCATCATCGCAGACATCATGTGGGCAGGTCCGCTGACAGGAGCTGCCATGAACCCCGCACGTTGGTTTGGCCCAGCGCTCGCCTCTGGAAATTGGGGCAATGCCTGGATTTGGATTCTTGGTCCAATTGTTGGCGCTGCGCTCGCTGCTATCAGCTACACGCGGTTGGTCAAACCTGAGTAAATCTCTTTACAGGTAGGGCAAACAGGAAATTTTTCTGGATCACGATTTGGGGTCCAAATTTTTCCGCATAGTGCTTTCACAGGCTTTCCAGTGACCGCAGATTCCACGATCGCTTCCTTGCGCACATAATGCGAAAAGCGCTCATGGTCCCCTTCTTCGAGTGAGACAGGGCTTTCCTCAAGCAGAATCTGTTCTTCCACGGCTGAAATTCTACTCACGATCTCTATGCAATTTATGAATAGGGATCAGGGAGCCCTACCCTTGGAGTATGAAGGATCTCGTCAGCACGCAGGACCTCACCTCTGATGATGTTCAATTGTTGCTTGATACTGCCGGTCGGTTTGCTGAACATCCACTTGCTGAACGCAATTTCTTAGCGAATGAAACTGTGGTTGTGCACATGACTAAGCCTTCTACTCGAACCCGATTAGCAAGTGAAACGGCAATTGCCCATCTCGGTGGTACTCCTATATTTGTCCGTGGTGACGAACTCCAACTTGGTCGTGGTGAAACTATCGCTGATACAGCAAAAATCATCAGCGGCTATGCAAGGGCCTTGATCATTAGAACTTTTAAACAAAGCGATGTTGAAGAATTAGCAACACATGGCAGCATGAGTGTCATCAATGCACTTACCGATGACGATCACCCAACTCAAGGTTTAGCGGACTGGTTAACCATTCAAGAAAATTTTGGGAAAGATCTTTCCGGAAGAAAGTTCACCTATGTTGGTGACGGAAATAATATGGCTCATACTTGGTTGTCGATGGGAGCCGTTCTTGGTGCACACGTAGTGGTCGCTTCACCACCAGGTCGCTGGATGCCGAATGCCGAAATTGTGAATCGAGCCAAAGAGATTGCTGCATCGACCGGTGCATCTGTTGAAGTAACGAATGATGTAAAGGCTGCTTGTACCGATGCGAGCGTTATTTATACCGACGTGTGGATGTCGATGGGTGATTCCGAAAGTGATCGGCAAGAGAAAATTGCTGCGCTAAAAGAGTATTCAGTGACCTCGTCATTAATGAAACTTGGAACAAAAGATGCACTATTCATGCACTGCCTACCGGCACATCGAGGTGAAGAAGTTAGTGGCGAAGTCATAGATGGCCCGCAATCAGTGGTCTGGCGAGAAGCATTCCACCGCCGCACTACTATTCAATCTGCGCTCTATCACTTACTAAGAGGCGACATCAAGGGTAGGTAGCCAGACTTGGTTAGCCATTCCAGGGCGCAAAATAGCCAGATTTGAACAGAGAAAAAAATTACTCATGCTAAAACTTGGTCTAAATCACCTTTTCTGATGAACCTATCTCTCGCTTGAAGCGCAAAGACCGCGTACCTTTTAATTATGAAACTGCTCGTACCCAAAGAGACCCGACCTGGTGAGCGACGAGTCGCAATTACACCCGATGTAGTCAGCAAGATGAAACAAGCAGGATTAGACGTAAATGTCGAAACTCATGCCGGCATGTCCGCAGGCTTTGATGATTCAAGTTATGAAAAATCGGGTGCCACTGTTGTGGGCAACGTCGATTACGCAACCGCGGATGTCCTACTGACGGTAGCACCGCCGACCCCCGAGCAATTAGGGAAGATGAAGCGGGGAGCTATCACAATTTCTTTCCTTCCGCTTAATTCCTCGCAAACTTCCATCGATGCTGCGGTCTCTGCAGGTATCACTTCATTTTCACTCGAACTAATTCCACGAATTTCTCGTGCACAATCGATGGATGCACTCACTTCGCAAGCGTTGTGCGCTGGATATCGAGCCGTCTTAGTGGGGGCTGAACTCTCTCCTCGATTCTTTCCCTTACTTATGACTGCGGCTGGAACGGTAACTCCAGCACAAGTTTTGGTCTTGGGTGCAGGTGTCGCCGGACTACAGGCAATTGCAACTGCGAGAAGATTAGGTGCCGTGGTCTCTGCTTATGATGTGCGTTCGTCATCAGCCGACGAAGTCAGGTCAATGGGTGCATCATTCATAGATCTGGAATTAGAAGCACTCGAGGGAAGCGGTGGATACGCGCGCGAGATGGGCGAAGATCGCGCCCAACGACAACGAGAATTACTCACGCCCTATGTAGCAAATTCCGATGTCGTGATTACGACCGCGGCAGTGCCTGGTCGCGCCGCTCCGAGATTGATAACTCAAGAGATGATGCTGGGCATGAAAGAGGGTTCGGTTGTTGTTGATTTAGCATCAGAGTCTGGCGGCAACGTCGAAGGCTCAAAACCTGGCGAAGTTATAACCACTGCTCAAGGAGTGCGAATTTGGGGTGGCAAGGATGTTGCAAGCCAATTGCCCTACCACGCTAGCCAACTTTATTCGCGCAACATTTTGAACCTGCTGCAACTTATGACTAAAGATGGAGTGGTAACTCCAGACTTTGAAGATGAAATCGTTGATGCATCCGCAGTTACACACTCGGGAGTTCAGCGCTTGCCCAAACCAACGCCAACTGCAGGAGGTGCAGCATGAGTGCAATGGCCTATCTTTCGATATTTATTCTTGCAGTCTTCGTCGGATTTGAGGTTGTCTCAAAAGTCTCAACGACCCTACATACTCCCCTCATGAGTGGCGCCAACGCAATCCATGGTGTGATTCTGGTGGGAGCAATTCTTGTTGCGGGACATAGTCACACTGCCTTGGAACTCACACTGTCACTGTTAGCTGTTGTACTTGCAACGATAAATATGGTTGGCGGTTTTGTGGTTACAGATCGAATGTTAGAAATGTTTAAGGCAAAACCAAAAAATGCTGATCAAAGCTCAGAGAAGGGAGCAGGCAAATGAGTCAAAATGTTTACGATCTCATCGGGCTTGCTGCTGCAATCTGTTTCATCCTGGCTTTGAAAGGTCTTTCATCTCCAAGATCGGCACGCCGTGGAAATATTTTGGGAGCCATTGGCGCCACAGTAGCCACCGTCATTGTTTTCTTCTTCGAACCGCTACATAACTTAATCTGGATCCTCCTCGCCATTGCATTTGGCACAGCTGTCGGAGTTCCAGCAGCTCGGAGAGTCAAAATGACCGCCATGCCGCAATTGGTGGCGCTCTTTAATGGCGTAGGCGGAGGCGCGGCAGCGCTGGTCTCAATAGTTGAATACTTGCGACTTGGTAATGAAGCAACCACAGGCGAAGTAGTTGCTACCGTATTCACAGTTGTTGTTGGCTGTATATCTTTCACTGGCTCTGTGTTGACTTTCCTAAAACTGCAAGAACTCATGACTACCCGGCCAATAGTCTTCGCTGGTGGCCGATTAATCATTGCGTTAGTCCTGCTTGGAACTTTAGCGAGCGCAGGTTGGGTAGGAGTTTCTCAAGGTTCCACTCCTTTACTTATCCTGACAGTCATCGCATTGCTGTTCGGTGTGCTCTTTGTACTTCCAGTTGGTGGCGCAGATGTTCCGATCGTTATCTCTCTCTTAAATGCTTTCACTGGACTCACCGTTGCAGCTAGTGGTTATGTACTACACACCACTCTGCTCATCGTTGCAGGAACATTAGTAGGTGCTTCGGGAACGATTCTCACTCGTTTAATGGCAAGCGCTATGGGCCGTCCACTATTTGGCATCCTCTTTGGCGCATTCACAGCAACGCCAACCTCTTCTGCTGCAGTTGCAGATACTCGTCCAGTTAAGTCTGGTTCACCTGACGATGTTGCAATCCTCTTGGCCTACGCAAGAAGAGTTGTAGTTGTTCCTGGATTCGGATTAGCAGTAGCTCAGGCGCAACATACTGTTCGAGAACTTGCAGATCTACTTACCGCTAAAGGAGTAGAGGTTGCATATGGCATCCACCCCGTTGCAGGAAGAATGCCTGGTCACATGAACGTGCTCCTCGCGGAGGCAAATGTTCCATACGACCAATTAAAAGAAATGGAAGAAGTGAACCCAACATTTGGACAGACCGATGTCGCCTTAGTTGTCGGCGCCAATGACGTTGTGAACCCGGCCGCGAAGACCACACCAGGGTGTCCAATTTATGGAATGCCAATTCTTGAAGTCGATCATGCAAATAATGTCATCTTCTTGAAACGCTCCATGCGCCCTGGATTTGCCGGCATCGAAAATGAATTACTTTACGATCCAAAGACCACCTTGCTCTTTGGTGATGCAAAGGATTCACTTACGAAGGTTGTCAACGCACTCAAGAGCGTTTGAGTTGGGCTTATCTCTTTTCCAACTTTCTGTGTGAACTCTGGGAGTTCTAAGTAAAAGTTACTGAGTGCTACTTTTGCTTAGAATCGAGTCACCACGAGTTATGCAATGTCACCGGGCTCTGTTCTCATACTCTCATGCGTTCACAGCACTTTCTTTTAGAAGAAAATCAAGCAGCTCTCGACACATTTCTCAACATTGCCAATTGCGATCCTTACGCGCTAACACGCAGTGAACGCATTGAAATACTCGCTTCAATCAAACGAATTCAATCTTGGCTAACCGCTTTCAATGCAAGAGTGATTGTGACGCTGGCCGGATTATCAGCTGACGAATCTCACTCGCCCTATAGTTTCGAATATGAAGTAGATGAATCTGCAAGAGAAGAGATTTCAGCTCAATTGCACATGAGTAATAACACCGCACAACGGGAAATCGATTTCTCCCGAGCCATCACCGTTGAGAATCCCGAGATTTCTCGAGCACTTGCACTTGGCGAAATTTCGCGCTTACACGCCCGGATAACTTTGGAGCAAGTTGCTCCATTACAAAAGGCCGGAATTGATTCAACCATTATCACTGCAATCGTCAATCGCGCATTAGGTTATGCCGAATTACATACACCAGCAGAACTCACTCGTTTTCTCAAAAAATTAACGCTGGATCATTTACCAGAGCAAGCACTTACTTCTGACCAAACAGATCGCTTTCTTCGAATATGGCCAGAAGGACACGGGATGATCGGTATTGCAGGACGAATAGATGCAGTTACCGGAACTAAAGC
>CAYFKL010000061.1:6790-8302 GCA_964343565.1 uncultured Actinomycetes bacterium
AGAACTCACTATCAACCAAGCCCTTGGTTGCAAAACTTCATACGTGAAAGAGATCAGCGTTGTCGATTTCCCGGTTGCAGCACTCCCGCACGTTTCACCGACATAGATCACGTACAACCGTTTGATCAAGAGGGGGAAACGACACCCCCAAACCTTCAACTCTTATGTCGCCGACACCATCGACTAAAAACTCATCATCGCTGGAGCAGCGTTCGGCTATCTTGTGGCACTACTCGGTGGACCGCTCCTTCAGGGCATCAATACGAAGTGGCACCGGTCACTCTCGGAGCACCCCGGGCAGCACCTTCAGATAAATTCACTAGAATGTGAGCATGGAATCAGCCCTCTCCCTGCTTGGAATCGATCACCTGCTAACGGAGGAAGAGCGCGATATTCGTGACACCGTAAAAAAATTGGTTGATGAGAAAATCAAGCCACATGTTGCAGGATGGTATGAATCTGGAGATCTACCCGCGAGAGAATTAGCTAAAGAATTTGGTGCACTCGGATTACTTGGAATGCACCTGGAAGGTTACGGCTGCGCCGGCACCAATGCCACCGCTTACGGTCTGGCATGTATGGAGTTAGAAGCTGGAGATTCTGGAATTCGTTCGCTGGTCTCTGTACAAGGTTCGCTCGCCATGTACGCCATTTGGCGTTGGGGAAGCGAAGAACAGAAAACCCAATGGCTACCTGGGATGGCTCGGGGAGAATTCATTGGTTGTTTCGGACTTACTGAAGCAGATTATGGATCAAACCCTGCCGGCATGGTGACTAACGCTAAGCGAGATGGAAAAGATTGGATTCTTAACGGCAGCAAGATGTGGATCACCAACGCACCGATTGCAGATGTTGCTGTCATATGGGCACAGACCGATGAAGGTATCCGCGGCTTCGTAGTTCCAACCAATACCCCAGGTTTCAAAGCAAATGTCATCCACAAAAAACTTTCACTTCGCGCCTCCGTGACCGGAGAAATTGTGCTCACCGATGTTCGTCTTCCATCCGATGCAGTCTTTCCGGAAGTTCGCGGATTGAAAGGCCCGATGTCAAGTTTGAATGAAGCCAGATTCGGAATCGTGTTTGGTGCAATTGGTGCAGCCCGAGATTGCCTGGAAGTGGCTACAGATTACGCACTCTCTCGAATCCAATTCGATCAACCGATTGCAGCATTCCAATTAACTCAAGAAAAACTGGCGAATATGGCATTGGAATTACAAAAAGGATTCTTACTCGCCTTGCACCTGGGTCGACTTAAAGATGAAGAGAAAGTTCGTCCGGAGCAGATCTCTCTTGGCAAATTAAATAACGTCCGTGAGGCGATTGAGATTGCCCGGACCTCACGCACCATTCTGGGCGGCAACGGAGTTACCCTCGAGTATCCCATCCTCAGGCACGCAAATAACCTTGAATCTGTGCTCACCTACGAAGGAACTAGCGAAATCCACTTGCTAACTATTGGGCGAGCACTAACAGGTATTCAAGCCTTCCGCTAATCTATAGCGGTGAAGC
>CAYFKL010000062.1:0-8235 GCA_964343565.1 uncultured Actinomycetes bacterium
GAATGAAAAGAGAAATGATTAAACCAACAAGAACAATTGTCAGTTTGCTACTTGGAAATTTCACTACTCGGCTCCCGAATCATGCCCTAAATGCTTGTTCAAGCCGGATTTTACCTCCAACTTGTAACTTGTGAGAGTTTGGAGGTCTCCGGGCTTTCCTCGCAAGAATTTTGTTGAAGTTTTTGGACCTGGTTCCAAATCCCAGAAATGTCCGGATAGCCCATTCTTTTGCCAAAATCTTGCAAAAAATACGGTCGTCCTTAAATCAAGTTCTACCTCATCTTTACTTCCAACGATTACCAACGAGATGTACTCTTCTGGGAAGTATCACTTGCGGAAAGGCCTAGGTGAATAAATGCCTACTGCTAGGAGACGTTTAGTCTCAGCATTGATCGTGTCATTTTCGCTAAGTTTCTCAATCACTGGATTTGCCTTCGCTGAGGCATCACCTGATGAACAATTTATAATTCCGGCTCCTCCCACCTCTGACAGATACACGGCGATGGTGATGAACGATGATCAGTCTTCGCGAAACCCAGTCGTCTATTTGGAAGCAAAAGACTCCGTAAACCATCAAGAAAATGAACGCATGATCTCAATGGAGGTGTGCACAAAGTATGGTTATCTAGGTTGCGACAGTTCAAAGTACATGCAGTATGCAACAATTTTAAATTACTGCGATAAATTGTATACGCATGACTGTATAAGCGAGGTAAATGCAACAAATGAGGATGGCACGAAACTGGATGTTGCCTATCTTCAAAAATTTCCCTTAACTACACCAACACCATATACAGGCGATCTCGCAGCAAACCTTCCCGGTGGCGGAACTTCATTTTTGGTAAACATTCCTAAAGCTCCCCACAAAGGAGGATCGCTTTATTTAATAACGGGAATCATGACCGGTCAAAAACATTTCGAAGATAAAACCTTCCAGACAGACAATTTTCAATTGGCAATTTATGCGGTATCAAAAAAAGTAGCAGAATGTAGTTTGCCAGCACCGGAATATAGCTGGCGAAGCCGTGATTTTATTGTGCGAGGCCGACAACACACGATCGGAGGATGTAACGACGGAACTTTGACTAATGGACAATCTTTACCGTGCGTTCAAATTGATAATACGATTTGTTTGTTATCTTGGCCTCTCCCAATGGATATCAACTTTGAGGTTAAGTTAAAACTTCATGCAAGCATTAAAGGCTGGCTTCATGGAAGATTGGCTGAAGTGCAGGCAAACATTTCAATGGCGCGGGATGGAGATCAAATTATCCAAGTCTCTGGAAGGCCAACTAAAGTCCCGGGTATATTTGCAGCATTCAAGAAAACGGAATTACCTTCAGAAATTCGTGAATTCTACGCAAAGGACAGCGGTGCAGATGGAAATGGAAGTGGGTGGGGAAACAATTCCACTTTAGTTGATGGCCACCCTTGGAACATTCTTAAAAGCATAAATCACTATGATGAAAATGGTTTCCAAGAAATGTTGGCTTGGGTTAACTCTGTTGGTAATAAAGCCACTTTTGCACCAACAATCTGGTCTATTCATACCATGAATCCTGGAGAAGAATTCAATCGTTGCCTGACTGATGATTCGCAGCTTAATGGAATCGTTACAACTAATGCCACCATGTATATTGGTGGCCCTCCCACGTTCGATGCCACCGATAAAACACTGGATTATAAAGTTGCTGCACCTCATTTCTTACCGAATGATGAAGTTTTTAAAGGAATTTATAATTTAGCAATTAGAAGTTCATTTGCTCGGTGTATTTACGGATTCACAGATGCACCGGTTTCCGCTACGGTCTCGGTAATCGGCGTAGATGGAAAATCGGAAATTACTACAAGTTCTCTAACTGAAAATAATGGCTGGATTTATTTAAGGACGACAGGTTTTACGTTTTCTTCCCCAGTAATTCGAATAAAACTGAATCAGGAAAAAGTCTCTACCGACGCAACTATTCCTATCCCTACCACTCCAAAGGAAGTCGCACCTGCTGCTAATGCAAATGTAAACTCATTGCAAACCAAGGCTAAAGTTACTAGTCAAACAAAGCTTCAGTCCATAACTTGTTCAAAAGGCAATCTACGTAAAACAATTACGGCCAGTAAGCCTAAATGCCCTGCTGGCTTTAAGTTGGTTTCTCGAAAATAGATATTAAGTTAGCGCTCCGCACCTGAGGACACCCTGAATAGGCTAAGTCTTTCTTGTTCAGATCTAGTTAATGAATGATGGTTGCAAGATTCCAAGGCCAAGTGCTTTCTCGGCATGAGACATCGCATTGATTAGTTTCGTCTCTTGGTTTCGTGCTGTTACGAATCCAAGTCCAACGGGGAGTCCATCTACTAATCCCATCGGAATTGATCCGATTGGTGTTCCAGCGATGGCTGGAGCAGTTGATATCGAGGTGGCACTCGAGATGTTGTCTCCGCTTTCAAAGTTACTCTTCCATGCAGGTCCATAAGTACAACCAACCAAAACATCAACATCTTTTAAGCCGAGTGCGAGCGTTGCTTCCGCCCAGGCAAGGTTCCTGCTTCGCGACTCTTGGTAATTACTTACATCTTTAGCAATCTCGATAGATCTCTCAAAATATTCTTGGCCGAAGAGGTGCATCTCTCTATCGGAGTTTCTAATATTGAATTCAACTACATCTTTCAATGATAAAACTTTCGCCCCAACTCGACCTTTAAGATATTTTTCCAGCTCACGTTGCAATTCGAAGAGCAGCACAATGAATTCATCTTCCCAAACTTGGGGAGAAAACTCATCGAGTTTCACTTCTTGGAGTTTGGCTCCAGATTTTTCTAGCAACTTGATTGATTCTTCGAAAAGTGAATCCACTTTTGTATCCGACGTTAACCAATTTCGAACAACACCAATTTTTATAGGCTCCACATTTTTTGAGGCATTGAAATACTCGTAATTACCAGTAAGAGCACTAAGTAGCAGCGCCGCTTGCTCGGTTGTTTGAGCCATTGGTCCGGGTGAATCTTGGCTACTACTAATGGGAATCATGCCATCTCTTGGAATTAATCCCACAGTTGGTTTTATTCCAACACATCCATTTAGAGAAGCGGGACAAACAATTGAGCCATCTGTTTCCGATCCGATTGCCCATTGAGTTAAACCTGCCGCAACAGCAGCTCCAGAACCGGATGAAGAACCTCCGGCACTATGTTCGTGAATCCATGGATTTGCAGTGAGGCCACCAACAGCAGACCAACCGCTAGTTGATTTCTCCGATCTGATGTTTGCCCACTCTGAAAGATTCGTTGCACCGATAATGATCGCACCGGCATCACGCAGTCTTGATGCAATCGATGAATCTTTAACCACGGGTGTATCTACTAATGCCAACGAACCAGCAGTTGCTGGAAGACCAATGGCCTCAATGTTGTCCTTAATCAAGATTGGAAGACCTTGAAGTGGAAGATCAATTCCCGCTCGATCATAATTCTGTGCTTGAGCGAGCGCGTCATCAGCGAGCGCAAGCACCGAGTTCAGTCGATAGCCAGAGGCGTCAATTTCAGCAATTCGTGAGAGCGCTGCCTCAACAGCTTCACTAGACTTCATATGTGAACGATAGTCGAAGAAATTTGTTTACTGGGGAACCATATATGCGTTATGTAATCATTTTTGGAATCGTTCTCGGTGGAGTGCTGACTCGTTTCCTTGAAGATAGCAATCTATTGGTCAATGGAGTTCTGACTGCTATCTGCACTATTCTCTGCGTACTTATTTGGAAGTCAGTTAAGCGAATAGGAAAGGCGATGAGATGGCAGAGAAGAAAGTGACCGGTCCGGCGTCTTACTTTCCATCGATTGAAAAGAAGTATGGCAAGCCAATCGAATTCTGGATGAAGGAATTGAAGAAGGTGGCCAAGTTGGCCCATATGGAGCAGGTGGCTCACTTGAAGGAAAAATTTGAGATGGGGCACGGCCACGCGAACGCCCTGGTTGCCGTCTTTAGGAAGGAAAACCACCTTTAGATAAGGTTGGGCTCGGGGGAGAGCCATGAAAGATGTTGTGATCATCGGTGGAGGCCTAGCAGGTCTCTCTGCTGCATGGCGTCTTCGTGATTGGGATATTCAACTTCTTGAGTCGAGTGATCGTATTGGTGGCCGAATTCGTTCTGAAAAACGTGGCCAATACTGGATGAACTGGGGCGGACATATGTTCGCGGGTGAAGGGTCGGCTACTGCTGAACTTTTCCAAGAGTCAGGCACGCGATGGATAAAGATCCCCGGAAAACTTTCAGCAATGTCAATGAATGGCAAATTTATTAAGACAGGTCCAGTTCAAACTTATCCATTGCGTTTCCCAATGAAATTTGGCGACCGAGTATCTGTAATTGCTAAAGGCGCGAAAGTTTCGAAAGATGTTTTCCGATATGCAAAGATTTCAAAACCAATTCCTGGAGAAGCGCCTGAAGTACGTCAGCAGCGAATATTTGATTTTGAAAATGAGAGAACCTTTGCTGAGTATGTAGGTCCGATGAATGAAGATGTGTTGGCATTCTTTAAGCCAACCGTCACACGCTCCACCGCCGATGTTGATCAGTTAGCAGCTGGATCTGGTATCGGTTACTTCAGTTTGATTTGGAATATAGGTGCCGGGCTAAGCCGCTACATTCTTGGCGGACCTTCCACTCTCACTGAAGGAGTTGCGCAGGCTTTCCGTGAGCAGATTGAATTAAATGCTGAAGTATTTGAAGTAGTTGAAAATAGTGATCATGTTGTTGTGCGATATCGCAAAGATGGTAAAGATCTTGAAGTTCGAGCGCGTACTGCAATTTTGGCGACGCCTGCTCCCATTACCAAGGCAATGGCAGTCAATTTGCCAAGTGAATTGAGTGAGGCGTTAGGAGAAATTAAGTATGGCCCACATGTCAGTGGGGCTTTCTTAACAAATGAAAACTCTGCACAAGTATGGGATGACTGCTATGGCGTTGCCGTTGGCAAGAAATCGTTTATCGTTTTCTTAAATCCAGGAAATATTGTTCGCGGAACGGAAAAATATCGTCAAGCAGGTGGAAGCATCATGACTTTCTCATCTGCAGGGCTGGCTCGGCAATTGATGGAATTAAGCGATGAAGAGATCAAAGCAAAGTACTTACAAGATTTAGATGCGGTCTTTCCTAAATTCTCTGACCTAGTTGTTGAGGGAGAAGTTGCCCGATGGCACTTTGGATCTCCCTACTCCTTCCCAGGTCGAAGCAAACTGCAACCGATTCTTACTAAACCCACGAAGAGAATCTTTTTAGCAGGGGATTACTTAGGAACGTATTACACCGAAACCTCTATTTCATCTGGCTTCACTGCAGCTCAAGAAGCCAGAAGTATTCTCGGCACTGAACATCAAAATGGTTCACGAACTCTCGGGGGCAATGCATGACAAAGCGAATCAGCGGTCTACTCACGGCGCTGGCAACGCCGTTTAATCAGCAAGATGAGATTGATTTCCAGATGCTCAAAGTTTTAACGGAGAGATCAATCGATGCCGGAATTGATGCTGTCGTTGCTGGTGGAGGAACCGGTGAGTTTGCTTGGCTTAGTCAATCTGAGCGAATTGAAATCTTTAACAAAGTTGTGGAGTTCTCATCTGGCAGAGTTCCAGTTATTGCTAATTGCGGGGCAATGACTGCGAAAGAAGCCACGCTCTTATCCCATGCAGCGATCAAAGCCGGTGCAGATGTCGTCATGCTTGGAATTCCTTACTACGATCCTCTCTCTTTCAGAGAGATCAAGAATTATGTGAAGTCAGTTGCTGACGCAATTGATGTTCCAGTTATGTATTACAACAGCCCAGGAACAACTGGAGTAAATCTAACTGCTGATCAACTAGGGGAACTTGGTCGGGAGATAACAAACCTGGAGTATGTGAAAGATTCCAGCGGTGATTATCAGCAGGCTCTTCAATTGATTCGCTATCACTCTGATCACATTGGTTTCATTACCGGGTGGGATAGTTTTATGTTTGCCGCCATCCTTGAAGGCGCAACTGGTGCGATGCTAGGCACTGCCAATGTGGTGCCACATGAATTAGCAGCGGTTTATCGTGAACTCAAAGCGGGAAATATTCCAGCAGCTCGAAAAGCATGGGAACGAGTCTTCCCTGTTATCGACACGATGCTCTCGATTCCATTCATCCAAGGGGTAAAGGCTGGTCTGGAATTGCAGGGAATCCCCGTTGGAGCGCCGCGCAAACCATTGATGGAATTACCAGAATCCGATAGAAAAGTCCTTGCCCAAGCGCTCAACCAGATGAAAGCGACCTCATGATGAGTCCTTCCTTTCCAACCCAAGCCTTTATTGATGGTGCGTTAGTTGATGCTGCCTCTGGCAAGACTTTCCCAACCTGGAACCCGGCTACCGGTCAAGTGTTGGCTCAAGTCGCAGAGTGCGCTGAAGTTGATGCAGATCGCGCCATTAAAGCAGCAAGACGATCATTTGATTCTGGAGTGTGGAGTCGTACTTCTCCCACTCATCGCAAAGCAGTCTTGCAAAAGTTTGCCTCACTTATTGAATCCAACTTGCAAACGATTGCTTATTTAGATTCAACGGATGCGGGAAAAACTATTTTTGATTGCGTCAATATTGATATCCCAGATGTAGTTGCAACCATCAATTGGTATGCCGAGGCGATCGATAAAGTTTATGACCGAATTGCACCAACCGGTCCGGAAAATTTCGGCATGATTGTGAAAGAACCAATCGGTGTGGTTGTTGCAGTATTGCCGTGGAACTTTCCAGCAATGATGTTGGGTTGGAAACTTGGCCCTGCGCTCGCCGCTGGAAATTCCATTGTGGTGAAACCTGCTGAGCAATCACCGCTTAGTGCAATCTTCATTGCGCAGTTAGCGAGCGAGGCTGGAATTCCAGATGGCGTTTTCAACGTGGTTCCTGGATATGGCGAAGTAGCTGGCAAGGCTCTTGCACTGAGCAATTTTGCAGACTTGGCAACTTTCACTGGCTCAACCGCGGTTGGCAAACAATTTTTGCGTTACTCAGCTGATAGCAACATGAAAAAGATCGTGTTGGAGTGTGGAGGTAAGAGCCCGCAAATCGTAATGAAGGATGCAGCCTCTTATTTGGATGCTGTTATACCTGAACTTGTTAATGCAGCATTTTGGAACACCGGACAGAACTGCACAGCAGGTTCTCGAATATTGGTGCATGAATCAATTGAAAAAGATTTAGTTGCCGCTCTAACTGCCGCTACGAAAGAAGTTCCAGTTGGAGATCCAGCAAAAGAAGAGACTCGCCTTGGCCCGGTTATTGAAACAGAAGCCCTAGACCGAGTGTTGCGTTATGTCGACGGTGCAACAAAGGCTGGAGCAACGATTGCACACGGCGGCAATCGCATCATGGAAGAGACAGGTGGTTGGTTTGTTTCACCAACCATCATTACTGATGTAAAACCTGACATGGCTGTTGCACGTGAAGAGATCTTTGGACCCGTGGTTTCGGTACTCACATTTAAGAGTGAGGCAGAGGCAATCGCGCTCGCAAACGACACCGATTATGGTTTGGCTGGATCAGTATTCACAAAAGATTTAGATGCCGCACATCGCCTCTCTCGAGCAGTTCGCGCGGGCGTGGTCTCAGTGAACTGCTACGGCGAAGGTTCGATCGGAACTCCATTTGGTGGTTATAAGACTTCCGGATTTGGTGGAAAAGATAAGGGGCTAGAGGCGCTGGATCAGTACACCGAGACTAAGACCATCTGGTACTCACTCGATCCCACTTCACCGGCTTAATCAGAACTATCGGTTGATATACCCCTAGGGGGTATAGTGATGGATGTTGGTTGAGTTGTGAGGAGAAGAGATGGCACGAGCACCTAAAGCCCATGTTCTCAAAGATGAAGTTCAGCGTGCGGAGATTCTCACCCGAGTAAAACGAGCGCAAGGTCAGGTCGCTGGCGTAGTGCGCATGTTAGAAGAAGGTCGTACCTGCGAGGAGATCGTGCATCAAATGGCTGCGGTATCCAAGGCGGTAAATACGGCAGCCATGACTTTGATAGCAGCGAGTTTGCAAGAGTGTGTGCAAGAAGATTCGAAAAACAATGCTGAGAATCTAGAGAGATTGAAAAAACTCTTCCTTAGTCTTGCCTGATACCAAAATAGCGATTCGGAGCGTGCATGGAATTACCTTACGTCGTTGTCGATGTCTTTGGGTCGGGGGCAGCACGCGAACGTTAGCGGCTGGCACACTTCTTGTTTAGCCA
>CAYFKL010000063.1:0-8033 GCA_964343565.1 uncultured Actinomycetes bacterium
ACAACATTATTAACCACGCCACTGCCACCAAAACCCAGATCATCTGAGTTAAGTATCTCTTTCCAAGATCCAGACTTAGGTAGTGGCAATTGGAATCTTTCGTGTGGCACGGGAGAGAAATTAATTGCACATACTAAAGGTGAACCATCTATAGACCATCGGGTAAATGCCACGATGTTTCCATCACGATCATCACTGATCAAGAAGTTAAATCCAGCGGGAGAAGTATCTTGCTCCCACAATGCCGGGTGCTCACGATACTTCTCATTCAAAGCTTTCACATATTTTTGCACTCCATGGTGAGCAGTATTTTCGAGTAACCACCACTCCAGCGACTGGCTCTCATTCCACTCATGCGTTTGGGCAAATTCACTGCCCATGAAGAGTAGTTGCTTGCCTGGATGCGCCCACATGAAGGCTAAATAGGCGCGAATGTTGGCAAGTTTTTGCCAATCATCTCCGGGAGCCTTTTCAAAGAGAGAACCTTTGCCATGCACAACTTCGTCGTGTGAAATTGGGAGAATGTAATTCTCGCTCCACGCGTAAACGATGGAAAATGTAAGTTGATCATGGTGCCAGCGTCGATGAAATGGTTCGCGCACAAAATATTCCAAAGAATCGTGCATCCAACCCATATTCCATTTAAAACCAAAACCTAAACCATCAGCATCTGTTCCTCGGGTGACGCCATTCCAAGCAGTGGATTCTTCAGCAATCATCATGATGCCCGGGAAGTCACGATAAGCAATGGCATTTGTCTCTTGCAGTACCCGAACTGCATCAAAGTTTTCCCGACCACCATGTTCGTTGGGTAACCACTCGCCATCCTTGCGCGAGTAATCCAAGTAGAGCATGGATGCCACTGCATCGACTCGAAGTCCGTCGATATGAAATTCACTTAACCAATAAAGAGCGCTTGCCACGAGGAAATTTCGTACTTCAGGTCTACCAAAGTTTGGAACATAAGTTCCCCAGTCGGGATGCTCACCTCGACGCGGATCTGGATGTTCATAAAGCGCGGTTCCATCAAATTTTGCTAGCGCCCAATCATCTTTGGGAAAGTGTGCAGGAACCCAATCGAGAATCACACCAAAACCATTCTGGTGCAACGTATCTACGAGATATCTAAAGTCGTCGGGGGAGCCGAATCGAGATGTGGGGGCAAAGTAGGAAGTGACTTGATATCCCCACGAGCCACCGAATGGATGTTCCATGACCGGTAAGAACTCCACATGGGTAAAACCAGTCTCTTTGAGGTAACGAGTTAATTCGTCTGCTAATTGACGATACGACAACCCCGGTCGCCATGAACCTAAGTGAACTTCGTAGATAGATATTGGCGCTTTCCAGGGCTGAAAGGTGGAGCGCACTTCCATCCAATTCTTATCGTTCCAGTTGTAATCAGAGTTGAAGACCACCGAAGCATTCTCTGGCGGTGTTTGAGTATGTTGCGCCATCGGGTCGGCGTGATCTCGCCATTGACCATCGGCGCCTTTGATTGAGTAGCGATAGCGAGTCCACTGCGCAAGTCCTGGAACAAAGAGTTCCCAGATACCGCTGGCACCAAGAGATCGCATGGGATGTTCCACGCCATTCCAATTGTTGTGATCGCTAATAAGGCGCACACATTGCGCATTAGGTGCCCAAACTGCAAAAGCAGTTCCATTTACTTCACCATGAGATGTAGTGAAACTTTTTTGATGTGCCCCAAGGACGTTCCAAAGTTTTTCGTGTCGACCTTCAGTGATGAGATAGGTGTCGAGTTCTCCTAGCGTTGGAAGCCAACGATACGGATCATCAACAACGAATTCCTCACTTCCATATCTGACTTGAATTCGATAATTGGGGATGGATTGCGCAGGTATTACACCGACGAAAATCCCACCATGCTCATGTCGCATATCGATTCGAGTGTCATCATCGAGAAGAATTCCCACCGCATCTGCCATGGGGCGAAGCGTGCGAACCGTGACGTGATCCCGATATAAATGTGGACCCAGAACTGAATGTGGATCGTGGTGATTACCTGAAATCACTCGATCTAACTCATCTAGGGAGAGCCCTAGTAAGTTTTCTGGAGATTCACTCTTTGGCTTTCGATTAAATATTCCCACTCAGATCGCCTTAATTGACTTTGAGTATGTGGGCTACACGCTCACCAGGAGCAAAGCGAACGAAGTTATGTGAACTCCATTGATACTGCTTTCCGTCGAGCAAATCTGTTACTTGGATGAGAGCGTCGTGACCAAATCCCAATACTCCCAAATCCAGGTGAATTGAAGTTTCTACCGCTTTAGTGGGATCTAGATTTGCGATGACAATGATTCGGTTTGAACCCTCGTCATCATCTCGTTTAGAGAATGCAATCACCTGGTCAGAATCAGTGTGATGGAAGGAGATGTTACGAAGCCTAGCTAAGGCTGGGTTCGTTTTACGGATCTGATTGAGTTTCTTAATCAATGGAGTCAGTGTTTTGCCACTCTTTTCCGCGGCTTGCCAGTTGCGTGGCTTAAGTTGGTACTTCTCTGAATCTAAATACTCTTCTCCGCCCTCAGCAAACTTTTGGTATTCAAATAATTCGTATCCGGCATACATTCCCCACGAAGGCGACATAGTTGCTGCCAGTATGGCTCGAAGGGCAAACATTTCTTGATTTCCACTTTGGAGATGGAATGGGTTGATATCTGGTGTGTTTACCCAGAAATTAGGTCGAAAGAAATCACTAGTTTGATGGCTAACTTCGGAACCATAAGCCTCAAGTTCTGCTTTGCTCGTTCGCCAAGTGAAGTAGGTGTAAGACTGATGGAATCCAACTTTGCCCAAAGTGTGCATCATGACTGGCTTAGTAAATGCTTCGGCAAGAAAGACGATTTCAGGATTTGAAGAATGAATCTCACTGAGTAAATCTCGCCAGAAATGAACTGGCTTAGTGTGCGGGTTATCAACTCGGAAGATTGTGACACCTTTTGAGATCCAGAATTTTACTATGCGAATTACTTCATTCAGAATTCCGTTGTAATCGTTATCAAAATTGATCGGGAAGATATCTTGATATTTCTTCGGAGGATTCTCTGCATATGCGATCGAACCATCCACGCGGACCGAGAACCACTCAGGATGACTAGCGACCCACGGATGATCTGGCGAGGCTTGCAGCGCTAAGTCCATCGCAATTTCTAAATTAAGTGATTTTGCGTAGGAAACAAATTTTTCAAAATCTTTTATGGTTCCCAAATCCGGATGGATTGCGTCATGCCCACCACTCTTATTTCCAATAGCCCACGGAACACCTGGATCGTTGGCACCTGCAGTCAGAGTGTTATTCGGACCTTTTCTATGCGTATATCCGATGGGATGAATAGGTGGTAGATAAACCACATCGAAACCCATCTCAGCTGCTGCTTCGAGTCGAGAGTAGGAAGAACGGAAAGTTCCATGCTTAACCGTTTTGCTCAATTTTGAAGTTGTGACTTCTGATCGAGGAAAGAATTCATACCATGATCCAAAGAGCGCTCGTTCGCGATCAACTTGAATCCGATATTCCTGGCTCTGCGTGATCAATCTGCGTAATGGGAAGTTCCAAATTAAACGTTTGGTTTCATCCGAGAGCGCTTGAGTTAAACGTTCACGCGGTTCGATGGAATCATCACGAAGAATCGCGGCAACTTCTTGGTAATGACTTAGCGAATACTCTTTTGCGAGTTCTCCAAATAATTGTGCGCCCTCTTCCAAAACTAGATCAACATCAATGCCTGATGGGATCTTAATTTCGGCTGCATGAATCCAGGTTCCCACCGGGTCATCCCATGCTTCGATGTAATAACTCCACTCACCAACAACATCAGGGCGGATCGCGGCACTCCATCGATCAGGGAATGCTTCGTGCATGGGGAGAAAGTCTGAAGTTTTACCGGAAGGATCTTTTAAAACCACATTAGCTCGAAGGTAATCGTGTCCTTCGCGGAAAATTGTGGCGCTCGCCCAAAGACGTTCGCCCGTCACAGCCTTAGCCGGGAATTCACCATTCTCAACTACTGGTGAAATATCCAGGATGGGGATGCGTCCAATCATCCAGAACCTTCAGTATTACCCGGGTCGGCTGCACGAACATCATCAAGTGCATACTTTTGGATCGCCTCTTTAACCACAGAGATGCCGATTTCACCACGACGACTGAGTTCGATCAGAGTTGCTACTGTGATTGATTCAGCATCAACGCGGAAGTGACGTCGCAGTGCACCACGCGTATCAGAAAGACCAAAGCCATCAGTTCCTAGCGAGATAAAGTCACCGGGAACCCATGGAGCAATTTGATCCTGCACCGCACGCATAAAGTCAGAGACTGCGACGATTGGTCCTTGGACATCGATTAATTGCTTAGTAACAAACGCTTCACGTCGACCATCTTCTGGGTGAAGCAAGTTATGTCGATCAACTTCAAGACCATCGCGTCGCAATTCATTCCATGACGTAACTGACCAGACGTCAGCGCTGACGTTCCAATCTTCTTCCAGCAACTTCTGAGCCTTCAATGCCCACTGCATAGCAACACCAGATGCTAGAAGTTGTGCCTTCTTCTCATGAGTATTAGATCCTGATTGATACTTGTAAAGTCCCTTAAGAACACCGTTAACATCGAGATCATCTGGCTCAGCTGGTTGCAAATATGGCTCGTTATAAACCGTGAGGTAGTAGTAAATATTTTCCGAATCTTCTCCATACATGCGACGCAAGCCATCTTTGAAGATATGCCCGATCTCAAATGCAAATGCGGGATCATAGGCAACCACGGCTGGGTTGGTTGATGCCAGCAGATGGGAGTGACCATCTTCGTGCTGCAGGCCTTCGCCATTTAATGTGGTTCGTCCAGCAGTTGCTCCGAAGACAAAGCCACGAGTTAATTGATCAGCAGCTGCCCAAAAACCATCACCAGTTCGTTGGAATCCGAACATGGAGTAGAAGATATAAATAGGAATCATTGGTTCGCCGTGAGTGGCATATGAGGTTCCAACTGCGGTAAACGATGCAGTTGAGCCAGCCTCATTAATTCCTTCGTGCAAAATCACACCTTGAGTAGATTCTTTATAGGAGAGCATGAGTTCGCGATCTACCGATGTGTAGGTCTGACCGTGAGGTGAGTAAATCTTCTGCACTGGAAAGAGTGAATCCATTCCAAAGGTACGAGCCTCATCAGGAATGATCGGAACTAATCTCGGTCCGATGTTTGGATCTTTGAATAGGTCTTTGAGCATACGCACGAATGCCATCGTGGTTGCTACTTCTTGTTTGCCCGAACCACGCTTCATCACTTCATAAGCGCTCTCCTCCGCGGGAGGAAGTGGCTTGGAACGCACAACTCGTTTAGGAAGGGAACCGCCTAGTTGTGCTCGTCGTTCCATTAAATACTTGTATTCATCAGAATCAACATCTGGTCTGAAATAAGAAGGCGTGTACTTATCTAGTTGGTCATCAGCTAATGGAATTCCAAGTCGATCACGCAATGCGAAAATATCTTCTTGAGTTAATTTCTTCATCTGGTGCGTGGAATTACGGCCTTCAAAGTGTGGACCAAGCGCCCAACCTTTAACGGTCTTAGCAAGAATGACAGTTGGTTGACCTTGATGAGAAGTTGCCGCAGCGTAAGCCGCATAAAGTTTGCGGTAATCATGCCCGCCACGACGTAAGCCCCAGACCTTCTCATCGCTCCAACCTTCGATGAGTTTGAGCGCTCGCGGATCTCGAGCAAAGAAGTTATCGCGAACAAACGCACCATTCTCTGCCTTGTAAGTTTGGAAATCTCCATCGGGTGTGACGTTCATCAGATTTACGAGTGCGCCTTCTCGATCGGCGGCCAGTAATTGATCCCATTCGCGTCCCCACACCACTTTGATGACATTCCATCCAGCTCCACGGAAGAAAGATTCAAGTTCTTGAATGATTTTTCCGTTACCTCGAACAGGGCCATCAAGTCGTTGCAAGTTACAGTTAATGACGAAAGTTAAGTTATCTAATTCTTCTCGTGCAGCAAGATGAATGGCACCGAGTGATTCTGGTTCGTCAGTTTCACCATCGCCCAAAAATGCCCAGACTCGTTGTTGGCTCGTATCTTTGATTCCACGAGCATGTAGGTATCGATTAAATCGGGCTTGGTAAATCGCATTGAGAGGTCCCAATCCCATGGAGACAGTGGGGAACTCCCAGAAATCTGGCATCAATCGTGGATGTGGGTATGAAGAGAGACCATCTGCGTGGTGGGAGAGTTCTTGGCGGAAACCATCGAGTTGGTCTTCGCTAAAACGTCCTTCGATAAATGCACGGGCATACATTCCAGGGCTGGCATGTCCTTGATAGAAAATTTGATCTCCACCACCGGGGTGTTCTTTGCCGCGGAAGAAGTGATTGAAACCAACTTCATAGAGCGAGGCCGAGGATGCATAGGAAGAGATGTGTCCACCAACGCCAATTCCGGGACGTTGTGCGCGGTGCACCAACATTGCTGCATTCCATCGGGTGTATGCGCGAAGTCGACGTTCTATTGCCTCATCGCCAGGAAAGTTTGGTTCGCGCTCTGGTGGAATGGTGTTGATGTAGTCGGTGTTTCTAAGACTTGGAACTCCAACAGATTTTTCGGCTGCGCGTTGTAAGAGTGAGAGCATGACATAGCGCGCTCTGGTTGGTCCGGCTTTCTCAAGTAGGGCATCGAAAGATTCACGCCACTCGGCGCTCTCTTCTGGATCGACGTCGACGAGTTGGCTAGGCATTCCACTGGTGATCATTGGAGTGCGCTCGGGTCCGGAGAATGTGCCGTCTGTGCTCACGATATGGCCCTTCCGAGGGTGAGGTTGGGGCGTTCTGGCCGTTGCCGATGTGGGTCTCACCTCGGCTCAGGTACTCCTAATCTTTCCCTAGTTGGTGGCTAGAAGTCACATCCGCACCGGCGGACTTGCGTCTGGGTGGCTTAGGCGGTGGACTATGGGTACTCGAGAGGCGCTCGAGGCAGGTATTTCAAGTTCGTTTGGAGGGTGAGAGGTGAGTTCGGCCGCCGGAGGCCTGGCCTCTGCGGGTGCACGGATGGGAATCAATCCCGGGGCACTTATATTAGAAATTGGTGCAGGTCCTGATAGTGACCAGGCACTTCGAGAAGAGATTAGTAATCTTTCTGGAAATCCATTTCTTTCCGAGGAAACCGAAGATGTTGTTGACATCGCTTTGGTTTGGTTTCGTGATGATGGTGATGATGATCCAGTCAATCGAATCGTTGATCTTCTGGTTGATTCCATGACTTTCCTTGTTGATGGCGGCGCTATTTGGGTGCTGACTCCAAAAGTTGGAAGACCAGGACACGTTGAACCTAGTGATATTCAAGAGGCAGCGCCGACCGCTGGACTCTCACAGACTTCTTCTTTTGCAGCAGCAAAGGATTGGACCGCAACAAAGTTTGTCGCACCCAAATCGGGTCGACGTTAAGGAGAAACCATGACACTCAAAGTTGGCGACAGCGCTCCAGACTTCACATTGAAGAATCAATTTATGGAGGAAGTGAAACTCTCTGATTTTCAGGGAAAGAAGAATGTACTCATTACTTTCTATCCATTCTCATTCACCGGAACGTGCACCGGCGAACTCTGCGGACTTCGTGATGACTTGAGTTCTTTCCAAAACGAGAAGACCGAGTTACTCGCTATTTCTTGTGATTCGCCATTCACTCAGAAAGTTTTTGCTGAGAAGGAGAACTTCTCGTTCTCAGTGCTCTCCGACTTCTGGCCACATGGTTCGGTATCTAAGGCCTACGGAGCGTTTGTGGAAGATAAGGGCTGCGCAAACCGGGCATCTTTCATTATCGGCAAGGATGGCAAAGTGGCTTTCGCCCTCTATAACGGATTTGATGCTCGCTCCAACGCCGAATACACGAAGGTTTTGGCAACGCTCTAAATCCCTCTACACTTACCAAGTGCCCAACTCCAGTTGGGTATCTACCGGGTGGTTAGCTCAGCGGTAGAGCGCCTCGCTTACACCGAGGATGTCGGGGGTTC
>CAYFKL010000064.1:0-7982 GCA_964343565.1 uncultured Actinomycetes bacterium
CGATACCGTGACCTTGAATTACGACTGGAGTGAAAGCCCTCGAACAGTGAGCTGGAATCTTGAAGAAGCCAAGATGCTCACCGAAATGGATGGGGCATACACGGTAGTAGAACACGAGGATGGCTGCGAAGTCTCATATCGGTTAACAGTTGATCTAGCTATGCCGATGTTAAGCATGATTAAGCGCAAAGCAGAGAAAGACGTCGTTGATGCCGCATTGAAGCAATTGAAGAAACGAGTCGAAGAAGGCTGATGTCATTCAGTATTGGCATTGATGTAGGTGGCACCAAAATTCTTGGTGGAGTCATTGATTCCTACGGGCATGTAGTCCACAAGATCAGAGTGGCAACTCCGAGTGCTGGTGGAATCGAATTGCTTGATGCCATTGCAGAGTTGGTAGGTAATTTGGCAAACCTACAAGCGGTTAATCACGTAGGTTTATCAATTGCCGGGTTTGTTTCGGCAGATCGACAGCGCATGTTGGCAACACCAAATATCTCTAATTTGAATGATGTAGAGATGGCTCAATACCTATCCAAGTCGACTGGTAAGAATGTTGTCATTGAAAATGATGGCAATGCTGCTGCTTGGGGAGAGTACCGATTCGGTGCAGCGCAACATTCCAAATCCATGCTCATGGTCACTCTTGGCACTGGCATTGGCGGAGGAATCATCGTTAACGGCGAATTGTTGCGGGGAGCCTTTGGCATCGGGGGCGAGATAGGCCATTTGAATGTCGTACCCCAAGGTGCGCCATGTGGATGTGGCGCATTTGGCTGCTTTGAGCAATATGGCTCTGGATCTGCACTGCTCAGGTTCGTACGAGAGAACGGTTCTCAAGAATTTTCTTCTGATGAACTCACGGGAGAAATGATCACTGAACTGGCTCGAAGTGGAAACCAAGTAGCCATTGGTGGCTTTAGATATATCGCTGAGCACATAGGCTCAGGATTAGCTTCTCTTTGCATGGTATTAGATCCAGATGTGATTGTGATTGGTGGCGGGGTGGCGGATGCCGGCGATATTTTATTAGAACCAATTTCTCAGGCATTACGGAATGTAATGCCCTTTAAAGATAAACATCCTTATCCCACATTGGTTAGAGCGAAATTGGGACCTGAAGCAGGTCTGATTGGGGCAGCACTTCTAGCTCGACAGTAGTTCTTGATTGAATCTTTACGAGATAAAGAGAGCGATTTGATCTGCGAAGTATTGTTGCAATTCTTCCGAACACCGACTCACTCCGGCGCGCATTAAGGATCCATGGTTTAGATCTTCAAAATTTCTATAGATAACTTTTGTGCCAGCGGAAATCAACTTTTCTGCATACATCTTTCCGTCATCCTTGAGTGGATCAAATTCCGCAGTCATGATGATTGCTGGTGGTAAGTTTGAAAAATCTGAAGCATTGGCTGGAAAGGCATATGGATTCTTGCGTTGATTAGATTGGGGAACGTACTGCTCGATAAACCAGTTCATCGCCTCGGAAGTCAGCCCCCATCCCTGTGACCTTTCACGACCGGAAGGAGTTTCGACGTGGTCCAAAGTGCACGGATAAATCAAAAGTTGATAAGCGAGTGGTGCAGATAATTCCTCTCGATTCTTTAACGCCACTGCTGCAGCAAGATTTCCGCCAGCGCTATCTCCGCCGATGCCGATTCTTGAAGGATTAATCTGGAATCTTTCTGCATGATGAATGACCCATTCGAAGGTACTCCAGCAATCATTGAATGGAACGGGGAAGGGGTGCTCTGGTGCTTTCTGGTATGAGACGGCGAAGACCATGGAACCTGTCTTGTTAGCTAACGATCGAAGGGTCTGTTCATAGGCATCTGGAGTGCCGATTACCCATCCGCCTCCATGGAAGTAGATCAAGGCGGAGCCGTTGAATGACTCAGGTCGGTAGATGCGTAGTGGTAGGTATGCGCTGGTTCCTGCGATGAAAGTATCTGTCACATTTTCGATTGATTCAGGCTCGCCCAAAATGCTGCTATCCGGCATGGTCAATTGTCTAAATTCAGTAACGCTCATTGTGGAAGGAGGCGGAGTGGCAACTGTAAGCAATTGAGCAAGTTCAGGTCGCAAATTCATAAGATCGCTCCATTTCCAGAATCTTCCTCGGGTTCGGATTCAACATCAGGTATCGAACGATAGAGCCAAAACGCTCCAGTAAAGAGTGAAATGGTACCCAGCACGATCCACGGGCCGGGTCCGATGCCAAAGTTGAAGAAGGGCGAAACTATCAAAACCACTACTCCAGAGATAAGAGTGAATACCCCTTTTCTGGTTTGCGCCGTCAGTTTTGGAGACTGGCCTGGATCCGGTGGAATGAAATGTTCATCAAGGATGCTGTCCACCCATTCTGGGAGTTCATCCTCTGCGGGATTTGGCTGATTAAATTCATTTTCCCATTTTTCGAAATCGTTCATGACGGTAAGACTTCCCGAAGAAACGAAATACTCTCACTTTCAACTATTGGCGCATCGTAGTCATGAGTAGCAACATGGTAGGAGTTTTTGAGAAGCACTTTTCTACGCACCGCTGACCGAACATGGGTCAGAATGAAATGAGAACTTTCATCCGGCACCACGTGATCTTGCAATGATCTGAGTAGCAACAACGGAGCGTGAATTTTGTGCATTCTTCTCCGGACGTACTTCCACAATCCTCTAAGTTCGTGAAGCGCAGGAATGGGGGTTTCTGCATAACCATGAATTGGTGGATTTGGTTTATTGATATCTGATTTGCTTGGCGGCAAAGTTTTAATAAAAAATCTTGTAAATGCAGTCAGCCACAGAATTCGCCTGTCGTCTTTTACTGCTGGATTGAGTAAGAGTAGAGCGGAAACTTTTAGAGGATGTCTTATCGCCAGCACTAATGCCAAAGCACCACCCATAGAAAATCCAGCCACGGCAACTTTTTCAACGTTTCGACTCAACTCAACAAGCGCTCGTTCACACTCTCGATACCACTGCTTCCAGGTGCATCGATTCATGTCTTGCCATTTTGTCCCATGTCCGGGGAGGCGAATCACGCTTACTGTGTAGCCGGCATCGCGAACTGCGCGAGCCCAGGGGGCGACTGAGGCTGGGGATCCAGTAAAGCCGTGGATAAAGAGAACTCCAGCTTGATTTGAACGCGGGGCGTAGAAGGGCTGCATTGAGTATCCAACGAGGTACTCGTTCTCATCCACCTGGTTCACGGTTAAATCCTAGGTTCGCTAGGCTGGTGGTGTGGCCTACAACATCCTCAAAGTGATCCTATGGCCGATTCTCAACATCATTTTTCGGCCTCGAGTGGAAGGTGTTGCGCACGTACCGATTCAAGGCCCGGCGATTATCGCCTCGAATCACCTCTCCTTTAGCGATTCAATTTTTATGCCGTTGGTGGTCCCTCGCCGGGTGACTTTCCTGGCAAAAGCTGAGTACTTCACCGGTAAGGGGTTAAAGGGCAGATTGGTTGCCATATTTTTCAAGGCTATTGGTCAGGTACCAGTTGATAGATCTGGGGGAAGAGCCAGCGAAGCCGCATTGGAAACCGGCTTGAGATTACTGTCCGAAGGGAAGCTGTTGGGAATCTACCCGGAAGGCACTCGTTCTCCGGATGGTCGGTTATACCGAGGTCGCACCGGCGTGGCTCGGATGGCACTTGATGCAGGCGTTCCAGTTATTCCGGTGGCCATGATTGACACTGAAAAGATTCAACCTCCAGGCAAAGCGCTACCGAAAGTTATGCGTGTAGGTATTAGGTTCGGGGCCCCATTAGATTTTTCTCGGTACGCGGGAATGGCAGGGGATCGCTTCATACTGCGGTCGATAACAGATGAAATTATGTACGCTCTCATGGATTTAGGTGGCCAAGAGTATGTCGATATGTATGCCAGCCGAGCAAAGTCCATAAACTCGGAAACGGAATAATTTGCAGGTAAAGTACTGCTAGAGAGTTAGCCAGGCGGCGATGATGGCGCCAGATTCCAATTAAGGGAGAAATCGTGCGCGTTGGTGTTTTAACTGGTGGTGGAGATTGCCCTGGATTGAATGCTGTCATTCGGGGAGTGGTACGCAAAGGTGTCGCCGAATACGGTCACGAATTTGTCGGATTTCGTGATGGATGGAAGGGTCCGCTCGAAGGATTAACAATGCCGCTCGACGTTTCAGTCGTACGAGGAATTCTCCCGAGAGGCGGAACGATATTAGGTTCTTCGCGAACCAATCCGTTCAAGATTGAAAACGGTGTTGAGCAAATTCAAAAGAACTTGAATCAGTTAGGCGTTGACGCACTCATTGCAATTGGAGGCGAAGATACGCTCGGAGTCGCCACGAAGTTAGATTCTCTTGGAGTAAAAGTTATTGGGGTTCCGAAAACAATCGATAATGATCTCAACGCAACTGATTACACATTTGGTTTTGACACCGCGGTAAACATTGCAACCGAAGCGATAGACAGGCTCCATACAACAGCTGAGTCTCACCATCGAGCTTTGATTGTTGAAGTTATGGGAAGACATGCTGGCTGGATAGCACTACATGCTGGTCTTGCGGGCGGAGCAAATGTCATTCTGATTCCTGAAATTCGATTCTCTATCGACAAAGTGTGCGAATATGTCGAATCAAGATTTCGCACGAACTATGCACCGATCGTGGTTGTGGCAGAGGGGGCAATACCGCAAGAAGGCGATCTCGTAACTAAGGATCAAACATTAGATGCGTTTGGACACGTGAAATTATCCGGAATCGGTGAATGGTTAGCCAAGGAAATTGAAAGAAGGACAGGAAAAGAGGCTAGAACTTCTGTACTTGGCCACATTCAACGAGGTGGAACACCAACTGCTTTCGATCGAGTCCTGGCCACCAGATTTGGACTGCACGCCATCACGGCAGCTCATGAAGGGGATTGGGGAAAGATGGTTGCTCTTCGTGGCACCGACATCGTTCGAGTCCCACTAGCCGATGCCACAACTAAGTTGAAGACTGTTGATCCGTCTCTTTACGCAGAGGCAGCGGTTTTCTTCGGCTAACCTAAAATAATTCGAGTAAAAGAATCGATGTGAAGCTCTAGGCTGTGCATATGAAGGAATTGGATCATTGGCGCGCATTGCCTGCTGCGCAGCAACCAGCGTGGCCGGATCAAAATGCCCTTGAGCATTCAGTGGCTCAATTACGTTCTTTTCCTCCTTTAGTTTTTGCCGGTGAATGTGACTCACTGAAAGAGAGAGTTGCCCAAGCCGCTAGAGGCGAGGCTTTTTGGCTCCAGGGCGGAGATTGCGCCGAAACTTTCGCGGCGGCTAGTGCTGACTCAATTCGAAATAAGATCAAAACCATTTTGCAAATGGCCGCTGTATTGCAATACGGAGCAAGTCTTCCAGTTATCAAAGTCGGCCGGATGGCAGGTCAATACGCCAAGCCTCGCAGCAAAGATACTGAAACTAGAAACGGTGTGACGCTACCCGCCTATCGTGGCGATGCTGTTAATGATCTTGAATTCACGGAATCTGCACGAACACCCGATCCAAACAGATTGGTGCAGGTCTACAACACATCCGCAGCAACTTTGAATTTGGTACGAGCCTTTACGCAAGGTGGTTTCGCAGACCTACGCCAAGTGCACGCCTGGAACCAAGGATTTGTTCGTGATTTTGGGGTTGGTGAGCGCTATGAACAAATGGCAAAAGAAATCGGTCGTGCACTCGCATTTGTGCTTTCAACCGGTGCTGACCCCGCTGAATTCAAAACCGTAGAATTTTTTAGTTCACACGAAGCTTTGATTTTGGAGTACGAGCGAGCCCTTACTCGCATAGATTCACGAACTGGCAATCCATATAACGTGAGTGGGCACTTCGTCTGGATCGGAGAGCGCACTCGTCAATTGGATGGTGCGCATGTCGATTTCATGTCTCGGATTCGAAATCCAATCGGGATTAAATTAGGCCCTAATGCACAATCTGACGACGTGTTGACGTTGCTGGATAAATTAGACCCAGAACGAGAGCCAGGCAGAATAACTCTAATTACGAGAATGGGTCACGAAAAGATTAGAGAGACTTTGCCAACCCTCATTGAGAAAGTAACGAATTCCGGTGCGCAAGTCCTTTGGGTTTGCGACCCGATGCATGGGAATACCTACGAGGCACCGAGCGGCTATAAAACTCGAAAATTCGATGATGTAATGGATGAAATCACTGGATTTTTTGAAGTTCACCGTGCTCTTGGAACTCATCCTGGTGGCATCCACGTGGAGTTGACGGGGGATGATGTAACTGAATGCGTAGGTGGTGGAGAATCTATTTCTCACGAAGATTTGTCAACGAGATATGAAACTGCTTGTGATCCTCGACTCAACCATACTCAATCTCTGGAAGTTGCCTTCCTTGTGGCGGAGATGCTGCAAGCCAGATGAGCATTTACACAACTTTGAAGTCTCCGTTTGGTGACTTGCACGTTGTGGTTAATGGAAACGTCCTCATTGCTGCAGGGTTTGGAGATTTGGATTCGCTTCTCATTCGTTTAAAAC
The DNA here is from genome assembly GCA_964343565.1 of uncultured Actinomycetes bacterium. Classification (GTDB taxonomy): domain Bacteria; phylum Actinomycetota; class Actinomycetes; order Nanopelagicales; family Nanopelagicaceae; genus CAYFKL01. The sequence continues at coordinate 6,511 of CAYFKL010000064.1, forward strand.
GCGAAAAAGAAATTGAGCCGAAATCCGTGCGACAGATTGCTTGGCTTTCGAAAACCTGGAGTGATTATCTCGATGGCGATATGGAATCGCTAACAACATTTAAGTGGGAACAAAATGGTGGACCTTTTCAGCATAAAGCCTGGAAAGTTATGACCAAGATAAAAGCTGGCAAAGTTCTGACATACGCAGAGTTGGCGAAAAAGTCAGGTAGTCCCAAAGCAGTCAGAGCTGCAGGAACCGCGTGTTCTTCAAATTTGATTGCACCCTTTATTCCCTGTCATCGAATCATTGGCAGTAATGGAGGACTCGGGGGATACGGTTATGGAGTTGGCCTGAAAGAGAAATTGCTAATTCACGAGGGTGCGCTGGATTAGTGGTTAAAGATTTTTGCAAATGTTTCTGCCACGAACTCGCATTCCCCTTGGGTGACATCTAAGTGAGTAATAGCCCGGGCCGTCATAGGATCAATTGCTCCGATTTTGATTCCATGTGATGCAGCTTTATTAATGAATTCAGATGAAGTGAAGCCGGCTTTCCGCATATCAAATACGAGAATATTCGTTTCTACATGTTCTGGATTAATTACCTCGGAATTTACCTTGGACACGGCTTTAGCGATTATTTGAGCATTCTTATGATCTTCGGCAAGTCGTTCAATGTGATTATCAAAAGCGTACTCGGCCGCACTTGCAATGACTCCAATTTGTCGCATTCCTCCACCGTAACGCTTGCGCCAAATTCTAGCTTTATCAATATTCTCTTGAGAGCTGATAAGGAACGAACCGATTGGAGCCCCTAGCCCTTTGGACATACAAACACTCAAAGTATCGAATGCTTTTCCAAAGCGATTAAGTGGAATGCCAGTTGCTACATGGGCGTTCCATAATCGTGCACCGTCCAAATGTAACTTCACTCCCTGTTCAATTAAGCCGTGACGGAGAGACTCAATTTCATCGATGGGCTGGATGCTTCCACCGCCAAAATTGTGGGTGTTCTCTACGGCAACGGCAGTTGTCGATACTAAATGAGGACCCGCATTTGGGGTAATGAAGTCTAAAATTCGTTTCGCGTTCAGAATCCCTCTCGGTTCTCTGAGGGTCCGAAATGTTATTCCACTAAAAACTGCTGCTGCTCCCAATTCTGCTCGAGCAACGTGGGCCATGCTCTCGCAAATAAGTTCTTCCCCTGGCGCAACCAGCAGCCTCATTGCAATTTGATTCGCCAGCGAACCAGTCGGCATGAAAAGACTGGCTTCATGTCCGAATGCCGCGGCGATTCGCTTTTCAAATGCATTGGCAGTTGGATCTTCTGCATAGACATCGTCGCCAACTTTTGCGACAGACATGGCTTCGCGCATGGCGGGAGTTGGAGAGGTTACGGTGTCTGAGCGAAGATCAATGGTTTGCATGGGTCACATCTTGCCACGAATTCTTCGGTCCTAATTCCACAAGATACATAGCAACAAGAACCAG
>CAYFKL010000065.1:0-7902 GCA_964343565.1 uncultured Actinomycetes bacterium
GGGGTTGGACAGGCGGCTAATTTGGGAACACGAACACGTGCGATAACTGAACCAGGGCATGGGTGACAGGCTTGTGCGATACCAGCGTCGCCAGCAACTGAAAGGAAGATGAAAGCATCTTCGATTGTGAAGCCCCATTCATCCACCAATAGTTTGGCTGCCTCTTCACAAGCCAATTTGATCGCGCCATTTAGATCATTATCTGTAACCCCATGGGTATACCAAGCGTCATTAGTTTCAGTAATGGGAAATCCAGCATGTTTATTCTTAATAACATCGACTGAAATCAATACATCGCCACCAATTTCAACTCCAGTGCCGGAAATTTCTCCATCACCCATAGAAGCGTGCATATCTCCGATGGCGAGTAGAGCACCTGGTTGAAAGACGGGAATATGAAGAGTTGCACCGATGCCGTTCATGTGATCATCCAAATTTCCGCCATGAGGCCCTGCCAAGAAAGTTAAAATCTCACCTTCTGCAGGAGCCACTCCAACTACACCAAGCATTGGACGTTGTGGCCAGGAAACCTTGTCATTCATATGAATGATGCCATCTTTAACTTTAAAGATGCGTGTGACTGGGGCTTGGCATTGATCGATGAGTTGCCCCCACTCGGGGATCACCATGCCGGCACCTTGTGGGCCTGGATCTATGCGATGAAAAGTGACTGAGAGTGTGTCACCAGGTTGGGCGCCATTAACGAAGATTGGTCCGGTAGCGCTATTGACTCGATTAAGGTCCAGTTTTTCGACGGTGTCTTCTTCGCTATTTACCTGCCCAGTAAAGCAATCCCAAGTCTCTAGATGTATTTTCGCACCGGGATCAACGGTTAGAACTGGCTTCATATCTTTTGAATAGGCCCATACGTGTTGGTCTTTTGAAATGGAGTAATCGGCGTCATATTTCATGCCGCGATTCTGCCTTAATCTTTCGAGTGATGCTAGATGAGTTAAGAACCCGCGCTGGTAGATGTTGCCGTATCAGATGTCACTGTGCTGGTATCGATAGGTGCTGGTTGGCAGAACTTGGTGTACTTCGGAGTCGGTGTGCTCAAAGTCCGCAAGTTTCCCGAGCCGTCTAAGTGGTTCAATCGAAGTTGCGCATTTTTGCCACCGCATGACATTTGTGACCATTGATAGAGTCCACCACCGATAATCCCCGGTCCGGCTTGAAGCATGGCATCGATCATGCCGTTGACTTCTTTTGCATTTGTTCCAGGTGAACCAACGATATTGATTCGGGCATTTGCCCCTAGATGTGTGCGCAATCCTTTGATGGTGTGTTGAGTGTAGGAGAAGCCGTGCGCTAAATCTCCCTTGCGTGAACTCCAATATGTCATGGGTTGCCAGATTGCATAATTCTGTGCAAGTTCAGCCCACGGAAATTGTGGCCATGTGGTGGCTTCATCGAGGTTGTATGGCGTGTAGGTAATAGCGGAAAGCGCCATATTTGGAAGTGCTTGATGCAATCGATCAGAGAGTTCTACTAATCGCTTATTTCGATCGTAAACATTTCCAACTTTGCGAGATTCAATATCTAATCCAAACCCATCGATTCCAGGAAGTTGTGCCGATGCGAGTGCGCGAGTGAAGTCCAAATTAACATTGAGCAGTTGCGGATAGTACCAAGCCACAACATACAGATTATTCTTTTTTGCGCATGAAATTAATTCTGCAAGATATGCAGGATCAAGAATGACGGGATCTTCGACAGGCATCGCAGTCTGAATGAAAAGAGTCCGTGCTCCGTAAGAAGCAGCTTCATTAATACTGTCACAAGTAAAAGGTTGATATGTAGCAGTAAATTTTTTGTTCTTTACATGAACTTTTCGCCAAGAGTACATATCAATCCAAAAACCCAAGCCTCTATAGGGTTCAAGAGCAGATTCGCTAGTTGCGAGTACTTCTGGAAAATCTGCTTTGGCTGAGATGAGAGAAGTTGGACCTAAATCAAATTTATTTTTGGCAGAGACTGCGAATAAGTAAGTCGTTCCGGTATCTGTGTTGTTTAAGGTGTAGAAGTTTTTCTTGGTAACTCGCATGTCTTCCCAATTCAAACCATTGGTGGTACTCCAAAAGACTTGATATGAGGTTGGACTACCTTGTGCAGGGGTATTCCAGGAGATGGTGATCTGGTTGGGACGAGTGTCAGTTACCAGGAGTCCTCGGACGATTGAAGGGCCAACGCCTGCCGACCAACTCGGGGCAGCGGTCACGAGCAGCAAGGCAGCGATTAAAGCGGCTCGAGCACGCATGGCACCTCCTCCAGCGGATAAGTAGCAGATGCAAATGTTTTGCAATAGCCTAGGCCAGTGACCTTAACTACGGCGCGACCATCGCTTCGACATGCATTGCGCTTTGAGCGTAGCGAATACCCGGCGCTCTTTGGCGTTCTAGGTTTTGTGGCGCTGCTCCACATTGTTGGATGGGGTCTCTTCATTTATTACAACTCCAACCCGAAGTTTCACTCGATTACAGATGGCAAGGGTGTGTTGATTTATGCGGGAGCTGGAGCGCTGGCTTACGGATTTGGATTAAGACATGCTTTCGACGCGGATCACATCTCGGCAATCGATGACACAACTCGATTGATGTTGGCAAAGGGAAAGAAACCTCTTGGTGTCGGCCTGTTCTTCTCGTTAGGCCATTCTTCAATTGTCTTGCTTTTATCGGTTGCAGTTGCTTTCGCAGCGAAGAAGGCAGTGCAATTTCAAGCATCATTCGCTGATGCCGGTGCAACTATTGGAGCAAGTGTTTCAGGATTCTTTCTTTATCTCGTTGGAATTTTGAACCTTGTTATTTTGGTGGGAATTATCAAAGTTTGGCGTAATGCGAAAAGTGGAAAATTCTCACATGAACATCTTGATCAGATGCTCAATGATCGAGGATTAGTGAAGCGATTATTCAAAGGAAAGTTTGCCAAGGGATTTGATCACTCTTGGCAGCTATATCCGATCGGCTTACTTTTCGGGTTAGGTTTTGATACGGCAACGGAAGTTGCATTACTTGGATTATCTGCCACCGCAGCGGTAGGAACAGTCGGCGGCTCGCTTCCCCCGTTAGCCATCATTGCACTTCCCATTATTTTTGCTGCTGGAATGTCATTAATGGATTCACTCGATGGAATTTTTATGACAAAGGCTTACTCCTGGGCATTTACCTCTCCGCTGCGGAAAATTTATTACAACTTAACCACTACTACTCTCTCAATATTTGTGGCTCTCGTGATTGGAACAATCGAATTAGTAAGTGTGCTGGCTAACAAAACTTCGATCGGAGATTACGAACCTTTCACTACCATTGCGGCCATTGATCTAGGTTCGATTGGGTACTTTATTGTCGGATCTTTCATCGCCGCCTGGGTGATTTCCGTCATTATTTGGCGGGTTCGCAAGTATGAGACTAGGTATTCGTCAGGAATCCACGAGACCGAGCATTCGCATACCGAGATGCATTTGGACTAGATTTCTCTTAGGAGGAATCAATGACGATTTCCAACGGCGATAGCCCATTAGAGACTGCCCTTTCGCAACTCCGCTCGGCAGTTGCATTTCTTGAACTTCCAGATAGTGATTGGGCCACACTCTCAACGCCTCGTCGAGTACTCGAAGTTGCAGTGCCACTTCGACGTGATAACGACGAAGTTGAGATGTTTAAAGGCTATCGAGTTCAATATTCGACAACCCGGGGCCCTTCAAAAGGTGGAGTCCGGTTCCATCCCGATATTGATTTAGATGAAACCATTGCTTTAGCCATGTTGATGACATGGAAGTGTGCATTAACCAATCTTCCTTACGGTGGAGCAAAAGGTGGCGTTGCCGTTGATCCAAGCACTCTTTCACTTAGAGAGAACGAACGTTTAACTCGACGCTATACCTCAGAAATTTTGCCGATCATCGGACCGGAGCGAGATATCCCAGCACCAGATGTTGGAACTGATGAACAAAATATGGCATGGATGATGGATACCTACTCTGTTAATGCCGGCTATTCGGTTCCTGGTGTTGTCACTGGAAAACCAATCGTGCTTGGTGGTTCATTAGGTCGTAACTCTGCAACAGGAGACGGTGTAGCAATTGCCGCGCGAGAAGCATTGATTACTTTGGGAAGACCTATTGAAGGTGCAAAGGTTGCGATTCAAGGTTTTGGCAAGGTTGGGTATTGGGCTGCTAAAGCCGCAGAAAAAATGGGTATGAAAGTGGTCGCTATTTCAGATGTCTCTGGTGGCGTAAGCGGATTTTCTTCTATTGATGAAATGTTCAATGGAGTTAAAGAGCATGGAGTACTTCATAACATTAATGGAGTAGATAAGTTCAGTAATGAAGAGTTGTTGCACTTCGATTGTGATGTTTTAATTCCAGCAGCGCTCGCGGATTCCATTACATCGGCAACTGCTCCCGGGATTAAAGCAAAGATTGTGGTGGAGGGCGCAAACGCGCCAACTACGCCCGGGGGAGATGCGATTCTCAACGATAAAGGCGTTTTAACAATCCCAGATATTTTGGCCAATAGTGGTGGCGTGATCGTCTCCTACTTTGAGTGGGTGCAAGATAACCAGGATTATTTCTGGACCGCAGATGAAGTGGCGGAACGCCTAAACCGAATGATGATGCGGGCCGTCAATGAAGTCCGGGATATGGCTACCTCCAAGGGAATCAGTTGGCGGACAGCGGCAAACGCGATCTCTGTGGGTCGGGTGGCTCAAGCGCATAAATTAAGAGGTCTTTACCCGTAAAAAGTCCGGGTTTCCCCTAGTGCTATTTGCCTCTATGGGCGACCATAGGGCGCATGAGTAGTAAAGCCTCCGTGGTCTCAATTTTGACCGAAACAGCCAAGCGATTTCCCAAGAAAGATGCATTGGTTTTAGGACCCACCCGAGTTCCCTATGCCGCTGTGAAAGATCAGGCTATGCGATACGGCGCGGTGTTGAAATCGCGTGGGATTGGGCCGGGAGACCGCGTTGCAATTTTGATGCCAAACATTCCGCACTTCGCGTTTGCCTACTACGGAGCTTTAGCAACAGGTGCGAGTGTGGTTCCAATTCATGCATTGCTCAAAGCTGATGAGATGGAATACATCTTGCGAGATTCCAATGCGAAGGCATTAATTGCCGCGTCGATGCTCTTGGGTGAAGGTGCACCAGCTGCACGTGCGATTGGGATTCCACTCTTTGGTGTTTTAGATGGATGTCCTGAAGAGATTGATCGCATGGAAGCACTCGCACAAGCGGCAACCCCGTTGACCACCTATCTACCTCGTGATCCGCAAGATGAAGCGGTTATTTTGTATACCTCGGGAACGACAGGTAAACCGAAAGGCGCAATTCTTACTCACGATAATATTTTGTGGAATGTCAACGTAACTGCTTTTGACACTATTCAAATGCAATCAGACGATGTTCTTATCGGAGCGCTTCCACTATTTCACTCATTCGGTCAAACAGTAGTTTTGAACTCGGGCTTCCGAGTTGGTGCCACGATCGCACTGGTACCACGCTTTGAGCCAGGGCCAGCTCTGGAATTACTAATTTCTGAAAAGGTAACAATTTTTGCTGGAGTTCCAACAATGTTTATTGCGCTATTGGAAGCGGCAAAGGCTAATCCAGTAAAACCACCACTTCGATTGGCAGTTAGTGGTGGAGCAGCGCTACCTGTGGCAATTATTGAAAAGACTAAAGAAGTCTTTGGCATTGATATCTATGAAGGGTATGGACTTTCGGAAACTTCGCCGGTGGCAACGTTTAATCAAGAAAGATATGGACGAAAGCCTGGATCTATTGGATGTCCGATCTGGGGCATTGATGTTGAGATAGCGAATGCAGAAATTCAAGATCGCATTGAGTTGATGCCAACTGGCGAACGTGGGGAGATTGTTATCCGAGGACACAATGTCTTTAAGGGTTATCTCAACAAGCCTGAAGCAACAGCCGAAGCAATTGTTGATGGTTGGTTTAGATCGGGAGATGTTGGCATTAAAGATGAAGATGGTTTTCTCTTTATCGTTGATCGAACTAAAGACATGATCATTCGTGGTGGATTTAACGTGTATCCGCGTGAGATCGAAGAAGTTATGAATCGCTATGAAGGAGTAAAGCAGGTGGCGGTCTTTGGTATTCCGGACTCAACCCACGGCGAAGAGATCATTGCCGCCGTGATAGCGGAACCAGGATTAGATAGCGAAGCCTTGAAGAATTGGACCAAGGAACATGTTGGTGCATATAAATATCCAAGAGAAATCCATCTGGTGGATGCGATGCCGTTAGGTCCAAGCGGTAAAGTGTTGAAACGAGTCTTAACCGAGGAATTTTCGAGGAAGTCATAATGAAGCGACTACTTACTGCTCTTCTGGTTCTCTTCACCACTCTCTCTGTTCTTCCAGCGACAGCAGCGACCCAATTTGATGAGCAATTTGTGGCTACACCACCCACTTTCACTGAACGTGGTACCGGAATTTATGTCAATGATGCCGCCGCGCTGCAATCCGAATTTTCTCGATTAGAGGCTTGGACTGCGGATGGGAAAGAAAAACAGAAAAGTAAGCCGCTACAACATTGGATCTGCACCGAGTATGGCAAAGGGGATTGCACCCAAGAGAAGTATGTGGATTTCACCTCTGTTTTAGGTTTGTGCAATGCTCAAGTAACCACAGATTGCGTTAAGTCAGTAACCGCTGTTGGGCCTGACGGAAAATTAGTAACTGGAACTCTGGTTGAAGAATTTCCAGGTAAGACGCAATTCTCATTTCCAGGAAATGTTGCTGCATATTTACCAGCCGGAAGTTCAGCTTTCATTGTTGACTTTCCAACTCTTCCACATGCTGGCGGTACCCAGTACATCGTGATTGCTGCACTTTCGGGATATAAACAATTTGATGAGAGTGTGTTTAAGATCGATGGTTTCAAAGCAGGAATTTATGCCATCAAGCGTTTAACAACTCACCCTTCACCACTTAATCCAATGTCAACGCCTTCTCCAGAACCAGGAATTCCCCCGAGCACATTGCTTGGTGGTGGTGGAGTACTTGGTTACTTTGGCTACAGCACCGTTAATGGTCAACCAACACCATCTGCATGCATTGAAAATACTTTGACAGATTGCGCACTGCCTTACCCACTGCCCACCGACGTTAACTTCTCCTTAAACCTTAAATTACATAGCAAAGTTTCAGGTTGGCTCAATGGCCGTATCGATGATGTGCAAGCCATCATTTCTGCTGACACAGATGGGGATCAACTCATTTCAGTATCTGGCAAACCATTAGTGATTCCCACGTTATTTAAGTGGTTAAAGAAGACTGAGTTAACTCCCGAAATCACCGCATACTATGGAAACGATGCAAGAAACCGGGACTTTAGTGGCAACGGTTATCCCGGGCTAGTTAACGGTCAAGTTATTCCACGGGCTGACGATCAAGCACCATATAGCATTTTAAAGACTCGCCTTTCATATGATGAACAAACTTTTAAGGAAGTCATTGCCTGGCTATCAGCAATGAATAACACCGCAACTGGCGCTCCAACTGCTTGGTCATTTAGGTCAGTTCAGATGAATGAAGATAGTTTCTTCAGCAGGTGTTTAAGTCAACTTAATTCTTTGGCTGGAATTGTCACAACCAATGCCACTATGTATGTGGCAAGTCCACCTACATTTAATCAGATGGATCAATCTCTGGAATATAAGGTTGCGGCTGCGCATAATCTTCCAGATGGCACAGAATTTAGAGGTCGCTACAACCTATTAATTCGTAGCGAATTCGCTAGGTGCATTTATAACTACACAACCGCGCCTGTCAGTGCATCGGTTTCTATTGTTTCAGCTGATGGTGGTAACCAAGTAGCAACCACTTCTTTCGGTGAGAAAGACGGTTGGCTGAAATTCTCCGCAAATAATTTCACTTTCTC
>CAYFKL010000066.1:0-1483 GCA_964343565.1 uncultured Actinomycetes bacterium
CGTATAGAGAAAAACTATTTGAATTTTTGTCAAAATTGCCGCTTGATCCACAAACGATGGAGCGGGCTCGTATGAATCCACTACGAGTTCTAGACGACAAACGCCCAGAGCTTTCAGAACTATTAAAGAATGCGCCTTTGATGCTTGATCACCTCTGTAGTGATTGCAAGGAACATTTTGAATCCGTCAAATCTGCCCTACAAACTATTGGCATTGAATTCGTGATTAATCCTCGAATGGTAAGGGGTTTGGACTATTACACGCGGACTACATTTGAATTTGTTCATCCACTATTGGGAGCTCAATCAGGCATTGGAGGCGGTGGTCGTTACGACGGTCTGATGCAGGAATTGGGCGGTTCGGCGTTAAGTGGAATTGGCTTTGGGCTGGGTGTAGATCGAACGTTACTGGCTGCTCAGGCCGAGAAAGTTGAAATTGGATTAGAGCCCATCGATCTCTTCTTAATTCCACTTACCGCTACTGCCCGAGAGGCGGCATTCAAAATTGTCATTGATCTCAGACGTCAAGGCCTAACAGTTGATATGAGTTTTGGGGAGCGCGGATTAAAGGGAGCTATGAAAGCAGCTGATAAGAGTGGTGCTCGTTTTTCAGCAGTATTTGGCGATGATGAAATGACAAGCCAGAACATCTCGCTTAAGGACATGAAAACTGGGTCCTCAAGAGAGGTTAGAATTGGCGATCTATTCAAATCTTTACAGAATGAGGCAAAGTGATCCGAACACACCTAGCGGGCGATTTAAAGCCCACTCACATCGGCGAAATCGTCACTTTGGCCGGTTGGGTATCAAGGCGTCGGGATCATGGTGGTGTTGCATTCATTGATTTGCGAGATTTCTCTGGTGTGGTGCAGGTGGTTATCCACGAGGATCAAATTGCAAGTGAACTGCGTGCTGAATGGTGCTTAAAGGTCGTTGGCAAAGTGGCCCAACGTCCTGAAGGCAACGAAAACCCCGAACTTGCTACTGGAACGCTAGAGATTCTGGTTCAGGAGATCGAAGTTTTAAGTGAGTCAGCGCCTTTGCCTTTCCCCATCGATGGAGCAGGTTCGGGAACGATAGGCGAGGAATCACGTTTAAGGTATCGGTACTTGGATTTGCGAAGAGAAGGTCCAGCTAAAGCATTACGTTTGCGAGCCAAAGTGACCAATACGGTCAGAAATGTCATGTCGAAAAATGATTTTCTTGAAATTGAAACACCTTACTTAACCCGATCAACTCCTGAAGGCGCTAGAGATTTTTTAGTTCCAGTTAGATTGCAGCCCGGAACTTGGTATGCACTGCCTCAATCACCTCAACTCTTCAAACAATTGCTGATGGTCGGCGGCATGGAAAGGTATTACCAAGTTGCACGGTGTTTTAGAGATGAAGATTTTCGGGCTGATCGTCAACCAGAATTTACCCAATTAGATATTGAAATGAGTTTCATCGACCAAGACGACATCATTGCCTTAGCCGAAGATATT
>CAYFKL010000066.1:1583-7757 GCA_964343565.1 uncultured Actinomycetes bacterium
CGAGGAGCTAAAGGTCTTGCTTATGTCATCGTTGAGAACGATGGATCACTCTCGGGACCGGTTGCAAAGAACATATCTTCGGAAGAGGCAACCGGTATCGCTTCTGAGGTTGGGGCAAATCCAGGAGATTGCATTTTCTTCGCCGCCGGTGAGCGAAACTCTTCTTTGAACTTATTGGGAGCTGCCAGATTAGAAATCGGTAAGCGTTGCAACTTATTGAATCCAGATAAATGGGAATTCTTATGGGTAGTGGACGCCCCGATGTTTGAAAAAACGGATGTAGGAGGCTGGACTGCAGTTCATCACCCATTCACTGGCCCCAAACCTGAATTTGAATCAAATTTTGATCAAGATCCAGGAAATGCTTTGGCATACGCATATGACATCGTTTTGAATGGAAATGAAATTGGTGGTGGATCGATTCGTATTCATCGGAGAGATATTCAACAGAGAGTTTTCGATGTCATCGGTTTAACTCGTGAAGAAGCTGAGTCAAAATTTGGTTTCTTATTGGAGGCATTTAACTATGGTCCTCCGCCTCATGGAGGTATCGCACTCGGTATGGATCGTTTGGTGGCACTTCTTGCGCGAGCTGAATCTATCCGTGAAGTTATAGCCTTCCCGAAGACGGCGAGCGGCGGAGATCCTCTCACCGGAGCGCCGACACCAATCACTTCCGCACAGCGTCGGGAAGCGGGAATTGATGCTCCGTTAGAGGCGAAAAAGCAGTCGTGAAGAGTGTCAGGCGTTATGCCCGTCTCTCAGTCCTTCTGCTTTTAATAACTGCTTGTTCTGCTTCCACAATGGCCTATCCGCATCTGTCCTCAGATGGCCTTTATCTCAAGGTTCCGAAATCCTGGAAGACCACCAACACCGTTGATCTCACCGCATACGAAGGTAAGAACCCAGATCAATCTGCGCAGGATCGAGCAGCTAATGTCCGTTGGCAAGAGGCCTATTCTCCTAAATACGTGAGCCCTGCGAAAGTTTTTTCGATTTCGGCCGGCAACGACCCGGTGGTATTCGTTCGCGTTCGAGACCTGTATGCGGAAGAACGTGATGCCGTCTCTTTGAATTCTCTTCGCAATGCTGTGGTGCCAACTGTTTCCTGGGCTAAAGAACCTGCCAAGTACGCATACAGCTCGATTATTGACGAAGAGAAGAGTTTCCAGGGGGGTTGGGGCGTTCATTTACGGTTTTCATTCCAATCCTCTGAATCGGCTGAGGATCCGCATCAAATCATGGATCAAACTGCGCTGCTTTCCCCTGATAGCAGTACTCTCTACATCTTGGTGGTTCGATGCTCTCAGGCATGTTTCACTAAGAATCAGAAGATCATTGAAGAAATTGTTTCTTCGTTCACGGTGAGAGGTGCCCATGGCTGATCTGCCCCAGTCGAGCAGATTGAGAGATTCGGATCGACTTACCCGGATCCATTTATCGGCATTTGATCGGTTCAAGTTCCTCATCGCTTTCACTCTCGTTTGGTTTATTTTGGTATGGGCTGCCATGGCTGATAACCCCATACTTTCTTTCAGTGATGCTGCTTACAATGTGAGTGTTCAACGTAAATGGATTTTTGTTCTTGCGATTCTTGAAGTTATTAGGCAGTTTCATTTTCTAATCTCAGAACTAGCCTCTGGGTACCATAAGACTTGGGGAAAATATTTTCTATTCATAGATCGACTAGTACACAAAATTAGTGATTGGAATCGTTACCGAATTTCTCGGGCTGTTAAAGCATTGATTTGGATCGCACTTTTTGCGGTCGTTTTGGGTGCCATTTATCACGAACCACCAGTAAAGGCCCTTTTTCTTGCTCCCAAAGCATTATGGCAAGCGTTGCCAATCATCGCGCAACTAGCCTTTGCGGTTGTTTTTATTCTCATCCAATTTGTCGCAATGTTTTGGTTCTTATCGCGTGGAGGTATTGATACCTATTTCCCCGATGATATAAAGACCAGATTTACGGATGTATGGGGACAGGATCACGTCCTAAATCGTTTACGAGAGAATTTAATGTTTCTGGAACGACCGCAAGAAATCGAACAACATGGTGGGTATGTTCCGGGAGGCGTACTTTTATGGGGTCCTCCTGGAACTGGTAAAACATTGATGGCGGAAGCGATGGCAGGTGAAACCGGGAAACCTTTCGTATTCGTTGATCCTGGCGCTTTCAATAATATGTTTTTTGGTGTTGGTGTTCTAAAAGTCAAAGGGCTATTCCGCAAATTAAGAAAACTTGCTCTGCGCTATGGCGGCGTTGTTGTGTTTTTTGACGAGGCTGATTCACTGGGCAATCGCGGTTTAGTTCGACCTGGACAATTAAGTTCCGAATCTAACGTCTTCGGTACAAGTTGCCATGGTGGAAACTATCTTTCTAACGAAGCGGCTGCTCTAATCACTCGGGAGAAGTTCGTTGTGGGTTCCGCAGCCGGTGGTGGCGGAGGCATGGGAACGCTTCAAGCACTATTGACTGAACTCTCTGGGCTCAAGAAACCACGGGGATTTTTTAACAGAATTGTTCGACGAGTTTTGGGAATGCGACCAAAAGAGCCACCTAAATATCGAATCCTAGTTGTCATGGCTACAAATTTGCCTGAAGCATTAGATGAAGCATTATTGCGTCCAGGCAGAATTGATCGCATTTATAGGGTTGGCTATCCAAGCAAACTCGGCAGAATAAGAACGTACCAAGGGTATCTCGATAAGGTTTCCCATACTCTTTCGGAAGAAGAGATAGATAAGTTAGCCACGATCACGCCATATGCAACAGGTGCCTCCATCAAAGACACAATTAATGAGGCTCTCATCATTGCAATACGAGATGAACGAAAGTACATCACTTGGCCTGATGTTGTGCGAGCAAAGCAATTAAAGGAATTAGGCCCGCCGGAAGATGTGGAATATATAGAACGTGAAAGGCATGCAGTGGCCATTCATGAGGCATGCCATGCCGTGATGGCGCATGTCGTTCGAAAACACATGTCTATTGATTTAGCTACTATCGAAAAGGGCAGCGATTATCTTGGAATGGTGGCAAGCATCCCACCTGATGATCAATTCACGCATTGGCGAAGTGAGTACGAATCAGACATTCTGGTTTCTCTAGCTTCACTAGCGGGAGAGCGAATGTTCTTTGGGGGAGATAATAGTTCCGGGGTTTCGGGTGACCTAGAAAGCGCAACCACCATCGCAAGTTTCATGGAAGGTCATTGGGGTATGGGTTCCACCATATCTTCACACGCCTCGAACAAGCGGTTTGAAATCGGTACTCCGGGGGGTAAAGGTAAACCCGGAGAGGATCCCGCTAAAGAAATGCGGAGAGCACTCGCTGATCGAATTGAAGAGAACTTGTCCAATTTATTAAAGCGAGCTGAAGAGTTACTCGCAGAACACCGGTTTTCGGTTTTGTCAGTGGCGCATGCACTTGAGACTCACAAAACATTGGCTGGAGAAGATGTTGCTGCGGTTATAGAAACGCGCAAGGGTTCTGTGATTGATGGAAGCGTTTACGCCAACGGCAATGTTAGTGAGCAATTAGAGGCTTACCACACAGCAGCGCTTTCTGCTCATCGCGATCATGCAAAGCCAGAGGTTGCTCTGCCGGTATTAACTTCCTGATTTAAAGGAATGCAATTTACGAAATCCTTCTCTTTCATACAATTTCGTGGCGGCAATATTTGAAGAATGAACACCTAAACCCAAGACATCAATTTGCATGTGAGAGGCTTCTTGCAGGATTTGACGCAACAATTGTCGTCCAACGCCCATGCCGCGACTGTTCGACTCTACTGTCATTGACACTAGACAGAATGCGTTCGATTTCCACTTAACAACTGCTGCTGTAGCAATTAGCACCCCATCGTCATCTCTCAATGTTGACCACCATTGAATCTCATGATGACCCGGCCAAGTAGAGGCTTCTGGTGCATTCATCTTCAAAAAGTGCTCAATTTCATTTTCATTGAATGAAGCCGGTTTTGATTTTTCTAGATTCGATATTCCGGTCCTCACATAGAAAGACCAATCCTGGTTTGAGGGATCATAGCTTTCTATCGAATGAGTGTTCCAACTTGAAAGTATGCTTGCTTGTTTTCCAATAGCTAAACCGTGCATATTCCTAAAGGTGACAAAGATCGTTTCATTTGAATGGAAAGCGGAACTAAAGTCCTCCGGATTCAGTAGGAAGGTTAAATAATTATGTTGGCCGAAAAGTTCTAGAGATTTCTCGTAGGTTTGATCATAGGAAAGTAGATCCATAAGAGAAGAATAGAGGTTAGGCTTAAGCGTGCTTTTTGAGACTTTTGATGAACGTAGAGGTCCTCTCGCTGCGCGCATGCGCCCAAAGAGTCTCCAGGATGTTCTTGGGCAGTCTCATTTACTCTCCGAGGGCATGCCGTTACGTCGGTTAATTGATGGTGATTCGAGTGCCTCCAGCGTGATTCTTTATGGGCCTCCAGGAACTGGTAAAACTACTCTTGCCCAATTGATCGCTCATTCGAAGAAGCGAAAATTCGTTGAATTGAGTGCTACCTCAGCAGGCGTTAAGGAAGTACGAGAAGTTATAGATAGGGCTCGATTCGATCTAGGAGCCTCTGGAGAAGAATCGGTTCTCTTTATCGATGAATTTCATAGATTTTCTAAAGCGCAACAGGATGCTTTATTGCCAGCAGTCGAAAATGGATTCGTAATTCTGGTTGCCGCCACAACTGAGAATCCATCTTTCTCCATTATTGGTCCACTGTTATCGCGTTCACTTCTCGTGACCTTGAGGGCACATACAAATGAAGACTTGAATGCCTTGATAGATCGAGCTGTTGAATCAAAAAATGGCCTGAACGGCATGATTAGTTTAGAACTTCAAGCCCGAGAATCGCTTGTAATCTTGGCTCAAGGAGATGCACGCAGGTTACTGACTTATTTGGAGGCGGCTAGTTCGCTTGTTCCTTCCGATGGGGTCATTACAAGTGAAATTCTCAGTCGGGCAATAGATAGAAAGATTTCGGCGTACACAAGCGATTCGCATTACGATTTAGCAAGCGCTCTCATCAAGAGCATCCGTGGTTCAGATCCGGACGCAGCAATACATTACTTGGCTCGCTTAATTGAGATTGGTGAGGACCCCAGATTCATTTCGCGACGATTAGTCATATCTGCCAGTGAAGATGTGGGGTTAGCCGATCCGAGTGCATTAACGTTGGCCCAATCCTGCGCAGACGCGGTGAGCTTCATCGGAATGCCTGAAGCACGGATTCCATTGGCAGAGGTAGTTATCTATCTGGCACTTGCTCCTAAATCGAATAGCGCGTACAGAGCCATTGAAGGCGCACTGGCGGATGTCCAAGCCGGACTTGGGGCAACAATGCCAGCCTTCCTTAGGGATTCAAATTCTGGTGAATTACTGGATCAGACAACAAAGGAATCGCGAAAAGGTATCCCATACCGATACCCTCATGACTATCCGGACGGAGTGGTAGCGGCAAACTACCTACCCGAGGATCTCGTGGGTAAGGAGTATTACCTCCCTACTTCTCGAGGAGTCGAATCTCGATTTGCTACGGCTTTGGAAAGAATTCGATCGATTTTGCGAGGAAAGGATGCGCGGTGAACCTAGGAGATCTAGCTGGTTTGATTGCTGCAGGGGCGTTCTTAATTCTGGTGATCGCTATCGCCGTTCCCTTAGTCAAACTCGGAAAGATGTTTGATCGAACTTCCACGGTGATCGAAGATGTCGGAAATAAGACAATGCCTCTCATGGATGAAGTCACAACCACGGTTTCGCTTACCAATACTCAACTTGAGAGAGTCGATGCAATAACCCGAAGCGTTCAAAGTGCAACGGAAAGCATTTCGGGATTGACTCAAACGTTCTCTGATACTTTGGGTTCTCCATTACTAAAGGCTGCCGCTTATACATACGGCATGAAGAATGGGAAGAGGAATTCTTCATTTGGAAGACGTGGCCGAAAAGGTTCGCGCCCTCGATCCCGGTACAGCAGTGACGACTAATTTGAGGAATTAACAATGGACTCTGCAGAAATTCGTCGTCGTTGGCTTGATTTTTTTGAAGTTGGGAACTCGCAACAGTTGCGCCATACCATCGTGCCATCTGCATCTCTAATTGCAGATGATCCGAACCTTCTACTCGTAAATGCTGGAATGGTTCCTTTC
>CAYFKL010000067.1:0-7644 GCA_964343565.1 uncultured Actinomycetes bacterium
GCCCTTGAATACCTTGAGAACCTTGCGCTCCCGTTGCACCAGTATCACCTCTAGGACCTTGAACACCTTGTGGACCTTGAACTCCCTGTGGACCTTGAACACCTTGAGCGCCTTGGGGACCTGTTGATCCTGTTGAACCTTGAGGTCCGACAGTTCCGGTCTCACCTTTCTCTCCTTGGATTCCTTGGATTCCTTGCGGACCGGTTGCACCTTGTGGTCCGGTGCCACCAGGCCCGGTTGCGCCAGTGGGTCCCGGTTCGCCCTGTGGTCCGGCAGGTCCCATCGGTCCCTGCGGTCCAGTTGCACCAGGGCTGCCAGGTGCGCCAGCCACACCCTGAGGACCAATCCCGCCGGCAGTACCTATCGCGTTAGCGCCGTCCTCACCTTTGGAACCCGCTTTACCTTGTGGTCCGATTGGCCCGGGAGACCCTTGTGCCCCAGTCGGACCTATGAGAGAAGTCGGCAAACCCCAACCCTTCACTTTCGATTTTGGCCCATAAAAATTCATCGTGATCAAATCAAGATAAAAGTCTCCCGGGACGCCAATCGATGATGTAGGAGCAGAACGTCCGCTCAGTATCGTATTAACAATTGGTGTAGCAGCAGTACGTCCTGCATTAGTTGGCTGTTTCGCTTTTGATGCTGCAGATACGGGGCTCACAACAGTCACTAAACTTATAGTCAAAATAGAGGTGAATATTGCAAGATGGAAAAGAAATTTTTTATGCGTAATGGTTTTCAACATCGTTAATCTCCTTGAAATTAGGCCTTGTGAGCTTCATTTCGATCAGTTCTTGTGAAACGGAGCTTCAAGTCTTGACATATTGCAGATTCAAAAACAATCTTGAATTTGCATTCAAAAGAGAGGAGAGTTAGAACTTCATAGACTTTGCACAATCTCTCAAGCAGGCTCACAGAATCTTCTTTGAAATTCGATAGTTCTTCCCTGCTCGTTCTCAGGTTCAGCCCATCAACACTTCAGGTTCGCGGAGTTTAGTCCTTGCTATCAGGCAAAGAGTCTGAAGGGTTCGGGGGGACCCAAGGGGATTACTAGGAGAGAAATCATGGAACGCAAGACAAAGTACAAGATAGCGGCAGCAGGCACCGGCCTCGCTCTCGTTATTGGCGGAGCAAGTTACGCCACTGCAGCGGGCAATAATTCAGCTAATGGTGGAAAGAATCCATTCAGTCGTGCGATCGATGCACTCGTCGGCAAAGGCACACTAACTCAGAACCAAGCCGATGCACTAAACAAAGAACTTAATAACCAAAAAGTAGCTGACCAGGCTGCTCGAGATGCAGAGCGAGTGGCACGTGAAAAGGTCATCACTGACACTCTCGGAATTGATGCAGCAACATTGCAATCAAAAATTCAAGCCGGTAATTCATTAGCTCAAATCGCTGGAGATAAGAAAGAAGCCCTTATCGCAGCGTTGGTGAAATTAGAAACTTCTGAAATCGATGCTCGCCTTGCTGCGGGTCAAATAACTGCTGATCAAGCCACAGCTGACAAAGCAAATGTTGCGACTCGAGTTGCTAATGATGTCAACAACGTTGGCGGAATGATGGGCGGACCCGGTCGAGGTCGCGGTGGAATGATGGGTGGTCCACGTGGAGGCTTTGGAGTTGCACCACAACACCAAGCAACTGTGGCGAAGGTACTTGGATTAGATTCCGCAACAATTCAATCCCGTTTACAAGCAGGGGAAACTCTTGCTCAAATTGCCGGCGCCAAAACTGAAGCTCTCATCGCCGCTCTTGTCACCGAAGAGAACGCTGAGATCGATGCACGTGTTCAATCTGGACAACTGACTGCAGCACAAGCAACCACCGAGAAAGCAAATGTGAAACAACGAGTAACCGACCAAGTAAATGGTGTCGGTGGTCCTCGCGGTGGAGGCATGATGGGTGGTCCTCGCGGTGGAGGAATGGGTCGCGGACATCACGGCGGATTTGGCGATAACGATGGCGACTTTGGTGGTCGCATGGGTGGTCAAGGCGGTGGAGGCATGATGGGCGGCCTCACTAACAAAGCAACCGGTCAAACTTCAACTGGTACCACAACTCAAAACAACGCATAAGACTCAACAAAACAGGGCTGGGGGCAACACCCCAGCCCTGTTTTCAATTCAAGGATTAAGTAAACGCTTGTGGCAGTATCCAACCATGAAGATTCACATCGGAAGCGATCATGCAGGATTCGAATTAAAGGCAGAATTCATTAAGCACCTGGAATCAAAAGGTCACGAAGTAATTGATCATGGGCCTACTTGGTATGACGCGATAGATGACTATCCACCATTTTGTCTTCGAGCCGCAGAAGCCGTCGCAACTGACTCCGGGTCTCTTGGAATCGTTCTTGGCGGCTCCGGAAACGGGGAACAAATGGCTGCAAACAAGGTCTTAGGAATACGAGCCGCCCTTGCTTGGAATCCAAACTTGGCGGTTTTGTCTCGAGAACACAACAACGCAAACGTTGTTTCAGTTGGCGCTCGCATGCACTCAGCCGAAGAAGCCATCGCGATCATTGATGCATTTATCTCAACGCCATACTCAAACGAAGAGCGTCACACCCGACGAATCGACATGCTTTCTCAATACGAAAAAACGAGAGTGCTACCTCCGATGCCAGAAGGCCACTAAACCACTTTCCACCAAAAATCAGTAACCACATGGCCTTTTGCAATCCCCTGCTTTTCAAATTTTGTTAATGGACGAAAATCAGGACGCTGAATTTTTCCGCCGACGAAACGAATGTCTCCTTCAATCATCTCTTCCATCCAATTTGCATAATTAATCCAGTCAGTGGCTACGTGAAGAAAGCCTCCTGGAGCCACAACACGCGATACCGCATCCAGAAATCGTTTCTGAAAAATTCTGCGCTTGTGATGTTTGGTCTTGGGCCACGGATCTGGGAAATACAATCTGACGCCGTCAACGCATTTCTCAGGCAATCCATCTTCTAGAAGAGAAATAGCATCCACCTCAGCTACTCTCACGTTGGTCAATTCAAGTTCCTCAATATCAGCCAGCAACGAACCAATTCCAGGTCGGTGAACTTCAACGGCCAAGATCCCAATGTTGGGATTTGCGAGCGCCATCTCTCTAGTGGCCTCACCCATTCCAGTTCCAATTTCGATAACGATCTGCTCACAACTTTCAAACTCAGCACGTAGATTCGAAAAATCAGCCAGTGTGAATTGGTCCATCAAGCGATTTCGGGCATCACCTTGTCTTGGCGTAACTCTGGAACCGCGACGTTTAAAACTGCGGATGGAATTATCGTCCATTAATTAAAGATTGGTCCGCTCTTACGTGACCTCTTGATTTCATAGAATCCAGAAACTCTCGAAACCAACAACGCACCATCCCAAAGGTCAAGTGCTTCCTGTCCTTTTGGCGCCGGAGTAACAACGGGTCCAAAAAATGCAGTGCCATTGACTGAAATAACTGGTGTTCCAACATCATCCCCAACTAACGAAATAGCAACTTCATGTTCGGCGATCACCTCGGTATCCAAAGCGGTATCGTTTCCAGATGCGGCAATTCTTGCGGGCAAATGTGCTTGTCGCAGAGATTCTTCGATGACTTCGTCGATCTGTTCGATCTTCATGCCACCGGGATGGAGCAACTCTCCCATCGATTCATATAACTTTCTAAATTCCGGCTGACCAAATTCCAGTCGCACTGCAGCCAAAACTCGCACTGGCTTCCACCCCAAAGTCAGGACACTGGCATATTGCTTAGGCATCTCTCGATCGCGATTGAGATGCGCCAAACTCATCGCTCTAAAATTTAGATCAATGTCTCGAGATTTTTCGACCTCAACCAACCATCGAGATGTCATCCAGGCCCATGGGCAAAGTGGATCAACGAAAAGGTCTACTCGTGTTTGAGAATGAATTTCAGCCATATTGAAAGCCTACCTGCCCTCAATGGGGTTAAATCTGCTTGGATAGCCGCATGCCAGGAATAAATACCACCCGAAGCGAAGCTTTCGAAAGAAGCGACCTCCTCTCGGTCCTCTCATACGAAGTCTCACTCGACCTCACAACTGCAGTCGATACCTTCTACGCTAAAACTGAGGTGAGGTTTCTTAGCAATCAGGTAGGAGCCAAAACTTTTATTGACGTGGTGGCTAAGGAACTGATCTCAGCTACCTTGAACGGGCGCAACCTTGATACTTCTTCGTTTGATGGCGAAACCCTTTTTCTAGATCAACTTGAAGTTGAAAATTTCCTGACGATTGAAGCCCTGGCAAAGTACACCAACACCGGAGAAGGACTTCATAAATTTACTGATCCCGCTGATGGCGAGGTTTACCTTTATACGCAGTTCGAGACCGCTGATGCTCGAAGGATGTACGCCTGTTTTGATCAACCTGATTTAAAAGCAACATTTGATCTGGATGTTATTGCTCCATCACACTGGCAAGTAATTTCCAATCAAGCCGCAACGTTGATAAATCCAACCGGCGATAATCAGCATTGGCATTTCGATAAGACGCCGAGAATTCCAACGTACATTTCGGCGTTGGTTGCAGGTCCTTACATTCGCAGAGATGATGTTTATCAGAGTTCACAAAAAAGAATTCCACTTGGAATTTACTGCCGTAAATCTCTTGAACCGCACCTTGACGCTGAGGAAATCTTTCACCTCACGAAACAAGGTTTTGCATATTTTGAAGATAAGTTTGGGCTCGCCTATCCCTTTGAAAAGTACGACCAGATCGCAGTGGCGGAATTTAATGCCGGTGCGATGGAAAATGCTGGATGCGTAACTTTCGCCGAGGATAATTTCGTCTTCCGTGGTCAAGCCACCGAGCAGGAATTTAATTGGCGTGCCAATACGATCCTGCACGAAATGGCTCATATGTGGTTTGGTGACTTAGTCACAATGAAATGGTGGGATGACCTCTGGCTCAATGAATCATTTGCTGAGTGGGCTTCTTACTCAGCCCTCTACGAGGCAACGAGATTTACGAATTCTTGGGCAGCGTTTAATACCGAGCGAAAGAATTGGGCTTATCGCCAAGATCAATTGACTTCAACGCACCCAATTGGCACGGACATGGTTGATATCGAAACAGTTCGCTCCAACTTCGACGGCATCACTTACGCAAAGGGTGCGAGCGCTCTCAGACAACTTGTGGCGTATGTCGGTGAAGACCACTTTATCGGCGGCTTAAGGAGATATTTCCACAAGCACGCTTGGGGAAACACCACACTTCAAGATTTATTAGTTGAACTAGAAGCAGAGAGTGGTAGAGACCTCAAGCCATGGGTCGCAACCTGGTTGCAAACAGCTGGCGTGAATACTCTCAAACCAGAGATCACATTAGAGGGTGACAAATATTCGAAAGTCACCATTCATCAAAGCGCACCAGAGATTCCGGTTGGGTCCAAAGAATTGCGACCGCATCGACTTCGGGTTGGAGTTTTTGACATTGTGAATGACCGAGTGGAACGACGCAGCAGTGTTGAACTTGATGTCAGCGGCTCGGCTACATCCGTTCCCGAACTTGACGGCTTGAAGCAAGGAGATTTGCTGCTTATCAACGACGGTGATTTAAGTTATGCGAAAATTCGTTTCGATGATCGCTCCCTAAAAACTTTAACTTCTTATATCGATCGATTATCGGATCCGCTCACGCAGTCTTTAGCTTGGGCAGCAGTCTGGGACATGGTGAGAGACGGCGAATTTCCAGCAACAAAATTTATTCCTATTGCCCTACGCGCTCTCTCCCCCGGTAGTTCGCTTCTCCTTGTTGCCGAACATATTGCTCGTCATAGCAGCATGGCTATCGAAACATACGCTTCAACAAAGCACCGCGACCAATTGCGAAACGATTTGGCGCTTGGATATTGGCACCTGCTTACCGCAAGTGCTCCAGGATCAAACGAGCAACTAGCCCTGGCGCGTGGTTTTGCCACTCACGCTAAATGCGCCTCACATCCTGATCTACCGCAGTACATGCGAGAGGTTCTTAAGGGTTCAATCAAAGGCATCGTGCTCGATCAAGAAATTAGATGGCATTACTTAAGTTCTTTAGCTGCAATGGGAAAGGCTAATTTGGCTGAACTTGAGGCGGAGCGCGACCGAGATCAAACTGCAAACGGATTGCTTTCCTTCACCTATGCGCAAGCAGCCTTGCCCTCAGAATCAGGAAAAGAGGAAACGTGGTCGCGAATCATGAAGGGGTCAGAATCGAATCATATTTTGGGCAGTTTGATAGGTGGTTTCATGCAATCAGTACAACGAGACCTCACTGCCAAATTCGTTGATCGCTATTTCGAAGCTCTTGAAGATATTTGGCAAAGATTCGCATTTGAGACAGCCGAAGATTTAGTGATCGGGCTATTCCCTATTCATCAAGCCTCTGAAGCATTACTGGAGCGCACAAACAAGTGGCTCGAAGGACACCAAAACGCTCCTTCGGCACTGCTGCGATTTCTTGGTGAAAACCGAGATGCTCTGTCTCGCGCTCTTAAAGCCCAACATTGTGATCAATCAGTGGATTGAGATTTCCCTGAAGTTGCCCAAGCAGCCGCCGCCACAATTGCCGAAATCACAATAGGGATCACAAAGAAGACCAGAATGGTGTAGCCAGCCGTAATTCCTTGGCCAGGCTCGCTGCCATCCTCAAATCCTGGATCACGGGCAAAAGCCAGATTAGTTGTTACGGTTGAAAAAATTAGCGCCAGCAATGAAGCAGAGAGATTGCGAAATTTCGAAGTCACGCAATTACCCTACCGATCAAGTTCGATAATTTGAAATTACGCAATTGCAGAAATGACGCCGAAGGGTTCTAGATATGGAACCCATGAAGGATCGGCCTTCCCAGAGCCCAAAATTCGCCAAGCAGCCCCGCTTGGCTCAACAGGCTTGCGGAGTAATCGCCATCCCAATTCTTTCAAAGTTGAATCGTCCTTGATGTGGTTACAGCGATGGCAAGCCGAAACCACGTTCTCCCATGCATGGGTTCCCCCGCGACTCTTCGGCGTAACGTGATCGATTGATGTTGCGGGTGCGTCACAGTAAACACATCTGCCGCCGTCTCGAGCAAAAATTGCACGTCTAGTGAGTGGCACGCTATGGCGATAAGGAATTTTTATAAATTTGCCCAACCTAATCACCGCCGGAAGGACATAATCACCAGCGGGATGAGCCACCACTCGCGATGACTCTTCCACCATGAATGCTCGATTATTCAGCACAAGAATCAGTGCCCGCCGGTCTGAAACGACACAGAGCGGTTCGTATGTCGCATTCAGAACTAGCGAGCGAGACATCCAAACACCTTTCCCTTGGGTGAATATTGCCCCGAGGTCGGGAGTTTCGCGAGCATTTACCCGCCGATATGTCACCAAATTTTTGATGAATTCCGGGCTACCCTTACCTAGTGACCAAGTTGTCCGATTCCGGTACCGCGCTCTCCAGCGTCTGGGAGTGGTTTAGAGGTGCCCCATTTCACGTGCTCACTATTCTCGTCGTGGCGTTCATCATCGCCTGGATCGGCAAACGAGCTATCAAGCGAGTGGTTAAACGACTATCCAACACCGAGGACGAAAATCACCAACGCAGACGAGAGCGAGCGCTGACCACCGGCTCAATTTTGAATTCCTCATTGAATGCCGGGATCTT
>CAYFKL010000068.1:0-2334 GCA_964343565.1 uncultured Actinomycetes bacterium
CAACAAAAAGTCTGTGAATGTATGGGTGAAGAATTTCTTCCAATTCTTGAAGCTTCTGTGGATCTGAAAAAACCAAGGTTGCTAAGACATCTCTCTGTAATCGTCCTTGCGCACTTATTACTTCCGGCCCGAATTCACTCTCTATCTCCCCAAGGGCTGGCTGACCGGGCTCAACCACTTTTCGAGCAAGTTGATCAGCATCGATAACGTTCGCCCCACAATGCTTAAAGCAATCTGCCGCAGCGCTCTTACCAGAACCGATTCCTCCGGTAAGACCAATGACCATCATGCATTAAGCCTAGGCGAAAATAGAAGGGGGGCAGCCAGAAAGCTGCCCCCCAACCTCAGATTCAATTATTCAGCTGGTGTTGCTTCTGCGGTTGCTTCTGCTGCCGCCTCAGCTGCGCGCGATTCGGCCATTTGCTTTCGATGGGCTTCAAATCGCTTTTGCGCCTCTGCGTATTGGCGTTCCCATTCATCCCGAGCGGACTCATATCCAGGTAACCACTCATTCGTGTCCGGATCAAAGCCCTCTGGGTAGATGTAGTTACCTTGATCGTCGTAATGAACTGGCATTCCGTATTGCGCCGGATTGAAATCTTCCACTACCTGCTCACCATTTTCATTTGCAGCCTTTAGTGAGAGTGAGATTCGGCGTCGTTCCAAGTCGATATCAATGACTTTGACAAACAATTCGTCGCCAACTTGAACCACTTGCTCTGGAATTTCAACATGGCGCTCTGCCAACTCAGAAATATGCACCAAGCCTTCAATTCCTTCATGTACTCGTACAAAAGCACCGAACGGAACAAGTTTGGTGACATTTCCTGGAACAACTTGGTTAATTTGATGGGTTCGTGCGAAATGTTGCCATGGGTCTTCTTGAGTTGCCTTTAATGAAAGTGAAACTCGCTCGCGCTCGAAATCAACATCCAAAACTTCGACAGTTACTTCAGTTCCAACTTCCACAACCTCGGATGGGTGATCGATGTGTTTCCATGAAAGCTCTGAAACGTGCACCAATCCATCGACTCCCCCAAGATCTACGAAGGCACCAAAATTGACGATGGAAGAAACAACACCACTTCGAACTTGACCCTTTTGCAATTGGTTTAGGAACGTCGTTCGCGTTTGAGATTGAGTTTGTTCGAGCCAAGCCCGGCGAGACAGAACCACATTGTTTCGATTTTTATCTAATTCAATGATTTTTGCATCCAGCTCTTTCCCAATGTATGGAGCTAGGTCGCGCACCCTTCTCATCTCGACTAGGGATGCGGGCAAGAAGCCTCGTAAGCCAATGTCAACGATCAAGCCACCCTTAACAACTTCGATGACTGTTCCGGAAACAACCTCGTCACGCTCTTTCTTCTGTTCGATTGTTCCCCACGCGCGCTCGTATTGTGCGCGCTTCTTGGAGAGAATCAAACGACCTTCTTTATCCTCTTTTTGAAGGACGAGAGCTTCGACAATCTCACCAGCTTTTACAATTTCACTCGGGTCGACATCGTGCTTGATAGACAATTCTCGAGATGGAATCACACCTTCGGTCTTGTATCCGATGTCGAGAAGTACTTCATCGCGGTCAACTTTGACCACTATTCCTGAGACGATATCGCCGTCATTGAAGTACTTGATGGTGCCGTCAATTGCGGCAAGGAAATCTTCTGCGCTGCCAATATCATTGACTGCGACTACTGGACTTGAGGTCACGTTGCTCCGTAGGGACAGGTAGTAGTAGGGGTAGGGACCGTCAGAGGGTACGGTGGTGGCTCCAAGGGGGTCAATTTGAGCGGCAGTTCGGAACTCATTACGCCGGCTCTGGCGGCAGCAGCCGCTCGGAGTTGGTGGGATCAGCACGCTTTCGAATACCTCGACGTGCATGGCCCAGCGCTGAAATCTCGGTTGCAGTGGGGGCCAGAAGGATGGAATGAGGCCGACCTGGGCCTACTTGGCCCTGTAACAGGAAAACGAGTACTGGAAGTGGGATCAGGCGCTTGTCAATGTTCTCAGTGGCTGGCCATGGAAGGCGCCGAAACTGTAGCTACGGATATCTCACTTCAAATGCTAGAAAACGCTGAATCAGAGATTCCTCGAGTGTGTGCTGAATCCAGCTCTTTGCCATTCGCTAATTCGTTTTTCGACATCACTTTCTCTTCCTATGGCGCGCTCCCCTTCGTTTCCAATCCAGTGGAAGTTTTGAAAGAGTGGAAACGCGTTACTAAATCAAAAATTGTTTTTTCGGTAACGCACCCGTTTCGATGGGCCTTAAGGGATGATCCAAATTCACTCCTTATCGAAAAATCTTACTTTGATCGAATTCCTTACACTGAACAT
>CAYFKL010000068.1:2434-7585 GCA_964343565.1 uncultured Actinomycetes bacterium
TGCTCTTTAGTTTTGCTGAAAATCCCACGACGCTCATTGTTTCTGCTGCCTTACTTGGGGCTAGTGCTCCTCCAATTAATATGTCAGTCAGACCATTATGGAAAGTCATCGTCCCTAAAGATTTACAACGAATTGCTTTCTCTCTCGACACCACAGTGATGCAGGCATTGATGATCCTTGGTCCAGTAATCGCTTCATGGATATCGCTGAACTTTTCGGGTGCCTGGACTATGCGAGTTGGCGGAGCCAGCATGATTATTGGTGGAATTGCCCTAGCTAGTCATCAAACGTCTCGAACCTGGGTCCCTGAAGCCAAGATTCCTGAGGAAAAGGGCATTTTTAAAACACCAGGAATTCGTTTGCTCGTGGTCGAAGGGACATTTATTGGTTTTGGCTGGGGAGCATTCTCTGTCGCATTGCCGGCCTGTGCCACTCTGGCCGGAAAGCCTGAAATGGCAGGATCGTTAATAGCCACTATGGGGATTGGCACATTACTCGGCATGCTTCTTGCCACGCCATTCACACAGAAGATCACATCGTTAAAAGGAATGCGCATAAGTTATGCGCTGTGGACCATTGCCTGCCTTCCACTATTTTTTTACTCAACACCTAGTTACCTCTTAATGCTCATTGTGTTCATTACTGGTTTCGTCAGCGGACCATTACCAATTTTTTACTGGGAAGTTCTAGACGCAGTTCGGCCAAGAGGAACCGCAGTTGCTGCTATTGGATGGGTTTGGTCAGTCGAAGGATCGTTTGGCGCCTTCGGTTCAGCCTCAGCAGGAAGTATCGCGGAGACTCACGGAGCGCATATAGCGTTAGCAATTACTCCAATAACGGTCATCATTGGTTTCGCTCTTATCTCATTTGGTCGAAAATTGCTTGCAGCCGCAGATCGGATACCTACTGATGATGTGAGCGATGAAGCCATACTCGCTGTCGAGGATACACACCCGCACAAAAACGACTAGTGGGCTCCCTCGTCCCAATTTTTGCCAATTCCGATATTGACATCAAGTGCAACTTTTAGGTTATAAGCTGAACTCATTTGTTTCCGAAGAATTTGTACTACTTGCTCGTCTTCCCCATCAGGCACTTCAACAATTAATTCGTCGTGAATTTGCAACAAGAGTCTTGATTTCAATTCTTCTGCTTTAAGAGCGCGATCGACTCCCAACATAGCCAACTTCACTATGTCTGCTGCACTTCCTTGAATTGGGGCGTTTAATGCCATGCGTTCAGCCATCTCACGTCGTTGTCGATTATCACTTCGCAGATCAGGTAAATACCTTCGACGCCCCAGCAAAGTCTGAGTAAAACCGTCCTCACGAGCCTTATCAACCACTCCTTTAAGATAATCTCGAATTCCACCAAATCTCCCGAAATACGATTCTCGAAGTTCTCTAGCTTCTACATCACTCAATCCGAGTTGAGCTGCTAGTCCAAATGTTGATAAGCCATATGCCAACCCGTAGGACATAGCTTTAATTTGACGTCGCATTTCGGCAGAAACTTCAGAAGCAGCAACACCAAACACTTGGGTAGCTACCGTAGTATGCAGATCTTCACCTGAATCAAATGCTGCAATCAAGCCAACATCCTCCGACAAATGCGCCATGATACGCATTTCAATTTGACTGTAATCGGCAGTTATGAGGTTTTGGTATCCGGTACCAGCAATAAATGCAGCTCGAATTCGTCTGCCATCTTCCGTCCGAACAGGAATATTTTGTAAATTTGGATCCACCGAACTAAGCCGACCAGTTGCAGTTACGGTTTGAGCTAATGTGGTGTGAATTCTTCCATCTTGGGCAATGCTTTTGATTAAGCCCTCGACAATAGATTTAAGTTTAGAAAACTCTCGATGTTTTTTTATACATTCCAAAATGGGATGTGGATGATTTTCTTGCAACCAGTCAATCGCATCAGAATCTGTGGTGTAGCCGGTCTTATTCTTTTTGGTTTTAGGAAGTTTTAGCTCATCAAATAAGAGTGACTGCAACTGCTTTGGTGAGGCCAAATTAATTGGATATCCTGCTACCTTACTAGCTGCCTCAGTTGCAGCATCAGCAGTTTGGGCAAAATCGCTTCTCAGGCTCTCGAGATAATCGGCGTTGACGGCAATGCCATGGGTTTCCATCTCGCTCAATACAAGCGCGAGCGGAAGTTCAAGATCTTTCTCTAATTGATCGAGCCCATCGCCTTGAAGTTTTGTCAGAGCATAACCATGTAGCGCATAAATTATTTCTGCCTCTTTTTGAAGTACTTCTGGATTCAGCTCTAGCATAAGCTCGTCATTTTGACTAACGCGCTGCCCCAGGACTCTTTCCGCCAATTCAGATAGATCTTGAACTGCGGATCCAGGTGCGAGCAAGTAATTCTCAAGCTCCGTATCTCCTACAACTCCCTTGAGATTGAGTTTTTTACTAATTTCTTTCAAACCATGTACGACTTTCGGTATTTTGGAGTCGCTTAGAATATTTTGAAATTCCGAGATAGATCCTTGCTTATGTTTTTTGCCATCGAAAAGATCAACAACATCAAATCCAAAAGCACAAGCCGTGACTTGGACCGAAGGAAGATCAATTGGTTTTTCCAACGTTGGTTTGATGAATGGTTTTATTCGATCCTTAAAAGCTCGAAACTCTAATACTTCAAAAAGTTCGTTTACTCTGCTTCCATCAACCGGAGTGAATTTCAAATTTTTTAATTCGACATCAAGTTCGACATCTTTACGCAACGCAGTTAATTCCCGATTAAGACGAACTTGATCGGTCGAGGCCAGAAGTGCGGCACCAACTTTCCCACCGATTTCTTCTGCGTGATCAAGCAATTTTTCTAAATTTCCATATTGCACAATCCATTTGGCTGCAGTTTTCTCGCCAACCCCAGGAATCCCGGGCAAATTATCACTTGGGTCGCCGCGTAGCGCGGCGTAATCTGGGTATTGCTCTGCAGAAAGCCCATATTTTTCAATAACAGCGGCAGGGGTCATCCGAGCTAAATCGCTAACACCTTTTTTGGGATAGAGAACTGTGACGTTCTTTGAAATGAGTTGAAAGGTATCTCGATCCCCACTAGATATAACTACTTCCATCCCCTCCTGCACCGCTCGGGTTGCGAGAGTGGCAATGAGATCATCAGCTTCAAACCCATCTTTCTGCAACACCGTAACGTCAAGCGCTTTAAGGACATCGATAATGAGTTCAACTTGTCCTCTAAATTCTGCTGGTGATGCACTTCTGGTTGCCTTGTAGTCAGGAAAAAGTTCTGTTCTGAAAGTTTTGCGCGAAACATCAAATGCAACTGCAATATGGCTTGGGCTTTCATCTCGAAGCAAATTCAAAAACATAGAAGTGAAACCGTAAACGGCATTGGTCACTTGCCCAGTCGAGGTTGTGAAATTTTCCACGGGGAGACCGAAAAAAGCTCGATAGGCCAAGGAGTGGCCATCTAGGAGAAGCAACTTTGAATCCGGCACAAATAGATCCTAGGCTGGTCCTATGCCAAATACTCCCGCAGATCCCTCGATCGTCGAAAAGTTTGACCCAGGTAGTCGTGGTGATGCAGTCGGTGCCAAACTTGGCATGAAGGTCCTATCGGCATCTCCTGAACAGATTGTTGCCACTATGCCGGTGGAAGGAAATACTCAACCGTTCGGCTTGCTTCACGGCGGTGCCTCGGCAGCGATGGCTGAATCACTTGGCTCCTATCTAGCCGCCTTACACGCTGGACCGGGATACGCCATTCTTGGTCTAGATATAAATGCAACCCATCATCGACCCGGAAAAAGTGGAGTTGTCACTGGAGTGGCCAGAATGTTGGCAGCAGGTCGAACCATTTGCAGCATGGAAATTGTGATCACCGACGAAGATGAACAGCGCATATGCACTGCGCGAATAACGTGCATGATTCGAAAAGTTAATTAACCTCCGAGGTAAGCCTTAGTTACCTCATCGTTGGATGCCAATTCTTTAGCACTTCCCGACATCTTGATTGATCCAGATTCGAGCACGTATGCCCGGTCTGCCACATCAAGTGCGGCCAAGGCATTCTGTTCAACTAAAAGTACAGTTACACCTTGTTCCCGAATAGTTTTGATCGTGGCAAAAATCAATTCCACCAGCACCGGCGCCAGACCCATTGATGGCTCATCTAAGAGCAACAATTCGGGTTTACCCATAAGAGCTCTGGCAACCGCTAGCATCTGTTGCTCGCCACCCGACATAGTTCCGGCTTTTTGATTGATTCGCTCTTTTAAGCGAGGGAAGAGTTCCAGAACGCGATCGTAATCGGCTGCAACCCCCTCTTTGTCTTTACGTAAAAATGCTCCCAGATCCAAATTTTCCGAAACTGTCATTCGAGGAAATATCCGACGACCTTCGGGAGATTGCGTGATTCCAAGTTTGACAACTTCATGACCAGCTTTGCCGCTAATCGTCTCGCCCTTAAATGCGATTGACCCTGTGCGTGGATGCAGTAGTCCGGAAATAGTTCGAAGGGTTGTCGACTTACCGGCACCGTTTGAACCAATGAGTGTGACAATCTCTCCTTGGTTAACGGTAAAACTGACATCTTTAACTGCCAAAATCTTTCCATAGGCGACAGATAAATCTTTGACTTCTAGCATCGCGTTCATGCTCTGGTCCTCTCCCCTGCAGCCTTACCAAGATAAGCCTCGATCACTCGAGCATTGCTCTTAATTTCTGCTGGTGAACCTTCAGCAATCTTTTCACCTCGATCAAGCACCGTGATTCGCTCTGAAACTTTCATAACCACGCTCATGTCGTGTTCGATCAGCAAGATGGCGACATCTCTGGCATCGCGAACTTTGTAAATGAAATCAACAAAGACACCAGATTCTTGAGGATTCATTCCTGCTGTCGGTTCATCTAGTAACAAAATTTTTGGTTGCAGCGCTAGAGCACGAGCAACTTCTAATCTTCGCTGATCACCATAAGAAAGATTGCGTGCATATTCTCCGGCCCACTTCCCAATTCCGACGAAGTCAAGAATTTCTCGAGCACGATCAACTGCTTCCTTCTCTTCACGACGTTGGTTAGGCGTACGCAAAATCGTGGATAAGACTCCAGATTTCAAATGCGAGTGCATGGCTACCAGAAGATTTTCTTCAGCAGTCATCAAACCGAA
>CAYFKL010000069.1:0-7381 GCA_964343565.1 uncultured Actinomycetes bacterium
GTCGTGATCTCGGTATTCTCGTTCTCCACCGCGCTGCTCAGCGGCGCGTCAGGTAGTGATACCAAAGTGAGTAGCCCCACTTTTCGAGTTATCACCGTTCCGACTGGGGCAACCCTTTGGGCAATCGCGGCTCAGGTGGTCAAGCCTGGATCTGATGTTCGAGATGTGGTCGATCAATTAGTCGAACTCAACCATCTGGATTCCATGCTGGTTCAAGCCGGGCAGCGGTTGACCATTCCGGTTTGATGGCTCCGATTTAATTCATTTTCCCCGAATATTTTGAAGGCCAGCCAACCGTGAAATTTGATTAAAAGATGGCAAAGATACGCCCTTAGTTGGAGTTCACTTATCCGACACGCTCAACACGCCGATCCGCTCGCCAGTTATTGCCAAACCCTCAAGGAAGAGTCTACTCTTACCCCTACATCTAGTGCTTACAACGTTGTGATTTGTCCACAGATTGTGTTCATTAGACACAGGTTCTCCCCAGGCCGCCCACAGCTTTATCCACAGTTTTGACAGTTTTTACAGTTTTTTCGAGGAGGAGTCTCCGATGTATTGCCCGTACTGCCGCCACGAGGAGTCGCGCGTTGTCGATTCCCGTCCGGTAGAAGAGGGCACCTCTATCCGACGGCGCCGAGAATGCACCTCATGCGGACGCAGATTTACCACTCAAGAGACTGCCTCGATCTACATCATCAAACGCTCAGGAGCCAGTGAGCCATTCAGTCGGCTTAAGGTCATCGCTGGCGTGAGCAAAGCCTGCCAAGGTCGCCCGGTAAATGATGACGATCTGGCGCTGTTAGCCCAGCGGGTGGAAGAGTCATTACGGGCTACTGGCCAAGCCGAGATTGAGGCCCATGAAGTCGGATTAGCCATTCTTGGCCCGCTGCGCGAGCTGGACGAGGTGGCGTATCTGCGCTTTGCCTCTGTCTATCGCTCCTTTGATTCGCTTGAAGATTTCGAGGCAGAGATTGCTCTGCTTCGCGCACTACCCGCAACAAAAACCACGATCAGTTCGAACCGTCAGTAACCACAGCCCAAAAGAAGCCCAAAAGAAGTAGGAGAAATAAGCAATGTCCGAGACCATCAGCAGCAAGGCTGTCAAGAAGAGCGTTAAAGGTCTTCGCTTTGAACGCGTCTTTACCACCGCCGGTGTGCACCCATACGACGAAGTGACATGGGAGCGTCGTGATGTCGTGCAAACCAATTGGAAGAGTGGGGAAGTCATCTTCGAACAGCGAGGCGCTGAATTTCCTGACTTCTGGTCTGTGAATGCTTCAACCATTGTCACCACCAAATACTTCCGCGGCGTGGTCGGAAGCGAAACGAGAGAGTGGTCGTTAAAACAACTCATCGATCGCGTGGTGTTGACCTATACAAAAGCCGGTCGTGACTACGGCTACTTCGCGACTGATGCTGATGCAGAAATTTTTGAGCATGAACTCACTTGGGCATTATTAAATCAATACTTCTCCTTTAACTCCCCGGTTTGGTTCAACGTAGGAACACCTGCTCCACAACAAGTGAGTGCATGTTTCATCCTCAGCGTTGACGACACTATGGATTCCATTCTCAATTGGTATCGAGAAGAGGGAATGATTTTCAAAGGCGGTTCAGGTGCAGGTCTTAATCTCTCTCGAATTCGCTCATCAAAAGAATTACTAAAATCTGGTGGCACAGCTTCCGGACCAGTTTCATTTATGCGCGGTGCTGATGCATCTGCTGGAACGATTAAATCTGGTGGAGCAACCAGGCGGGCTGCGAAGATGGTCGTTTTAGACATTGATCATCCAGATATTGAAGAGTTTATCGAAACTAAATCACGGGAAGAAGATAAAATCCGTGCGTTACGCGACGCCGGATTCGATATGGATCTTGGTGGAAAAGATATCGTTTCGGTTCAATACCAAAATGCCAATAACTCAGTTCGTGTCAGTGATGAATTTATGCGAGCAGTAGAAGAAGGTCGTGAATTCGGATTAAAAGCTCGCGCAACTGGTGAGGTCATCGAAACTGTTGATGCGCGTGAACTTTTCCGCAAAGTGTCAGTGGCTGCATGGCAGTGCGCTGACCCTGGAATTCAATACGATGACATCATCAATGATTGGCACACCAATCCAGAGACCGGACGAATCAATGCATCTAATCCTTGCTCTGAGTACATGTCACTCGACAACTCTTCTTGCAACTTGGCATCGCTGAATTTGCTCAAGTTCCTCAAAGACGATGGATCATTTGATGCAAAGGGCTTTGCAAAGTTGGTCGAATTTGTTATTACGGCGATGGATATTTCGATTTGCTTCGCCGATTTCCCAACGGAAGCGATCGGGGATACCACACGAAAGTTCCGTCAACTTGGAATCGGTTATGCCAACCTAGGTGCGCTGCTGATGGCCTCTGGTTTGGCATACGACTCCGAAGGTGGTCGCGCCCTGGCTGCCTCAATAACCTCGCTAATGACTGGAACTGCCTACAAGCGATCAGCTGAGTTGGCTGGAATCGTTGGAGCATACGAAGGCTTCGCTAGAAATGCGGATGCGCATACTCGTGTTATGCGAAAGCACGCGGCAGCAAATGATGCAATGCGCACCGTCTCCACCCTTGATAAGGACGTTCACCGCGAAGCAACCAAAGCGTGGGCCGACTGTCTCAAGATTGGCGAAAAGAGTGGATGGCGAAATGCGCAAGCTTCGGTGTTGGCGCCAACCGGAACCATTGGTCTGATGATGGATTGCGACACAACTGGAATCGAACCAGATCTAGCTTTGGTGAAATTCAAGAAATTAGTTGGTGGCGGTTCGATGCAGATCGTTAACCAAACTATTCCTCGAGCATTGCGCAAATTGGGTTACACCGAAGAGACCGTGGAAGCGATCGTGGAACATATTTCTAATACTGGAAATGTTATCGACGCTCCAGGATTGAAAACCGAGCACTACACCATCTTCGATTGCGCTATGGGCGCTCGCCCGATCGAGGCTATGGGCCATGTGCGGATGATGGCGGCGTGTCAGCCATTTCTCTCGGGAGCGATTTCTAAGACTGTGAATCTGCCAGAGGATGCAACGGTTGAAGAAGTTGAAAAGGTTTACTTCGAGGGTTGGAAGATGGGCCTCAAAGCGCTGGCTATTTATCGCGACAACTGCAAAGTTGGTCAACCTCTCTCTGATGCGAAAGCAAAGAAGAGTGAGGAGAGCGCACCAGCCTCTACGTCAAGTGTTGCTACTCGACGACGTCTACCTAAGTCTCGGCCATCTTTGACTACTTCCTTCACTGTTGGTGGAGCAGAGGGATACATGACCGCAGGCGCATACGATGATGGCGCTCTTGGTGAAGTCTTCCTCAAACTCGGCAAACAAGGCTCAACGCTGGCAGGTGTGATGGATGCATTCTCCATCGCAGTTTCGATTGGTTTGCAGTACGGAGTTCCTCTCGAAACCTTCGTGCAAAAGTTCACCAATCTTCGATTTGAACCCGCAGGAATGACCGATGATCCAGATGTGCGCATGGCGCAGTCGATCATGGATTACATATTCCGTCGTCTGGCTTTGGATTACTTACCAGAAGAGACTCGTTCTTTCATGGGCATTCAAACTGCCGATGAACGCGCTCGCGCACTCGATTCCAATTATGGAGCAACCGAAGTAGTGATCAACGACGAAGTTGAGACTGCACCAAAAACTCAAAGCATAGAAATCACTTCGAAGCCAGCCCAACAGGTTGGTTCTTCAACCGAGTTGTTGGAATCGATGCTAGGCCGAAGCCAAGATGCACCGATGTGTGTCACATGTGGCACGAAAATGCGTCCAGCTGGTTCGTGTTACGTTTGTGAAGGCTGCGGTTCAACCAGCGGTTGCAGCTAAAGATTGAGCGCAATCACGCGTTAAGCGTTAGGGAGTTGATGTAAAACTTCCCTGAGCGCGGGCCATGATTTTGCAAATGCAGGGTGCAGTGGGTACTGCTCCACCAAGTTCAGCGCTACCCACTTCACTGCAACCGATTCATCATTAAGCGCAGTGGGCTCTGCGCTTTGTTCGGCGAAAGCGATAATCGTCTCGTACTGCCAACTTCCATGATCATCGATGAAGTTTGCACATGGATGAAGTCGACTCCGATCAATGCCAACCTCTTCAAAAGCTTCGCGCATTGCTCCATCCACAGCGCTCTCGCTCCTATTGAGCGCTCCGCCGGGAAGTCCCCAGGTATCACCGTTATGGCTCCATGGAGCCCGATGTTGCAACAGAATTTCCAAACCTTGCCCCAGGTCGCGGTAGGCAAGTAAGCCAGCAGCCCCGAACTTGCCCCAATGTCGATTGCCACAGAGGCAATCGATCCAGCCATCTCCGCTGCTCTGCTCACTCACGAGATCGAGTCTAAATCCACAAGTAATTTTTGGCTCTTTCTTTCCAAGCCATCTCTATCCAAAGTAGTTGGATGAAACGGTTGACTCTGGGATTGATCTACTTGCTTCTTGCTCCAACATGGGCATATGCCGGTTCTCTTACGGTTACCACCGACGAAGAGCACGGGGATGTAGTTGCCACGGTCACCACGAGAACGCAATCGCAATCACCTCCACCGGATCCAATCTTTCATGGTGCATCTCCTGGGAAATGTGCGACTCCAGAGTTGTGGCCAGAAGTCTGTATTTCATCGCCAGCAAAACCAAAAATCTCAACTGATTCTGTCAGGGAGCATATTCCTGAACTTTCTTTAAATGTTCAGCCGATAATTGGGTTGACTGCACTTCCATTAAATTTCTATCTAACCCCTCGCGCCAAACCTTTCACGCTCAATCTATCCGGATATCACATTCTCATCACACCCTATGCAACTATCAATTGGATTTGGGGTGATGAAAACTTTCTGAATACCAGCGATGTCGGTAGTCCATATCCGCTTGGGCGAGTAATGCATAGATATCTGCACCCCGGAACTTACGAAATAGCAGGAGTAATCTCCTGGCATTTCAGTGCTGAAACTACTGCAGGGGAGAGAATCGAAGTTGTTGGCGGTGCAATTTCGCAATCCGTGCGTTCGCTAGTGCGAATTCGTGACCTACGCACTCGTCTAACTTCCACAGATTAATTCTCGCTATGTTCAACAATGTTTCCACTCGTCACTATGCCGCTATGACCTCACCAATTGCAATCGAAGAACCAACAGACCTGCTCTCATCAATCCCATTTTTACTCGGATTTCATCCTGAAAACATCCTTATCGTGCTCGCACTAACCACCGAAGAGCCATGCGGTTTGCGATTCATGTTGCAATCTTCACTAAACGTTTCCGATACCAAAGGCGCAGCCTCATCGCTCATTGAGCATTTACAAGAGAGTGAGTGCAAAAATGTTGTTGTAGCTTGCTATGGGGAAAACATAGAGATTTCGCCACCGTTGCTGGTGGATGTCATTCATGCGGTTCAGTCAAAAGATCTTCATCTGGTTGATGCTCTATTAGTGGCGAATGAACGATGGAGATCTCTGCTCTGTTCCGATCCGAGTTGTTGCACCAGCGAAGGCGCAAAACTGCCAGACTTGGGAAGTAGTCGGGTTGGGGCAGAACATATTTATCGTGGATTTTTACTCCCACCCACAAGTATCGACTTAGATGAGGTACGCCTGCCAGAGGATTTAGGTCGAGTTGCTGAGATGGTCCTGGAACTATGGGCAGTTTGGTTGGACAAGCAGTCCTTATCAAAAGTTGATGCAGCAACTTTTATTAAGGCTGTTTCGCTTATCAAAATTAGAGATTTTTGCTTAACGTTGTTCGAAGAAGATCGTCCGGCTCACTCAGTTGACCTATGGAAATACCTATTGCCGTTAGCGCCTATCGGATTCAGGGCTCCAGTTGCCACGTTGCTTGCCGCCACTGCATATGAAGCCGGTGAAGTGGCGTTAGCAAGGATGGCTCTCGGACAAGCCTTCTGCGACCAACCAAAGTACTCACTGGCTCAACTCTTGGAGCGGGCGATGAATGCGGGTTGGCCCGCGCAAACCTTCGCCAGAATGCGCCTTGATCTCACGGATGAATTGAGGTCAATTCTCTATGACGATTGATCGAAATTGGACAGGGGAGTCGATTCTTTTTTAGAATCCCAACAGGTCATGAGTTCTGGCGCATAGCCCCGGCTAGCCAGACGGCAACCCTCCACCGCGGTGGGGTGCTCCGGGTGAGGACCAGGTCGGTTATCCGGCAAGCGCGGGTCTCATGGAGAGACCCCTTGGGAGGGGTTGTGATGCTATTTCCAGCAAACGCAGTCTCGCCGTGCACTTCCATCGACGAGAGAGAAGAAGATCATGTCTAATAATTGGTCATTTGAAACGCTACAAATTCATGCTGGTCAAACGCCAGACCCGACAACCGGAGCTCGCGCGTTACCTTTGTATCAAACTACGGCGTATCAATTTCGGGATACCCAGCATGCAGCCAATCTCTTTGGGCTGGCAGAACTGGGCAACATTTATACCCGAATTATGAATCCCACTCAGGATGCAGTTGAGCAGAGAATTGCTGCACTAGAAGGCGGTGTCGCTTCACTACTGGTTGCATCTGGTTCGGCGGCAACCACCTACTCGATTCTTGCGCTCGCAGAAGCGGGAGATCACATTGTTTCAAGTCCAAGTCTTTATGGAGGAACGTATAACCTCTTCCACTACACATTGCCAAAACTTGGTGTTGAGGTTTCCTTTGTAGAAAATCCTGACGACCCAGAATCTTGGCGTAAGGCAGTTCGCCCTAATACGAAAGCATTTTTTGGTGAATCCATTGCAAATCCAAAGAATGACTTACTAGATATTCGCGCAGTTGCTGATGTTGCTCACGCGGTCGGGGTTCCTCTGATTATTGATAACACAGTAGCCACTCCGTTCTTGATAAAGCCGATAGAGCATGGCGCCGATGTCGTAGTCCATTCCGCAACCAAATTTCTATCGGGTCATGGAAACGCGGTTGTAGGTGTGATTGTTGATTCCGGCAATTTTGATTATGCAAAGCAACCAGAAAGATTTCGTAATTTTAACGAGCCTGATCCTTCCTACCACGGTTTGGTCTACGCCCAAGCGCTCGGTGTTGGGTCAGCATTTGGCGCCAACTTGGCATACATATTCAAAATTCGTCTAACTCTTTTACGAGATATCGGTGCAGCAGTCTCTCCGTTCAATGCCTGGCTCTTAGCGCAAGGGTTGGAAACACTCTCGCTTCGAATTGAAAGGCATGTGGCGAATGCTCATGCAGTTGCGACGTGGCTTGAGGCCCATCCAGCTGTCGCGAAAGTGAATTACGCCTCGCTCCCATCCTCTCCCTGGAATCCCTTAGCGAAGAAATATGCACCTAAAGGCTCTGGTGCAGTGCTCTCATTTGAATTGAAAGGCGGAGT
>CAYFKL010000070.1:0-7256 GCA_964343565.1 uncultured Actinomycetes bacterium
CCCATAATTTCTGGCTCCACGCCAGCAAAAGCATATGAAACCAACTTTGCTTTCTTAGGTAGTCCAAACTCTTTGATGGCTGCTTCTGATGCGAGCATAGAGATCGTGGCTCCATCGTTTAGACCGCTCGCATTTCCTGCAGTCACTCGACCGTTCGGTCGAAATGGAGTTTTCAATGCGGTTAATCCTTCTAAAGTGGTTCCAGGACGTGGTGGCTCATCCGTAGTCGCCAAAGTCCAACCTAGTTCTGCATGTCTTACTGCTACAGGAATCAAATCTTTAGAAATATTTCCATCTGAGTAGGCTTTCGCCGTTTTTAATTGGGAATTGAGTGCAAATTGATCGCATCGTTCCTTGGTGAGTTGTGGAAATTTGTCATGTAAATTTTCTGCAGTTTCGCCCATCACCAAGGCTTTTTGATCTGCAATCTTTTCAGCGACAAATCGAGGATTTGGATCTGCGCCTTCGCCCATTGGGTGCCGCCCCATATGTTCAACGCCGCCTGCCAACACCACATCGGCAGCACCAAAAGCGATACTGCTAGCAGAGGTTGTAACAGCT
This sequence comes from uncultured Actinomycetes bacterium, assembly GCA_964343565.1. GTDB lineage: Bacteria > Actinomycetota > Actinomycetes > Nanopelagicales > Nanopelagicaceae > CAYFKL01. Next base: position 562 of record CAYFKL010000070.1, read on the forward strand.
GTGAGGGCACCGGCACACATACGATCAATTGAATAACCAGGCACACTCTTGGGCAGGCCAGCCAAAATTGCAGCCATTCGACCAAGATTCAAACCTTGATCACCAATTTGGGTGGCGGCTGCGATGGCCACGTCATCTATGCGGTCTAATGGAAGTTGTGGATTTCGTTCAAGTAACCCGCGAATGGCTCGGACAATGAGATCATCAGCGCGAGATTCAGCATAGAGCGAACCCGCTTTACCGAATGGAGTGCGTACCGCGTCGACGAGATATACCGATTGCGTCATCATTTCCTACTTTCGAGTCTCTACCAAAGGTTACCCGTCAGTAACTTACCGCACCAGTACTCAAACGTGGGTCAGGGTTGGGGCTTCCGACTTGATGCGCTGGGTTGGACGACGAAGTAAGAGCATTAAAGCTCCAGCGAGATAGACCACATAGACCGATAGTGCAGCGATGCTCATTGTTGGAGTTATGCTGAGTAATCCGGCTAGCAAATGACCCACTACGGATTGCTCTGCGATAACGCTTGAAAAATCGAACGCGGTCGGAGTCGTCAATCCAAAGGCGCCTTCCAATTCGGCAATGCCATAAGAAAGCACGCCAGATGCCACAACAATAAGAGCCACACTTGTCCACTTAAAGAATTTTGCGATGTCAACTCGGTAACTCTGTTTGTAGATCGCAAAACCAAGTGTGATGGCGATAGCAAAACCCAAAACAAGACCGATAGTTGGCAACGTGTTGGACGCGATTGATTTGAAAGTTGAGAAAATAAAGAGTGAGGTCTCAATTCCTTCTCGAATGACTGAAAAGAAAGCGATGGCGGCAACTGCAAAGGGGCTGATCGCAAGATTTAGTCTTTGAGAAAGGTCGCTTTTGAGGGTTCGAGCGTTATTTCGCATCCAGAACACCATCCAGGTAACTAGGCCAACGGCCAGCAATGAAGCAATTCCCACGAATGCCTCTTCAGCTGCGCTAGGTAATTCACGTGCCGTTGTGAACAAGATTGCACCGAATAGCAGCGAGGATAAAACAGCCGCACTCACGCCTATTTGGACTGGCCGGATGGATCGACCCGCCCCATGCAGTGCCCCTGCCAGAATGCCGACGATTAGGGCAGCCTCTAAGCCTTCGCGTAAGGCGATCAACAAGGTTGAAATCATGCTTGCTCTCCACTAGTTAGGTACCCCTAACTTAGAGGAGCTTCAGCATTAACGCAACTCCAATGTTGCGTAATTAGTCAGCTTCAGGCGGAGAGGTTGCTACTGGGGTAGTTGCCGTGAGAGATGTCATGAGGTCTGGCAGTATCAAAGAGATCTGCCAAGGTCTGACCAGGTACTTCTGCTCGAGTTCGTCTTCTGAAATAGAAGTTTTCGACCAGCAAATCGTTCGCAATGTCTCTGGTGATATCAAGTGCTCGTTCGAAATTCCCAAACTTTCACCAAGTTTGGATATGGCTAATCGAGCGTGAGTTAAACGGGCGTGGGCCATTGGGTTTCTGGTTGGCCAATTCTTGGGGTGAGGAATAGCGGACGAGCGAGGATTACTCGGTGGACATTGATTGTCTGGAAGTTCTCTAGCCCGATTGAGGGCCTCCTTCCAGGCGGTAGCGTGAGTTTTAGCGGTACGGCCTTGAAACGCGCTCATTTCCTTCAAAGTTGTTTTCGTGTCGGCTCTGGCGGCAAAAATAATGGAGGAGTCGGGAAGTAAACGGCCCGGAGCCACATCCAACTCTTTAGCCAATTGATTCCGAGTGAGCCAAAGTTCTCGAACTACTGCAAGTTGACGAGGAACTTTAACGCCATGAATCCCTGAAGTTCGCCGCCAAGGATCTTCCTTAACTTTTGGAGCGAAATGTTTCAATATGTGTGCACACTCTTGTTCGAGCCAATGAATGCGGTTTTGCTTAACGAGTTCCTCATGTAGTAAATCCCTCAATTCGATCAGAAGTTCAACGTCGAGGGCTGCGTAATGTAACCAAGGTTCTGGAAGTGGCCGTGTGGACCAGTCTGCCGCGCTATGTTCTTTGGCCATCGTTGCGCCAAAGTGCTTTTCGACGAGAGCGCTCAGCCCGACTTTTGGATAACCAAGTAATCTGGCAGCCAATTCGGTATCAAACATTTTGTTGGGCGTAATGCCCACTTCTCTTAAACAAGTTAAGTCTTGTGTGCTCGCGTGAATAATCCATTCTTCATTTTCTGTCTGGCGAAAAAATAGTTCAAAGTCCAAATTTGAAATCGGGTCAAATAAATAAGTTCCAGCGCCCTGTCGACGAACTTGAATCAGATATGCCCTCTGGGAGTAGCGAAAACCGCTGGCTCTTTCAGCATCGATTGCGATTGGTCCGGTGCCACTTGCGATTCTATTTACTGCTTCTTTAAACACTGCAGTATCCGTAATTACTTTTGGCAACGGCTCTCGCAATTCAAGAAGTGGTAGTACTACTTCTTGTTCGTCTGATTTGTCATCTTGCAAGAGAATTGATTCCTCTTTTTGGAGTTAGAGGTTGAACGCCATCAGGAAGCGGAGGTAATCCTGCACTAAACGAGAGCAAGTCACACCATGCCTTCAGATGCAAATCAAAATCCGAAAATGCGGTCCATGAGGCACGAATTTCTATTTCAGAAGTCAGATCACGATCAGCCAATTGGCCAAATGATTCAGATGTAACTCTTGTGACGGTGCCGCTGGCGGCGGCGTAATCCAAGCCATGTTGCGAAAGTGCATCTTGTAGCCACGACCAACCTACTTCGGGAAGCAGGGGATCTTCTGACATTTCGAACTCAAGTTCGGCGCGAACAAAAGTTACACAACGATACTCACCTTCCCAGGCATCGTGTCCTGCTGGATCGTGAAGTAGCACAAAGCGACCAGTTGCCACTTCACTGCTCTCGTCCAATGAGGTGTACAAATCTGCAGTGAGCGCGAAGGCATGAGGCGCCAGTTTTGCGGGAGCAGGCGCAACGTCAAGTCTTATCTCAGGGCGACTTTTGACGGCCGTCAACGATTCCACAATCTGGCTAAAGTCCAAGCTCACACCCCAAGGTTAAGTTGAGGGTGGCGTCAAGTATGAGCAGGCGCGCCACAAATCATCGGTTCGATGACTAAGGTGGGTTCTCATGGCCCCTTTCCTTGCGCTCATGGCAAGCATTTTATGGGGAACTTCAGATTTCCTAGGTGGAACTTTTTCTAGAAGTAGAAAAGTTATTCCTGTAGTTGCGGCAAGTCAGGCTCTCTCGTTGACGATAGCAATTCCTTTAGTCCTGATAACTGGTGCATGGCGTTCTCAATGGTTCGGAAAAACTGGTTTTCTCTTTTATGCAATAGTCGCGGGGCTCTTTGGCTATCTTGGATTGATTCTCTTTTATGCCGCGTTAAGCCGGGGAACAATGGGCGTTGTTTCTCCTATTGCTTCATTTGGAGTTTTGCTTCCAGTAGTTGCAGGATTAGTAAGGGGAGAAGTTCCAACTTCGTTGCAAATCATGGGAATCGCAATTGCAATCATTGGTGGTGTTCTGGCTAGTGGGCCAGAGATACGAGGAGAAGTAGGTTTCAAACCGGTTTTGTTGGCTCTGGGGGCTGGAATGGGCTTTGGAACCGCACAGATATTCATGGGATTAGGCTCCCAGCAATCGGCAATAATGACGATGACCATGATGAGGGTTACCACATTCACTGTGATGGGAGCCGTTGCAATCTATCTCCGATCACTCGGGGGATTGAAATTCGTCGACATTAAAATCTTATGGATTATCGGGGCATTTGATTTTAGTGCGAATGTATTTCTGGGAATTGCAAGTCACATGGGCATGTGGTCGGTCGTCATGGTTATTGGTTCCCTTTATCCAATAGCAACCATTCTGTTAGCTGCAAAGTTTCATCATGAGAGGCTCAAAAGCATTCAGTATTTTGGAATTTCCGCAGCCCTGCTTGGAGTTTGTTTGTTAGCTCTTGGAAATTAGGCGGGTTTAAAAACTAAAGATGATGAATTGATACACCATCTTTCATCAGTGGGAGTAGCAAATCCTTCACCGGTAAAAACATGGCCAAGATGGCCTCGGCATTGTGCGCATCTGACTTCTACTCGAACCATGCCGAAAGATCTATCCGAAATTAAGCTGATGTGGCTGGCGTCAATAGGAGAGAAAAAAGAAGGCCATCCGCAGCCAGAATGGAATTTGGTTGTTGCATGGAAAAGTGGAAGTTCGCATCCAGCGCAGTAATAGATTCCGGGCCGATCTTCATCGGTAAGTTCTCCTTGAAATGCAGGATCCGTGGCGCCTTCACGAAGAACTTTAAAGCGTTTAGTGCCCAATAAATCGAGCCACTCGGCTTCGCTCCGCTGAACTTTTTCAATTTCCATGGCTGAAAATCATTTCACGCCCTTGATTGCTAGCGCAATGGCGAATCCAAAAAATGCTATCGCGCTGATTAAATCAATTCTTCGTAACCAGGAAGGTGTTAATCGGTTTCCAATTTTAGAAGCCAGAAGGCTGACGATAAGAAAAGCGAATAGCGAACCCAAACCAATTGATATGGCGAACGTTAATTTTAGAGAGATGTCAGAAGCGATATTTCCGGTCGCTGTAAGAATCGCAACCCATCCCAGAATTGTTAAAGGATTTGTCGCGGTGGCAATCAAGGAAATCTTTAAAGTTTTTTGAAAAGTGTCGCCAGCAGGCAGATTCAATTCGGCACCACTTACGTCAACCGGTTTTCTATGCGAAATCAAAGTTCTGACACCCAACCATCCAACAATGATTGCGCCGACCAGGCTGATAAATCTCTGTGTTCCGGCATTAGTCAAAAGTGCTGCCGCACCAAGTGCTCCCAAAAAAGAATAGATGGTGTCGACGATTGCAGCCCCAACGCCAACACCGATTGCCGGCTTGAAACCAAAATTTACTCCGGTTCTGAAGCCAAAAATCCAAATTGGACCCACGGTCGCTGCCATGACAAATCCATAAAAAAGACCAATCAAGGTTGTTGCGATCACTTGGTGATTCTACCTTCGAATCTCTGGTAAAAGTTCCCGTCTGGATCTTGACATTCATCAACCAAATCCAAGTTGTGGGAAAGTTTTTTTACATCAAACTTTTTGCTATCGCCTTGGGCCCTCATATTGATAGTTAGAAAGAAAACATCGATCAAATTATTGTCTAAAAGCTGATACAAAAGATTCGTACCACCTTCACAGAGGATGACCTTGTATCCTTGTGCTCGAAGTGAAGCGAGTGCGCCTTCCAGGTCTAGATCTTTTAGAATGATGGGCGGAAGCCCAGTAAAGAATGATTCCGGAAAGTTTTCAGATTTAGTCAAAACTGCAACAGGAATTTGATGATTCGCGTACGGTTCACTGCGAGCTGTATTTGCGCCAATCAAAATTACATCTGATTGTGAACGAAGATAATGAAAAAGCAATCGATCTAAACGAGTTGATAGTTTTCTGGACTTACCATTGATTGCGGTGAATCCCGACTGGTCAATTACTAAATTGGCGACAATTCCAGTTCGTTGAATCGTATAGATTTGTCTTGCTCGGTGAGGGATGGAGGTATTCATGCTGGAAGGCCTCCCAACTTTTGCTATTACTGCCCTCTTGCTGGCTATGGTTCCAGGTCAGGGTACGGCAATGTTGTTACGCCAAGCCATTCTTGGCGGAAAGCGGATCGCCCTAATATCTGCTTTAGGAACTGTTGCTGGATTATTAACGTGGGCGCTCCTATCAGCTGTGGGAGTTTCGACTATCTTTGCTCAATCGAAGATTGCTTACCTTTCTTTAAAGTGGGTGGGAGCCCTATATCTGTTATATCTGTCCATAACCACCATCCTTCAGGCTCGAAAACCAGGTTCTTTGCTATTCAGTACTGGCAATTTTTCCGTTCAACGACCATCGGCTGCCTTTCGAGTTGGCTACTTCACCAATATGACAAATGTGAAAGCAGCAATCTTTAGTATTGCCTTCTATCCAAGATTCATTCCGGAGAATTACCCAATCATTAAAGGGATTTTGATTCTTGGAGTAGTTCAATCTTGTGTTTCTTTTTTCTGGGCTGGCACTCTCACCACGGTGATAGTCAGAAGCGCACAGGCTCTTAATTCAGAAAAGGCTCGTAAAGTTCTCACTTTGATCTCTGGGTTCGGAATTCTGATTCTAGCCTTTTCGCTAATTCTGTCCGCTTAATTCCATTCGGTTCGGTTCAGTTTCCATGTACAAGTTATTCCACTTTCTAACTTTGCTTCAATTTCCCGCGGACTTTTTTCAACAAGTGTGAATTTCAATTTTTCTGGGATTCTTCTACTCCTCAGATTAGCTTCATCGTGTTTTATGACAATTGAAGAGATATTTGGATGATTGGAAAAGGCATAGTCGATCGCAAATCGAGTGAGAAGCGTGGCGTAGCCTTTTCCGGTTTCTCCAAATCGGACCCAATAACCAATTTCCAGAGATTCAGGTCCTACTCGATCGTGAATTCCCACGACACCCAAGAATCTCTGGTTTTCGAAGAGGCCGAAATGCCACTCCGGCCCTTGCTCAAAGTGAGTGATCCACGTTGACATGCGTTCTCGCTGCGCATCGAGCCCGGCCGTAGCGGAAGCATGCGCCCAACTCATGAAGCCAGTCAAATGTGCTTCACTTTGGATCACCGCTTCATGGAATTCTTCGGCATCTTCGATTCTGAAGGGTCGTA
>CAYFKL010000071.1:0-3148 GCA_964343565.1 uncultured Actinomycetes bacterium
GGCGCTTGCATTGTTAATGCAACGACTTTGCCTCGTGCCATCCACGTTGCTGCTCGGTAAGAGTCGTAATACGGCTCAAAGACAATTACTTCATCATCGGTATCAATCAATCCGATGATTGCTGCAGTGAGCGCTTCAGTTGCTCCGGCAGTTACCAATACCTCTGTTGTTGGATCTAAATCCATTCCGTAATAACGCTTTTGATGACCAGCAATTGCTTGACGAAGTTCGATGACTCCCGGTCCCAGTGGGTATTGGTTGCCTTTGCCTTCAGCCATTGCTCGCGTTACTGCTTCTCGAATCCATTCGGGTCCATCAGTATCTGGAAATCCCTGTCCAAGATTGATAGCACCGGTTTCTGCTGCAATCGTTGAATAAGTTGTAAATATTGTGGTTCCGAGTGGAGTCAGACGTGGGACCAAGCCAGGCTTTAAGGCGGACATATTTCTGAGCGTATCTCTGGTTACGAAAATGTCCTAGAGATGCAGAGGCAATTGCTCAATCGACTCAATCACACGCCATCCGCGATCCGCTGCTGCACGAGCATGAGTTTGATAAGCCTGCGATGTTGCCAGGTATGCCACTGGTCGATCTGGCCAATCCAGTTCGCCCACCCTTGGAAAATCCCCATCAATGAGCAGATAACCGATGTGTGGCAATCCGCTGGCTCTTCGTGCAGCACCAAGTGCGGGAAGTTGCGAAGTGAGGGTGCCAGCCGCTCCGATCCAAATGGGCATCGAGTGATCCCTCAGATCAAGAGCCGCTTCGGGCAGAGCGCTCACCACGAGATCCACTAGCGGATGCTGGCTTACTCCATAAATTCGAACCTGCACCCTTTCACTCTAGAGTTATCTCTATGTCGAATCCAAAGAGTGAGTTGTTGGCTAACATCAAATCGAAGGCCGTTGTGCACGGCAAGGTCATTCTCTCCAGTGGTCGTGAAGCGAATTACTACGTGGATCTGCGACGAGTCACTTTAGATAGTGAAGCAGCACCCTTAGTTGGTGAAGTGATGCTGGATGCAACATCTCACCTTTCCTATGAAGCGGTCGGTGGGTTAACCCTTGGTGCCGATCCAGTTGCAACCGCGATGTTGCATGCCGCAGCGAAACGAGGAAAGCGATTGGATGCTTTTGTGGTTCGTAAAGCAGAGAAGGCTCACGGATTACAACGTCGAATTGAAGGGCCAGATGTTGCCGGTCGAAGAGTCTTAGCAGTTGAAGATACTTCTACAACCGGTGGTTCAGTCTTAACAGCGGTTGAAGCATTGAAAGAAGCAGGTGCGATAGTTGTTGGCGTTGCAGTTATCGTGGAACGCGGAGCCGCTGCCGCAATCGAAGCCGCAGGTTTGCCTTATATCGCGGCCTATCAGTTAAGTGATTTAGGTTTAGATTAATTCTTTCGTTCTTTTAGGTAACTAAAAATTATTGGAAGAAAACTAATCACGATAATCATTCCAACGATAGGTAAGAGATATTTATCTACTGATCCTTTTAGTTTTTCACCGAGCACATACCCGATCAAAATCACTGATTCAGTCCAAATGATTGCGCCAACAATGTTCCATTTTGTAAAGATTCTCTTTGGCATCTGCACAATTCCAGCAAGTGGATTAATTAAAGTCCGCACAACCGGAATGAATCGAGCAAGTAAAAGAGCTTTTGCGTAGCCATAACGTGCTAGAAATTTTTCTGCTCGCTCCACTTTTGCTCGAGAGAAAACCCGTCCTTCAGGCCGATCGAAGAGCGGTCGACCAAATCGAGCACCAAAATTCCGTCCCACTTCGCTGCCGATGATGGCTGCAATCGGCGCCCCGATGAGCAATGCACGAAGATCTAACTGCACCCCAGCAGCCTTCAGAGCCGATCCAGAGGCAGCCACTCCGGCAACAAAGAGCAGAGAATCACCAGGTAAGACCAATCCGATGAGCAACCCCGTTTCTAAGAAGAGCACAATCAGCACTCCAGCCAGTCCGAGGGACTCGATAATCGAGTTGGCGCTTAATGGATTCATAGAGAGAAACCCTACTTCGCAAACTGCCGAGAAAGATGAGAAGTAGGCGCTTTTTATGATGAGATTAGACAAGATCAGCGTCGATCTCTTCACTTCGAATTAATGCCCACAGAAGGTGTCACTATGCCGATTGCATCACCCGAGACCTATGCCGCCATGCTCGATCGAGCAAAAGCAGGAGCCTTTGCCTATCCAGCGATCAATGTGAGTTCCTCACAGACTCTGATTGCTGCAATTAGAGGATTCGCCGAAGCTGAATCTGATGGCATCGTGCAAATTTCCTGGGGTGGAGCGGAGTATCTCTCTGGTTCAACAATTAAGAACATGGTTGATGGCGCGGTTGCGCTCGCAGAGTATGCACACATTGTCGCGAAGAATTACAACGTCAATATTGCACTTCATACCGATCACTGCCCAGCAGAAAAACTCGATGGGTTTATGCGACCTCTGCTCGCTCTTGGTGCAGAAAGAATTCAACGAGGTGAAAAACCACTCTTCAACTCACATATGTGGGATGGCTCAGCAGTCTCAATGCCAGAGAATATGAAGATCGCTGAAGAGATGTTGGCGAAATCAAAAGCAGCAAAAACGATTTTAGAAATTGAAATTGGAGTTGTTGGTGGTGAGGAAGATGGCATCGAAGCAAAACATGATGCCAAACTCTATTCAACTCCCGAAGATGCATTGATGACTTTAGAGACCCTTGGTAACGATCCATCTGCTCGTTACATGGTGGCTGCAACATTTGGAAATGTGCATGGCGTATATAAGCCAGGCAATGTCGTGTTGCAACCAAAAATCTTGCAAACCCTTCAAGATGCGGTTGCCAAGAAATTAGGATTACCAGCAGGTAGCAAGCCTTTTGATTTAGTTTTCCATGGTGGCTCTGGTTCTCTACTTTCAGAGATTCGAGAATCACTCGACTACGGCGTAATCAAAATGAATATCGATACCGATACCCAATATTCATTCACTCGACCGATCGTTGACCACGTTATGAAAAATTACGATGGAGTGCTGAAGGTCGATGGCGAAGTGGGAAATAAGAAGGCATACGACCCGCGGGCTTGGGGCAAAGCAGCCGAGGCTGGAATGGCAGCTCGGGTGGTCCACGCGTGTGAAGACCTGCGTTCTA
>CAYFKL010000071.1:3248-7209 GCA_964343565.1 uncultured Actinomycetes bacterium
GTGCCAGCCATCGTTTTACTCGGTGCCCAATGGGGCGATGAGGGCAAAGGCAAAGCCACAGACTTACTCGGAGATCGAGTCGATTATGTCGTTCGCTATCAGGGTGGAAATAACGCTGGTCATACCGTAGTTATTGGTGATCAAAAGTATGCGCTACACCTACTTCCATCAGGAATTCTTAGCCCTGCGGTAGTCCCAGTTATTGGTAATGGCGTTGTGATTGATCCAAGTGTCTTGTTACAAGAGATCAAAGGGTTAAACGAACGAGGAATAGATACTTCAAGACTTGTTATCTCTTCGAATGCGCATCTCATAACTCCGTATCACCGGACTATAGATAAAGTCACCGAACGATTCTTAGGCAATAACAAGATTGGAACTACTGGTCGCGGCATCGGACCAACTTATGCCGACAAAATCAATCGCATTGGTATTCGCGTTCAGGATCTTTTTGATCCAAGTATTTTGCGACAAAAGATCGAAGGTGCTCTTCGAGATAAGAATCAAATTCTGGTCAAAGTCTTTAACCGAAAAGGTTTAGAAGTCGATGCAATTGTTGAAGAGTATTTGGCATATGGCGAAATCCTCCGCCCCTATGTCACCGATACCGCTTTACTTCTCGATCAAGCTTTGCAGGCAGGAAAAGTTGTGTTGCTTGAAGGTTCACAAGGAACTCTTCTCGATGTCGATCACGGCACTTATCCATTCGTAACATCGAGTAATCCAACTGCTGGTGGTGCCTCAACCGGTTCCGGAATTGGCCCAACAAAAATCACGCGAGTCATTGGAATTTTGAAGGCATACACCACCAGAGTTGGTTCTGGTCCATTCCCCACCGAACTCTTTGACGAAGATGGCGAAGCGCTGCGTCGAATTGGCGGTGAGGTTGGTGTTACCACCGGAAGAAATCGACGTTGCGGATGGTTCGATGCTCCGATCGCGCGTTACGCAACCCGCATTAATGGATTAACTGATTTCTTCCTCACCAAATTAGATGTGTTAACCGGTTGGGAAAAGATTCCAGTTTGCGTGGCCTATGAAATTGATGGCCAACGAGTTGAAGAAGTTCCCAGCAACCAATCTGATTTCCATCATGCCAAACCAATTTATGAGTATCTCCCGGGATGGAAAGAAGATATCTCCACAGCAGCAGAATTCTCTGATCTGCCTAAGAATGCTCAAAGTTATGTTCGCTTCTTAGAAGAGATTTCCGGAGCCCCCATGAGCGCAATTGGTGTTGGTCCAGGTCGGACTCAAACTATTTCGGTGCGTGACCTGATCTCATGACAGTGCTGGTGGGAAAACACGTCCGGTTAGAACCACTCACCCTCGCACACGCTGAATCTCTCTTTGAAAATGTTGGAAACGATGACGAGGTTTGGCAATTCCTACCGAGTTATCCACCTAAAACCTTGGATGAAATGCGACAACTCATCACGGTTGCCCTCATCTCACGCGATGCGGGCGAGCGCGATCCATTTGCAGTGATTGTTGGCGGAGAATGCATTGGCTCCACTTCCTATCTCGCTGAGATCCCAGCCCAACGACAAGTTGAAATTGGTTGGACTTACTACGCTCGAGCATTTTGGAGAACAGCCGTTAATACCGAGTGCAAATTGCTATTAATGAGTGAAGCCTTCGAAGCACGAAATTATGATCGAGTTCAATTCAAAACGGATATTCTCAATGAACGTTCACAAAGAGCCATCGAACGATTAGGTGCTCTCCGCGAAGGCGTCCTGCGACATCAACAAATCAGACGAGATGGCAGCGCTCGCGATTCCGTCTATTACTCTGTTATTGGTGAAGAGTGGCCAGGTGTAAAAGCAAAATTAATGGCAGCGCTAGGTTAGAGGAGGGTTCATGAGTCTGATTGCAGATCGATACAGTTCGGCCGCCATGAAGGCGATCTGGACACCTCAATCCAAAGTACTGCTGGAACGCGAATTGTGGATCGCGGTCATGAAAGCCCAACAATCACTTGGAGTTGCTATCCCAAGCGATGCCATCGCAGCCTATGAAAAAGTTAAGAACACAATTGATTTAGATTCCATAAACGCACGCGAGCGAATAACTCGTCATGATGTGAAAGCCCGAATCGAAGAGTTTAATTCGTTAGCAGGCCACCAATTTATTCACCTTGGATTAACAAGTCGTGATATCACGGAAAATGTTGAACAGTTACAAATCAAGAATTCACTTGAGTTAGTTCGAGATCGAACCGTCTCACTCTTACATGTTTTAGCTCAATTAGCAGTTAGATATCAGGATCAACCAATTGCTGGTCGCTCACATAATGTTCCCGCCCAGATCACCACTCTTGGAAAAAGATTCGCTAACGCTGCCCAAGAGATTCTGTTGGCGTTTGAGCGCGTGGAGTCCTTCTTATCCCGCTACCCCATGCGAGGCATCAAAGGACCAGTTGGAACTGCTCAAGATGTGCTCGATCTTTTTGAAGGTGATCAAAGTAAAGTTCTCCAACTTGAAACTCTGATAGCCAAGCACTTGGGATTTGAGCGCACTCTTGCTGCCGTTGGTCAGGTTTATCCAAGATCACTGGATTACGAAGCACTCTCCTGCCTTGTGCAATTAGCCGCAGGTCCAAGTTCGCTTGCCACCTCGATTCGATTGATGGCTGGTGCAGAATTGGTTACCGAAGGTTTTGCGGAAGGACAAGTTGGTTCTTCTGCAATGCCACACAAAATGAATACTCGCTCGTGCGAGCGCATTAATGGTTTAACGGTGGTGCTTCGAGGTTTCGCTCAGATGATCGCGGAAATATCAGGTGATCAATGGAATGAGGGCGATGTCTCTTGTTCGGTGGTGAGAAGAGTTGCGCTCGCCGACGCATTCCACACCATTGATGCGATTTTGGAAACCACCCTCACCGTTCTTAACGAATTCGGAGCCTTCCCAGCTGTTATCGAACGAGAGATCGAAAGATTCTTGCCATTCTTAGCTTCTACCAAAATATTGATGGCCGCGGTGAAACAGGGTGCAGGCAGAGAGAGCGCCCACGAAGCAATCAAGGAGCATGCGGTTGCAACTGCACTAGATCTGCGAAACGGTTCAAATAGAAACGATCTATTAGATCGGCTCGCTGACGATAATCGAATTCCACTAACCAAATCTGAACTAGAAGCGCTTATCGCTAAACCAATTGAATTTGCTGGAGATTCCCAATCTCAAATTAATTCAATAGTTAAAGAAGTAGACATCTTGCGGAAGAAATATCCCAACGCTTTGAATTATCAAGCCGGAAGAATTTTATAAACTCGTATTACTTTCTATTTTTAATCGAAAGACGGGGATGACGCGTCCGGCTCTCTTGGCATACGACCTAAAGAATTTCCACTTACCAATCAATTTTTCATATGCCGCTACTCGTTCACTTTCATCAGTGAGTTGAATGACTCTCACTCTAAATTTCTGCTTATCGAGTTCTAACCAACAATCGGCCAATGCTTGTTCCGAAGCATAAATTGCATTGAGTGCCCAGAGTGGAGGAGTTGAACTGCCTCCGGCAGATCCCGCCACTACCCAACTTCCATCACTCTCTTCTGCACCTAGCAAAGGAACGGTTCGTGGCAAACCACTGCGCCTTCCGGGAATCGTTAACCAAACTACCGGTGCACCTCCGGGAAACTTCTTGCCTAATTTGCCCCGACTAATTCTGACTACTCGTTTATGCCATCGAGTGAGAGTCTTGAGTACCCAACCCATGAGTTGGTCATACTGTTTGGTGGAGAGCAGTGGCATTACCCAATGGTGCCTTCACTTGCGGAAATGTGCGAGGCTAACCTTGCCTCATGTCGATTGATCCTCAGATTTTGGCTCAAGTCCAACAGAGCCTGAAGCGGTTAGCCCGTATTGCTCCGGGTAAGGCGATTGAGGTTCGAGTCCCGCCTTATGGCGCTATTCAATGCGGATCGGGTGGCGAACATCGGCGAGGGACTCCACC
>CAYFKL010000072.1:0-7178 GCA_964343565.1 uncultured Actinomycetes bacterium
CACCATCAAAGTAAACGAACTTTCCAGGAGCAAACTCAGTAAAAGTAAAGGGTGGGGAATCTACTGGAGATTCCCCACCCTTTCGAACTTGCATCGTTACCCGATTTTTGTTGACTTGCGTCGATTCTGAATCAGGGATCCAACAATGACTAACACTGCAACTAATGAAATCGCAATGCGAACACCGCTATTTGCTGAAGTTCCAAGTGTGAAGGAGATGATCGCAGGAGTGATCAAAAGTGCGACTAAGTTCATCACCTTGATCAGCGGATTGATTGCAGGGCCAGCAGTATCCTTGAATGGATCACCAACTGTGTCTCCAATAACCGTTGCAGCATGTGCGTCAGATCCCTTGCCGCCATGGTGACCTTCTTCAACCATCTTCTTGGCGTTATCCCAAGCACCACCAGAGTTAGCTAAGAAGACTGCCATCAAGGTTCCGGTACCAATGGCACCTGCAAGATATGCGCCGAGCGCTCCAACTCCAAGACCAAAGCCAACGGCAATTGGAGCCATAACAGCCAAGAGTCCGGGAGTTGCTAATTCACGGAGTGAATCGCGTGTGCAGATATCAACTACCCGACCGTACTCAGGCAATTCAGTTCCTTGCATGATGCCTGGTCTGGTTGCAAATTGATTACGAACTTCAACCACAACCGCACCAGCAGCGCGTGAAACTGCGTTGATTGCTAATCCAGAGAATAGGAAGACCACGGCAGCGCCAATGATCAAGCCGACCAGATTGCGTGGGTCTGCAACGTTGAGGATTCCACTGAATTGTTCAGTAAGTCCCTTTGTGTCCACGCCTGAATCAACAACTGCCTTCTTAATAGCATCCGTGAACGATCCAAAGAGGGCCGTTGCAGCGAGCACTGCGGTTGCGATGGCAATACCTTTGGTGATTGCCTTTGTTGTGTTTCCAACCGCATCAAGCGAAGTGAGTACTTGTGCACCTTCGCCGTGAACATCACCAGACATTTCAGCAATGCCTTGCGCATTGTCTGAAATTGGTCCGAAAGTATCCATAGCAACGATGACGCCGACTGTGGTTAGCAAGCCACATCCTGCAAGAGCAACTGCGAATAGTGAAAGCACGATACTTCCGCTACCGAGCAAGAATGCTCCAAAGACAGCCGCAGCAATCAAAATTGCAGAGTAAACAGCGGATTCAAATCCGACTGATATACCTGCCAAAATGACGGTAGCCGGTCCGGTGAGCGAAGAAGAAGCAACGTCATTTACTGGGCGTCGATTCGTTTCAGTGAAGTGACCAGTCAATAATTGAATTGCTGCAGCAAGCACGATTCCGATGAGTACTGCAACGAATGCAACAGTTCGTGGGTTCGACATTGAATCAATGTGACTACCACTAAACATGCTGAATGAACCTGGCAGGTACGCAAAAGTAGCTACTCCAACTAAAACCGCACTAATAATTGCGGAGATAAAGAATGAGCGATTGATTGCTTGCATTCCACTCTTATCAGTCGAGCGCAACTTAGTAATGAAAATTCCAATTACCGCTGTTAATACACCGATCGCTGGAACGATGAGCGGGAATACCAAGCCCATCTCTCCAAACGCAGCCTTACCGAGAATAAGAGCTGCTACCAAAGTAACTGCGTAAGACTCGAAAAGATCGGCTGCCATACCGGCACAATCGCCAACGTTGTCGCCTACGTTATCGGCGATGGTTGCCGCATTGCGTGGATCATCTTCTGGAATACCTTGTTCAACTTTGCCGACAAGATCTGCTCCGACGTCAGCAGCCTTGGTGAAGATTCCGCCACCTACACGCATAAACATCGCGAGCATTGCTGCACCAAAACCAAAACCTTCAAGTACGGCCGGTGCATCCCCTCGGTAGATCAAAACCACTAATGATGCGCCAAGCAGGCCAAGGCCTACCGTCATCATTCCAACTACACCACCGGTGCGGAATGCAATCCTCATCGCTGGAGAAGCACCACTATCTTTCGCGGCTGCTGCAACTCGTACGTTTGCTTTGACCGCAAGAGACATGCCGTTATATCCAACTAGTGCTGAAAAGACTGCACCCACTAAGAAGAAGATTGAACGACCGATGCGGACGTTGCCATCACCTGGTAGCGCGAAGAGTAAGAAGAAAACAATCACGACAAATATTGAAAGTGTTTTGAATTGTCGAGCTAAGTAAGCAGCTGCACCCTCTTGTACGGCAGCAGCAATCTTCTTCATGTTATCGGTGCCCTCGTCAGCGGCAAGTACCTGCTTACGTAAAACAACCGCAACGAGCAACGCAGCAATCGCGATGACGAAGACGGCAATTACATAAGCCGGGTTATTGCCAGTGAGAGTTGTGGCCCCCTCGGCGATGAGGCGGGTCGTGGACATACGTCCTCCATTAGGTCGGGTGTAGCGCTCGGTGGCGCGGGAACCCCCAAATTCTACGGGGGAACCCGGGCCAACCTGAATGCGCCGTCGCCTCAAAACGGTGATTCCCGCAGGTTCTCAAGTGGCCTGAGTCACTTTTGTTCGTTTTAGAGCGAACAGGCCCAAGTTAAAGGGGCCAGTAAGAGCACCAGGGCAATCGCTCCCATGAGCAGGGAGGAGACGAGCACCGATTCTTTAAGAGCCGATTCCACTCACTTGCTCCAAAGGGCTAACAAATGGTTAATCGCCACATCTACCAACTTGATAACGGGGGCAGAGGTAAGTGCCTGTCCGATCGTCCTAGCTAAGAAGCGACCAATTGGGGCATACCAAGCACTAGCCAGATTCGTACAACTCGCAGCGAGAGATGAATACATAGATTTCCCTTCTAAATTTCTCTTAATTTCGGAGGGCGAAGAGTGCTTGAACTCAAAATGATTGCCTTTACTTTTTGAAATGACTGTGGAAGAAAATTGTCCAAAAAACGAGTGAATCGGCGTACCATCACTTTATGTCAGAAATCGGAGACTCAATGAATGGTGCCGCTTTCTTTGATCTTGATAAAACCATTATTGCTCGTTCATCAGCGCTAACTTTTGCTACACCTTTTTCCAAAGCTGGCTTAATGAGCAAGAAGACGTTGCTCTCAAGTGCATATTCGCAATTACTTTTTTCACTTTCAACAGCGGACCATGATCGGACTGAGCAACTCCGAAATCATTTATCTAAAATGGTTATTGGTTGGGATAGAGCTGAAGTTCAAGAAATAGTGCGCGAGACTCTACAAACCAGAATAGAGCCGATCATCTTTAAAGAAGTCCTCGATATTTTCAAGACCCATCGCAGATCAGGAAGAAAAATAATCATTGTTTCAAGCACTAGTGACGAAATAGTGGGACCAATCGCAGAATTACTACAGGTTGATGATTTCCTTGCTACAAAAATGAATTTTTCTGACGGAAAATTTACCGGAGAGATTGAAAAGTATCTTTATGGACCAGCAAAAGCTGAAGCTATAAAAGATTACGCCTTGGCTCAAAATATTTCCTTAGCTAACTCTTTTGCTTACAGCGACTCCATTACTGATGTACCTATGCTCGAACTGTGCGGTCACTCTTACGCAGTAAATCCGGATTTGGAATTACTTCGGCTAGCGGTAGCAAAGGGTTGGAGCGTGCTCCACTTTAAACAACCAATTTCTATCCGCGACAGAGTTGAAAAGATTCCAAAAAAATCCACAATTATTTCTGGTTTTACTGTAGGCAGTGTATTAGTTGGGGCTCTAATAAACAGATTTATCTCTCGTCATTCAAAATCTGATTCGCAAGATCAAGACTTGTTTGAGCACCGAACGAAATAGCCTGTAATACAAATTCAATCCATTGCTTTAAACCATTTGCAGTCCCTGATTGGTACTGCTTCAAGAGTGACTCATACGTTGATCGTCCTAATATTTTGAATCCGGATTCAACTTGTATCACTCCATCAGGATCAACTCCACGATCCTTAAGTAATACCCGAAATATCGAAAGTCCCACCAAATTCGTGGCTGATTGGAATAATGGAATAGATTCAATTTCACCTAAAATAACTGCAGCGATCAGCAAGCTAGAACCTGCTTCATTAAATAATTCGTAAAAAGCTTGAACTCTCTGTTCATCAATATCAGGAGTAGGGATTCCTCGATCTTTCACTTCAGAGTTTGAAGTTGCTATCACGTGAAGTTCTGCGAGCGCGCCACGAGCACCCGTATTTAGTTGCACTTTTGAAACTCGATTTAGCAATTCGATTGCGACAGGAAAAGAAATCTGACCAAATTCGGCAAGGGATTGAGCGCTCTGTTGTAACGCTCTTTGCACAAATGCGTCATGGTGTCTTCGATGAATTTGATGTCGCAACACCTGATCAATTTGAGTAAGGACGAGTTGTTCACGACCATCCGATAACCCGGCTAAGCCAGCGGCCAGAGTAGAACCCATGACTCCAGAGTAGGCCGGATCTAGTCGGAGCAGTAATCGGTGACTACTCTGGAGCCATTGCACGACCAAGGAGCCATAGATGTCAGATGCTGTAGAAAATCTTTCCCACGAATCGCGAACATTTGCACCCCCTGCAGAATTCGCAAGCGCGGCAAATGTGAAGAGTGAGATTTTTGCTCGAGCGGAGTCTGACCGTTTGGCATTTTGGGAGAGCCAAGCCCGTGAATTGAAATGGGAGAAGCCTTGGACCAAAGTCTTAGATTGGCAAGCTCCTTTCGCAAAGTGGTTCTTGGGTGGCGAACTGAATATCAGCGTCAATTGTCTCGATCGACATATTGAGGCTGGTATTGGAGATCGGGTAGCGCTCTATTTTGAAGGCGAACCAGGTGATAGTCGGGCAATTACATATTCAGAGTTATTTCAAAATGTGAAGCAAACAGCGAATGCATTAACTGAACTTGGGATTTCCAAAGGTGACCGGGTTGCCATTTACTTACCGATGATTCCTGAAGCAATCATTTCGATGCTGGCGTGTGCGCGAATAGGTGCGCTTCATTCAGTGGTTTTCGGCGGATTTAGCGCTGACGCATTGTTGGCTCGTATTCAAGATGCTGAAGCAAAGTTAGTGATAACTGCGGATGGTGGATATCGAAGAGGTACCAAGAGCGCGTTAAAACCAGCTGTCGATGAGGCATTAAACGGTGAGACAAATGTTCAAAAAGTTCTGGTGGTCAAACGAACGGGTCAAGATGTTCACTGGCAATCAGGTCGAGATGTGTGGTGGCACGACATTGTTGATCGACAGAGCTCTAACCACCAAGCCGTAGGGCACGACAGCGAACATCCACTCTTCATTCTTTACACCTCAGGTACGACTGCAAAACCAAAAGGAATCTTGCATACAACTGGCGGCTATCTCACTCAAGTCGCATTCACTACAAGAGCGGTATTCGATTTAAAACCAGAATCAGATGTTTACTGGTGTACTGCGGATGTTGGTTGGGTCACCGGACACTCCTACGTGGCATACGGTCCTCTTGCAAATGGAGCAACCCAGGTGATTTACGAAGGTACTCCAGATACTCCTCACCAAGGACGTATGTGGGAGATTATCGATAAATATAAAGTGAGTATTTTGTATACCGCTCCAACTTTAATTAGAACCTGGATGAAGTGGGGTAATGAAATTCCCGCTAAATACAATTTGTCTTCACTGCGACTACTCGGATCAGTTGGTGAACCAATTAATCCTGAGGCATGGATGTGGTACCGCGAAGAGATTGGAAAAAATCGTTGCCCAATTGTTGATACATGGTGGCAAACTGAAACAGGCGCCATGATGATCTCACCATTACCAGGCATCACTGCAACCAAACCTGGTTCAGCTATGGGCGCACTCCCTGGCATCTCAGCAAAAGTGGTTGATGACGAAGGGAAAGAAGTTAATCTGGGAAGCGGTGGTTATCTAGTTTTGGATAAACCTTGGCCATCCATGCTTCGTGGAATTTGGGGAGAGCCCACTCGTTACAAAGAGACCTACTGGTCACGTTTTCAAGGGCTTTACTTCGCTGGCGATGGTGCCAAATTAGATAGAGATGGTGCTATTTGGCTGCTTGGTCGAGTAGATGATGTGATGAATGTTTCCGGTCACCGCATTTCCACCACTGAAGTTGAATCCGCTCTAGTTTCCCATCCACAAGTAGCAGAGGCTGCCGTTGTTGGAGCAAATGACAATATGACAGGGCAAGGAATTGTTGCTTTCGTAATTCTGCGCGGTGGTGTTGAAGGGGCAAATGGCGATCAATTGGTCAAGGAACTTCGAGCACATGTCGGAAAAGAGATCGGTCCTATTGCTAGGCCAAGGCAAATCCTTGTGGTTCAAGAATTACCAAAAACCCGGAGTGGGAAAATTATGCGACGGCTACTCAGAGATGTGGCTGAAAATAGAGCCGTTGGAGATGCAACCACACTTGCAGATCCAAATGTAATGAAACTCATTGCTGAGGGAATTTCGACTGCACCTAGCGAGGATTAATGGCAGAGATTTTCTCCACACCAGATCCCGCCGAGGCAGCTCACGATCAGAAGTTTCTCAATCGAGAAACAATTGGTGGATTAATTATTTTTGTTGCTGCAATCTGCTCACTGCTTCTCGCAAATTCTTCATTTGCTCCTAATTTTCTAAAAATATTAGAAACCGAATTTTCAGTATTTGCTCTGCACTTCACCATTCAGGAATTTATTGGTGATTTCCTCATGGCAATTTTTTTCGCAGTTGCCGGAGCCGAATTGAGACGAGAATTTACTATTGGTTCGCTGAATTCAATTCAAACTGCCGCGGTACCTATCACTGCAGCAGCAAGCGGCATGTTGGTGCCAGCCCTAATTTATGTTTCGTTAGGCGGTTCAAAAGCTGGTTGGGCGATTCCAACGGCAACTGATTTGCCGTTTTGCTTAGCCATTTTGGCTATATTTGGCAGGGCGCTCCCCTCTGCTCTTCGTGGATTTCTACTCTCTTTAGCTATCGCTGATGATCTTGGTGCAATTTTGATTATTGCAATCTTTTTTTCAAGTCAGATCAATTGGATAGGTATTTTTATTGCCATATTTTTCTTCTTTGCTGCTTACCTTCTACGAAAATCAATTTTCATAGTTTTACCCGGTTTACTCGCTTGGTATTTTCTGGTTTTTGCTGGTATCCATGGAACCGTTGCTGGATTGGTAATTGGACTATTTGTGCATCAACAACAGTCCGAAAAAGTTGAACAATGGCTGCAACCTATCTCC
>CAYFKL010000073.1:0-7120 GCA_964343565.1 uncultured Actinomycetes bacterium
TCGACTGTGGCTTAGCCCACCCCCAAATCATTCCTCACTGGTTTCAATGAGGAGGAAAATTAAGCAAAGAAGAAACTTTGCTAGGGAGAGCCGTATGAATCTAGATCTGGCTAGATGGCAATTTGCCATAACGACCGTTTATCACTTCATCTTTGTACCAATCACGATTGGTACCGGATTTCTTGTCGCCGGTATGCAAACAGCCTGGTATCGAACTGGAAAATTGCATTACCTTCGCGCGACTAAATTTTTTGGAAAACTCTTTCTCATAAATTTTGCCATGGGAGTTGTTACTGGCATTGTGCAAGAGTTCCAGTTTGGAATGAACTGGTCTTCTTACTCTCGGTTCGTCGGAGATATTTTTGGCGCACCGCTTGCCATGGAAGGACTACTCGCCTTTTTCTTGGAGAGCACATTCCTAGGAATATGGATTTTTGGTTGGGATAGGTTGCCTAAGAAAATTCATTTGGCTTCCATCTGGGCAGCTGCAACTGGGACCTTACTATCGGCATATTTCATCCTGGCAGCAAATGCCTGGATGCAGCATCCTGTTGGTTACTCAGTTAATGCGGAAACGGGTCGGGCAGAACTTAACGATATTCTTCGAGTGCTTACGCAAAATACAGCGCTCGCATCATTTTTTCATACCATTCCTGCTGCATTCTTCACTGCAGGTGCATTTATCGCTGGTATCGCGGCATGGTTGATGATCAAGAATAAAGATCGAGAAATGGCACGGCCAATCCTGAAAATGGGTTCAATTACCGTTCTGATCGCATTTGTGGGCGTATTTTTTAGTGGTGATTACACCTCTCGAGTAATGACCGAACAACAACCAATGAAAATGGCAGCGGCAGAGGCTTTGTACGACACGACATCAAACGCGCCGTTTTCACTCTTAACAATTGGAACGCTTGATCAATCAAAACCAGTTTTTCAAATTGATCTACCTTCCGTGCTCTCCTTGCTCTCAACAGGTAACCCGGATGGAGTTGTACAGGGCATTAATAATTTGGAACAGCAATATGACAAAAAGTACGGTGCTGGAAACTACACTCCAAATATTCCATTGGCTTATTGGTCATTCAGATTGATGATTGGCTTTGGTGCCTTAGGAGCCCTCTTCGCACTTCTCACTCTCTGGAGAATGCGCAGAGGCGGATTCCCTCGAGGTAAATGGTTCCTACCAGCAATGCTCTCAATGCCTTTCCTACCAATTCTGGCCAACTCCTTAGGTTGGATCTTCACCGAAACTGCAAGGCAACCCTGGGCTGTATTCGGCTTGATTAAGACTTCGGATGGGGTAAGCCCAACAGTCGGGGCAGGTCAAGTTGCATTCACAATGATCGCTTTCACAGTCCTCTACGGAATTCTGGCAGTTATCGAATTCGGTTTAATGTTCCGCGCAATCAAAGTTGGTCCGGAACCTATTGAGAATCATCCAGACGTTGAAATCGGAGGCGATGAAAATCGCTCTCTGGTGATGGCCTACTAGGAAGGAGATCGACATGACTTTACAAACTCTATGGTTTGTCCTCATCACAGTGCTTTGGGTTGGATATTTTGTTTTAGAAGGTTTCGATTTTGGCGTCGGAATTCTGATTCGAACTATCGGTAAGAATGAAGCTGAAAGAAGAGCGATTCTCACCACACTAGGACCAGTCTGGGATGGCAATGAAGTTTGGCTACTAGTTGCAGGTGGAGCAACATTTGCCGCATTCCCGGAGTGGTATGCCGCGCTATTTAGCGGGTTTTATCTTCCACTTTTCTTGATTCTGGTTTCACTGATTGTCCGTGGAGTCTCTTTCGAGTACCGAAGCAAATACGGACGTCCATCGTGGCGTGGGAAATGGGATCTAGCAATCATGATCTCCAGCGCTATTCCAGCTCTGCTATGGGGAGTGGCCTTCGCAAATATTGTTCGTGGGGTTCCGATGGTTAGAGACTCTGCCGGAGTTATTCACTACAACGGTGGATTCTTTAACTTGCTTAACCCATACGCACTCTTAGGTGGAGTCGTAACCCTTACGCTCTTTACTACTCACGGTGCAATCTTTTTAGCGCTAAAAACTGCCGGAGAAATCCGGGATCGCGCCAACCGCATCGTGTTCAAACTCGGAGCCGTAGCTGCCGTATCTGCAGTGCTATTCCTAGCTTGGACCTGCATTGCCATGACGGATAAGGCCATTGTTTGGGCTCTCTCGGCTCTGGCAGCTATTTCTTGGTTGGCTGCACTGGGAGCAAACATGAAAGGTAGAGAAGGCTGGGCGTTCATCTGCTCCAGCGCCACACTGCTGTTAGCCGTTGTTACCCTCTTCACGGCTCTCTACCCGAATGTCATGCCAGGGCTAAACGGTGATCCAGGTTTGACTATCACCAATGCCTCAAGCACCCACTACACCTTGACCATCATGACTTGGGTGGCGGTGATCATGACGCCACTAGTCTTGATTTACCAAGGTTGGACGTACTGGGTTTTCAGAAAACGAGTGAGTTCGGCACAAATTGTGGATGCTGAAAAGGGTTCGTTAGACACAATTCATTCGTGAAGTTTCTTGATCCACGGCTACTTCGTTTTTCACGGAGTAGCCGTGGTTATCTACTGGTATCGGCCATACTGGCTTTCTTAAACACCGTACTTACTCTTTTGCAAGCCTACGTCATAACATCGCTCGTCACCGATATTTTTCTTAATCACTCAAAATCGTTAAAGCACGAAATTTACTCTCTCATTTTTGTCATGGGAACCAAGTCGCTGTTAGCTCTCATTTACGAACAAACATCCGCTCGAATTGGAATTGCAATACGATCACAATTACGTGAAAAAGCTATGCAACAAATTAATAAAAATGGTGCCAGGCTAGTTGCACGTTTTGGAACTGCAAATATTTCACTCGTTCTGACCCGCGGAATTAACTCGCTTGATCCATATTTTTCTAAATTCTTACCTCAACTATTCATCGCATTGAGTGTCCCGCCGGTTCTCGCAGTCACCATATTCCTAAACGATAAGGTCTCAGGATTTATTGTCTTATTCACCTTGCCCCTCATTCCACTCTTCGGAGCACTGATCGGACGATTCACTCAGAGCGCCGTTGAAAAAAGATGGCAGCGCCTATCTATCCTCTCGGGTCACTTCCTTGATGTTGTCTCAGGCTTATTGACTCTAAAAACTTTTGGTCGATCAAAGGATCAGGAGGAACGTATTGAAGCAAGTGGCGAGGCTTACCGAATTGAGACTATGAAAACCTTACGCATCTCATTCTTATCTTCGCTCGCCTTGGAAATTATTGCGACGCTATCTGTTGCACTCATTGCAGTTTCAATTGGGCTACGTCTTGTTAGCGGCAACATTGATCTAAAGACGGGTCTTTTAATTTTAATCTTGGCTCCCGATGTTTACTGGCCGTTAAGGATGGTTGGAGCTCACTTTCACTCTTCCGTGGATGGTGTTACGGCGGCTTCAACTCTCTTAGACATCATTAACGAACCTTCGCCGAGTGAAGGGAAAGTTATCTTAGAAAAAATTGATTCCATTGCTTTTAGCAACGTTCAAGTCAAATATCCGGACCGACCACATCTCTCTATCCCAGATCTATCTATTCGCAGTGGTGAGTTTCTATCGATTATGGGTCGTTCTGGGGTTGGAAAAACTACTTTTGCACATCTACTGCTCCGTTTTATTGAGCCTGCCTCAGGATCAATACTTATCAATGATTTACCCATTCAAACTTATACCTTAGATTCACTTCGAAGTCAGATTGCTTGGGTCCCTCAGAACGCTCGTTTTTTTGATACTTCAATTCGTGAAAATATATCTCTTGGTCGAAATATATCGGATCGAGAAATTACCGAATTATTTGAGCAACTAAATCTTGATCTGAAATTGGATCACGATCTTGGATTCGTCACAAAAGGAATATCTGGTGGTGAGGCTCGACGCATTGCACTCGTTCGCGCCTTGCTTTCATCCGCATCTCTTTTGCTGTTAGACGAGCCACTCTCTGCACTCGACCAGACCAATGCAGATCGAGTAATGCAACTCCTTAAACAAGTTAACCAATCTGGTCAGACTGTAGTTGTCATAACCCACCGACCTCTTTCCCAGGATGGTCGCCAACTCGAATTCTCGTCGGGGATGCAATGATTAAACGACGGGTATCGCTTATTAATTGGCAAGGGATCCTGGGAGCACTCTTTGGAGGGCTTTCGCTAGCCTTTGGTGTTTCACTGTTGGCGACCAGCGCGTGGTTAATTTCTACCGCATCGACTCGACCACCAATTCTGACACTCGAAGTCGCGGTAGTAATGGTTCGCTTCTTTGCTCTAGGTCGAGCGGCCCTGCGTTACCTCGAGCGTGTGATCTCCCACGATGCCCTATTCAATCAATTAACCAAGCGACGTAGCGCTCTCTTTCGAGCACTCGAAGCGATGACACCATCACCACTTTACCGAGGGAAGATTCTCGATTCTGTGGTGAATGAGAGCGAAAGAGAACATGACGTATGGATTAGGGGTTGGCTGCCGTGGAGTTCGGCTCTAATGAGCTCTCTAGCTGGTATCGGCATCCTGTACTGGTTGGCTCCGCGTGCAGCGCTGATTGCAATTGCCACAACGCTCGTTGGCTTATCTCTCATCCCCTTGATTTCATGGAAAATGGCAATACAGAGCCTCAACAACGCATATAGATCTGATGTCGAAATTGCTGAACATGTAACCCAACTTTGCGATCTTGCACTTGAATCCAGCGCTTTCAATTTTCATCCCGACATGTCCACTCCGATCTTAAGTTCACGACGTAATGAAAATGCTTCCATCCGTGGAGTCGGAATTGGAACTTTCTTCGTTCAAATTCTCACACTTATCACCATTCTCGGAACGACCCTGATAGCAGATTCGCTCTTCGAGTCAGGAAAATTAGCTGGAGTAAATATTGCAGTCTTAATTTTGTTACCACTTGCGATCTTTGAAGGAATATTTGCCTTGCCTTCAACAGCGCTCGCCTATGCTCAAGGTCGAATTGCACATCAACACATCGATCAAATCATCAATTCA
Organism: uncultured Actinomycetes bacterium; assembly: GCA_964343565.1. Classification (GTDB taxonomy): domain Bacteria; phylum Actinomycetota; class Actinomycetes; order Nanopelagicales; family Nanopelagicaceae; genus CAYFKL01. The sequence goes on from CAYFKL010000073.1 coordinate 5,056, forward strand.
GCTAACGAGTCGATGAGTGCGGTGATAAAGAAAAAGGAATTCTCACTTCTTGAAGTTAAGAATCTACAAGTAAGTTGGGGCAACGGTCTTGTTCCAACAGTTCCAATTTCTTTCACTCTTCGCGCTGGCGAAAAATTACTTCTTTCAAGCGAAAGCGGTAGCGGCAAATCGAGCATTGGATTAGCAATTGCCGGATTAGTTCCATATACCGGATCTATTGCCTTCGATGGAATAGAAGTAAGAGATATCGCGGATCCTTATCAATTGGTCAGTTATGAGCCGCAAGATCCCTATATTTTTGCCACTTCGCTTCTGGAAAACCTTCGCATTGGCGATCAAAGCCTCAACCGAGAATCAGCGATTGCACTTCTTCAAAAAATAGGACTCAGTGAATTATTAAACCAAGTTGAGAATATCGACCAAAATATTGGAATTGATTTCTCTGGAGGGGAAATCAAGCGCATCGCACTATCCAGACGTTTCTTAACAAACGTTCCATTGCTCATTTTGGATGAACCTTTAGAATCAGTTGATCTGGATTCCCAAAAATTGATCCAAGATATGTTGCTAAGGGACGAAAGAGCTATGCTCCTACTTTCTCATCATGAGATTTCTCAAATTCCCACATTAACTTTCTAGCGCCAAGCGTGGATGCAGCGAGTTATTCCTTCTTGCAGTGAGATTTCGGGTTTCCAATTGAGCACTTTCTCTGCCAATTGATTATCCAATTGACTCCGCTCGATCTCTCCGGAACGAGCCGGCTGGAACACCGGCTTTAATTCACTTCCAATAATCTCGGCAATTTCTCGATACAAATCTAGTAATGAGATCTGTGTGTTACTAGAGATATTCACCGAACCAGAAAAATTACTGGAAAGTGCAGCAGCGAAAGCCCGCGCCACATCATCGACATAAATGAAATCTCGTGTTGTGCTTCCATCTCCATAGATAGTGACAGATTTGTTTTGCAGTAACAGAGTGCTCATCTTTCCAATAACTCCTGCAACCTGATCGCCTGGTCCGAATGCATTAGACATCCGCATCGAGATAGTTCGCACTTGGCGTTCTATCCCCATCGCGTGTAAGTACTGCTCAGTTGCTAATTTAGATATTCCATAAGGAGACTTTGGTTTTATCTCAGAATTTTCATTTGCTGGCAAGGGTGCTTGATCGGAGTAAATCGCTCCACCCGATGAGGCGAAAACTATGCTTTGCACTCCAGAATCGATCGCCGCTTCAAAGAGTGCAACTGATGCTCGAACATTAATATCAATATCTAAGAGAGGGTTTGTCACAGATGTCATGACATCCTTCTGCGCTACCAAGTGAATAAAACTCTCTGCGCCAAAATTCTTCAATGCTTGAATAGCCTCGGTTGATCTCACATCAACTTGAGCAACAGAACACTTGCCTTCAAATTGTTTTGAGTTGGTATCAATAACTAAAACTTCATGACCGCTTTTTAAAAGTAAATTCGTCAGCGGAGTACCAATGAAACCGGCTCCTCCGCTAACAACCACTCTCATGATTAATTTCCTTTTATCAGTTCGGAATAAAGTTTTGCATGGCGCTCGCCCATCTTATCGACTGAAAAATTCTTTTCAGCCCAAGCGAGTTCATCCTGGTTCATTGGATTCTGTAATGCTTGATCTATGCCTTTGCAAAACGCTTGAACACTTCTCTCAACGATGACTCCGTTGGGCAAAACTTCCGCGAGCGACCCTACATCAGGTGCTACAACTCGTATTCCACAGAGTTGAGCCTCAATAGCGGCCAGCGGCATTCCTTCACTCTTACTGGTCATGACTAAGAGATCAATGGCAGCCAACAGGTCTGCTCGATCCACCCATCCCAATACCCGAACATTTGCTGGGGCCACATTTCGTATGCGCTCTAACTCTTCTCCTCCACCTGCCATGAGGAACTCAATCTCTGGCCGTTCTTTCGCAATCTCTAACAGCAGGTCAGGGTCTTTTACATCAATCATCCGACCCAACCACCCAATGCGAATTCGATCGCCCTCTAATCCCAAACGCTTATTGGCACTTTGGCGGTCTGGGAGTTT
>CAYFKL010000074.1:0-7104 GCA_964343565.1 uncultured Actinomycetes bacterium
CACCAACGTGCAACCATCATGTGCAGTATTGCTGCAGTCTTATTTGCATTCAATGGCGTAGCAGTTAGATTGCTGTTAGATGCTGGTCTCTCCGCAACGCGATTAACTCAAATTCGATCTTTCGGCGCATTGCTTTGCTTTGCCGCAATCGTCTTAATCAGAAATCCGAAAAGTTTGCGAATATCCAAAGCAGATATTCCATTCCTCATGGTCTACGGAATAGCAGGTTTTGCATTCGTGCAATTCTTCTATTTCATCGCCATCAAACAACTTGGCGTCGGTATTGGACTCTTATTTGAATTCACGGCTCCGGTTTGGATTCTGCTTTGGGTTCGATTTATTCGAAAAGAACATGTGCGCCGGCGAATGTTTGGAGCGGTTGCTTTCACCGTCACAGGTTTAATTCTTATTTCGCAGATGTGGTCAAGTGCCCGCATGAATGTCGTTGGAATCGTGTGTGGCTTCATTGCTTCCGGTTCCTTAGCGATTTACTTTATGTTGGGCGAAAAAGGAGTTCAGAAGCGCGATACTCAATCCCTGATTGTTTGGGGATTTATTTTTGCCAACATCTTCTGGACTATTACACAGCCGGTGTGGAGTTATCCAACCGAATACATCAGTAAGAACTACGACATCGGTGGTCCATTTGCAGGGACGCTCTCCGGTGGGCTCTGGGTAATCATCTATGTAGTGATTCTGGGAACTGTGGTTCCGTTTTACCTCACTGTTAGCGCTTTGAAATACACAACTCCGGCCAGAGTCGGAATTATCGGAACTCTCGAGCCGATTTTTGCTGGCGCTATCGCCTGGTGGTGGATGGGTGAATCCCTCAACGCCATACAACTAGTTGGATCTGCGGTTGTAATAGCAGGGATCTTATTAGCTGAAACAGCTCGTTCATGAGTTGGGGAGTTAGCTGGATATTCCTCTCCATAACGTGGGGTCTTTCATTCCTATTTATGAAAGTTGGATTGCACTCATTCGAACCAATTCAAATTGCATTCTTAAGAATTGCATTTGGTGCAATAGCGATGTTTCTCGTGCTGATCTTCACAAGACAAAAATTAAGTCGTGATAAGAGATTGTGGTTTCACTCTTTAGTAGTTGGAATCTTTCTCTGTTCAATTCCTTATACATTAATTTGCACTGCAGAAACCAGAATTTCATCAGCTCTTGCCAGCATCTTCAATGCATGCATGCCATTCTTCACAGTATTAATTGCACCATTGATGGTAAAGAGTGATCGACCTACGCCAAAACGAATTGTTGGATTAATAATCTCATTTCTGGGAGTGCTCACAGTATTCGGGGTTTGGAATGGAAATCTCACCGGAGATTTATTTGGTTCTCTTCTCGTCATAACCGCCACACTTTGTTATGCATTCGGTAGTGGATACACCAAAAAATATTTGACTGGGAAAGTTGGAATTGTTGAGCAATCAACTATGCAACTTATCGCCGGCTCTGCAGTGATGATTCCCTTTATCTTCTTCACACCTTGGCGAACGCAGGATCTAGCGATTCGACCGGTGCTCTCGGTGCTGGTCTTAGGTGTGGTCGGTACTGGAGTGGCCTACCTATGGATGAACATTATTTATCGCGACGCTGGTCCAACCATTGGTTCCACGGTCACATATGCGCTACCACTTGTTGCAACAACTGCCGGGATATTGGGATTACACGAAAAAGTTACCCTTAATGAAATTGTTGGTGCATTGATTATTTTGAGTGGATTATCGTTAACTCAAAATTGGCGCATTAAGCGATCGGCGTAGCCATATCAACAAATCTTGAGTAATGACCTTGGAAAGCCACTATGACCGTCTTAGTTTGGCCGTTACGGTGTTTAGCGACGATAAGATCTGCCTCGCCTTGGCGCGGGTGTTCTCGATCGTAAGCATCTTCACGATGAAGCAGAATCACCATGTCAGCATCCTGTTCGATCGAACCCGATTCACGCAGATCTGAAAGTAATGGTTTTTTATCTGTGCGTTGTTCTGGGCCTCGATTGAGCTGCGAGATAGCAACAACAGGAACATCGAGCTCTTTGGCAAGCAACTTCAATTGACGCGAGAATTCCGAAACTTCTTGCTGACGTGATTCGACTTTCTTTCCACTCGACATTAATTGCAAGTAATCAATGATCACAAGTCGAAGATCATGGCGTTGCTTGAGTCGTCGACATTTTGCTCGAATTTCCATCATTGTCATGTTTGGGGAATCATCAATGAAGAGCGGGGCGTTTGAAATTTCTCCCATGCGGCGAGCAAGTCGACCCCACTCTTCTTCCCCCATAGTGCCAGAACGCATATGGTGAAGTGGGACGCGAGATTCAGCGGAGAGCATACGCATCGTTATCTCATTGCGGCCCATTTCGAGAGAGAAGATCACTGAAGTTAAACCGTGCTTGATTGATGCTGCTCTGGCGAGATCTAAACCTAATGTTGATTTACCGATTGCTGGCCTGGCAGCCAAGACGATCATCTGCCCGCCATGCAAACCATTAGTTAATTCATCTAAATCAGTAAATCCCGTTGGCACGCCAGACATCTGTCCACCACGAGAACCGATCGATTCAATTTCATCTAATGTTGATTCCAGCAGCGCATTAAGTGGAAGGTAATCTTCACTCACACGTCGTTCTGTTACTTGAAATATTTCTGCTTGGGCTGAATCGACAACTTCATCAACATCGCCTTCATTTGAATAACCCAATTGCACAATCTTGGTACCGGCTTCTACCAATCGACGCATGATTGCGCGCTCTTGCACAATCTTCGCGTAGTACGAAGCGTTTGCCGCGGTTGGAACTGAAGAGATCAACGTGTGTAAATATGGAGCGCCACCAATACGAGCAATTTCGCCACGTTTGGTTAATTCAGCAGAGACAGTGACTGCGTCGACTGGTTCACCGCGGCCATAAAGATCAAGTAAGGATTCATAAATGGTTTCGTGTGCGGGGCGATAAAAATCGCGACCACGCAAAATTTCTACAACATCAGCAATCGCATCTTTAGAGAGCATCATGCCGCCGAGAACGGATTGCTCTGCTGCTAAATCTTGCGGAGGTGTGCGTTCAAAATCAGGTTCATTTCGTCGATTGGGTAACTCAGAGACCGTCATCTGCATCACCCCTTTGCCATCGCGTTACAGCCACTATTTTCACTGGTGGTGGGGACACTCTAGATACCCGCCTCGCCGGAGATTCTTAGCCTGAGGATGAGGCTGTGGAGGAAGGCGGGAAGAGTTGTGGATAACCTCAGGATTAATCGGGGGAAGGTGTGGAGAAGGTGTGGGTAATTACGCTTATTTCACCTATTTACGCAGGTCAGAAAAGGTTTTTAATCCGGAGCAACAGGGGATAAACATTTATCTGACCCATCTCATTAAATGAGAAAGGGGGCAGCCATCGGCCGCCCCCTCATAGATCTCGAGATTTAGTTACGCACATCCAGAGTCAGAGTGGCAACCACTGATGGGTGAAGAGTTACCTTCACACGGTGACTACCGGTCTTCTTAATGTGGCCACCTAAAGTGATGCGACGACGATCTAGATCAGGCCCACCTGCTGCCTTTACTGCGAGCGCAACATCTTTTTCAGTAACAGAGCCAAAGAGACGACCACCATCGCCAGCCTTAACCAACACAGTGATGGTCTTTGCTTCCAATGAATTCTTAATCTCTTTAGCATGATCTAAGTCGCGTACTTCACGAGCTTTACGCGCGCGACGAATTCCATCGATCTGCTTTTCGCCACCGGCGGTCCAATTGATTGCATCGCCGCGAGGTATTAAGAAGTTACGGGCATATCCGTCTTTCACTTCAACAATATCTCCAGGATGTCCTAAACCTTTAACATCATGAGTAAGAATAATTTTCATAGCGATACTCCTTAACGTGCCGTCGATGTGTACGGCAGAAGTGCAACCTCGCGGCTGTTCTTTACTGCTTGAGCAATATCGCGTTGATGCTGAGTGCATGCACCGGTAACTCGACGAGCGCGAATCTTTCCGCGGTCAGAGATGTACTTGCGCAACAGGCCAGTATCTTTGTAATCAATGTATGTGACTTTGTCACGGCAGAAAGAACAAGGCTTCTTTTTGAAAACCTTCTTCGCTGCTGACTGCTTATCGCGGTCATTTCTTGCCATCGTGGTGCTCCATTTCTGGGTGCCCTAATTAAGGGATGGTCGAGTGGGATTTAAAAGGGTGGTTCTTCAAAAGACCCTGCAGGAGCGCCCCATCCGCCAGGTGCGGCAGAGGCCCATGGATCTTCGTTTGTAGTGCCAGCACTTGTGCCACGATCACTGCGAGTGGTCTTGGAGATTTTCGCAGTGGCGTTTCGTAGTGATGGTCCTACTTCATCAACTTCTAATTCAAAAACAGTTCGCTTTTCGCCCTCTTTAGTTTCATAAGAGCGCTGCTTCAAACGTCCTTGAACAATTACTCGAGTGCCGCGTTGCAAAGTTTCAGCAACGTTCTCTGCTGCCTGCCGCCATACATTGCAGGTTAAGTAGAGAGAGTCACCGTCTTTCCATTCATTCGTGGCTTTATCGAGGTAGCGCGGGGTAGAGGCAACCCGAAATTTTGCAACGGCTGCACCTGAAGGTGTGAACCGAAGTTCCGGATCGTCAACAAGATTTCCAATTACGGTAATTACGGTATCGCCAGCGGCCATCTTTATTTCCCTTTCGCTACGTGCGCGTTAATCAATTAACGCTGATCTGGACGGATTACTTTGGTTCGCAGAACTGCTTCATTGAGATTGAGTTGACGATCCAACTCGATCACTGCTGCTGGTTCACACTTCATTTCGATAACTGCGTAGATACCTTCTGGCTTCTTTGCAATTTCAAATGCCATGCGACGTCGACCCCATACATCTAACTTTTCTACGGAGCCACCAGCATCTTTAACAATCTTGAGATACGTCTCAAGACTTGGGGCAACGGTCTTCTCTTCTAATTCAGGATCGAGAATGACCATCATTTCGTAATGACGCATACCCACCTCCTTCGGACTAAGCGGCCACAGTCTCTCTGTGACAGGAGGGTGCATCACCTTTTTCAAGGTGGGCTAAGGGTACCCCGGTAATGGGATGGCAGGAAAATCGAGTTTCCACAGATCCGTGAGCAGGAGCCTCTGGGTCTTACCCTTAGGGGGTGCGACTTGGAGCGGCCCTTGGTGGCGAGGACCCGGCGGCCCTCATCCAGCGGGCGAAGGAGTTGGGGGCGAGCGCGGTCCAAACCTTCCTAGGTGACCCTCAATCTTGGAACGCCCCGAGCGGCTATCCCGTTGAAGAGTTATCCGAGTTAGTCGCGACATCTGGAATAGATCTCTACATCCACGCCCCCTATGTCATCAATGTGGCTACGACCAATAACAAAGTCCGTATCCCGAGCAGAAAACTCTTGGCCTTCACCATGAAGTACGCACAACGGGCTGGAGCGAAAGGCGTGATTGTTCATGGTGGCCATGTGCAATCAGGCGATGACCTATCGATTGGTTATGCCAATTGGGCTAAAGCGCTCGCAGAAGTAGCAGAGTTAACAATTCCAGTATTTATCGAAAATACCGCGGGTGGCGAAAGAGCAATGGCGCGCACATTGTCATCTCTTGATGGCTTATGGAAAGTTATCAAAGAATTTAATCCTGGTTTCTGTCTTGATACGTGCCATGCACATGCAGCTGGATTGTCGATGGATAGTCTGGTTTCAGATATTACTGAAATTACTGGTGGGATCTCGTTGGTGCACGCAAATGGAAGCAGAGATGAAGCCGGATCAGGTCGAGATCGTCATGCAAATTTTGATGACGGCTTACTCCCGGGCAACGTTGTAGTTGATGTCATTAAGAAAGCTAATGCTCCAGCGATCATTGAGACTCCAGAAGAAAAACACATGAGTGATCTTCAATTTTTGCGCGATAAGTTGGGAATCTCATGAAAATTGAAACAATTTCTAGAGATCAGTACCACGAATTTCTTTTGGGACTACCGAGTGCTTCATTTTTGCAACTACCGGAATGGGGCGAAGTCAAAAGAGAGTGGAAGAGTCGCCTGCTTGGAATTTTTGACGAAGAAAATCTGGCCGCGGTAGCTCTCCTCCTAACTCGCCAACTTCCCTTTGTAAATAAGAGTTTTGGATATATCCCAGAAGGGCCAATTTTTTCACTGACACATACCCATCGGGGTTTGATCTTGGCTGCACTTGAAGAATTTGCTAAAAAGGAAGGGATCTTTCTGCTGCGCATTGGACCGACCATTCCATTTCGGGATTGGGAGAATCAAGTAATTAAAGATGCTCTCGCACACGACGGTGTTACTTCGCTGCTCTCTACTCCAGCAAGTATCGAATATGAAAATGGTCGAATTGCTATTGAGAATTTTAAAAAGGCTGGTTGGAAACCAGTTGTTTCTGAAAGTGGATTTAGTGAGGGTCAACCTAATTTTGTATTTCAAGTTTCATTAGAAAATAAGAGCGAGGAATCATTGTTGGCTGGTTTCAACCAACTTTGGCGGCGCAATATCAAGCGGGCAGAGAAAGAAGAAGTTGAAATCAAAAAAGGTCAACGTACCGACTTGAGCGATTTTCATCGTGTTTATGTTGAAACTGCTAAGCGTGATCACTTCACTCCTCGTTCGCAACGCTACTTTGAACAGATGTGGGATGCGCTAGGCGATCGCTTAACACTCTTCCTGGCCAGTTGGCAGGGAAATGTGATTGCTGCAGCCATATCGATTCAAGTTGGCAACCATTATTGGTACTCCTATGGAGCATCCTCTGCCATCGGTCGAGAAGCTCGAGGTAGTAATGCTGTGCAGTGGGCGATGATGCAAGATGCGTTGGCGAAGGGTGCCACGTGCTACGACTTGCGCGGGATAACACCCACACTTGACCCGAATGATCCGCACGCTGGCTTGATCCAATTCAAGGTAGGAACTGGCGGATACGCTCGGCAGTTCGTTGGAGAGTGGGAGAAACCCATTTCGGCATTTTGGTCGCTGGCATTTGCCACATATATGCGGATACGCAAGTAGCGTTGGATCATGCCACTGACTTTGCACGTTGATACGCAGCGATGGCGAACACATCTGACCTCAATG
>CAYFKL010000075.1:0-7050 GCA_964343565.1 uncultured Actinomycetes bacterium
AATTCATTGAAGTTGAAACACCTATGTTGCAAGTTCTACATGGTGGCGCTGCAGCTAGACCATTTAAGACCCACATCAATGCATATGACATGGAACTATTCTTAAGAATTGCGCCAGAGTTATATCTGAAAAGATGCGTAGTCGGTGGACTGGAACGAGTATTCGAAATTAACCGCAACTTCCGAAATGAAGGTGCTGATTCAAGTCACTCTCCGGAGTTTGCAATGGTTGAGTCCTATCAAGCTTGGGGGGATTGGAATTCAATTGCGGATCTAACTCAATCTTTAGTTCAAGAGGCTGCTTATGCGATCTCAGGTTCGCACGTCGTCAAGCATTTTGATGGCAGAGAGAGTGATCTTGGTGGCGAGTGGAAGCGCATCTCGCTCTATGGGGCAACCAGTCAGGCTCTAGGAGTAGAAATTAATGGTGAAACGCCAAAGTCGGAATTAGATCAACTTGCCAAGAAAGTTGGTCTTGCTATCGATCCAAAATGGATACGAGGCAAACTTGTTGAAGAGTTGTTTGAGCATCTATGTAAAGATCAACTGAAGCAGCCAACCTTTGTTTGTGGTTTTCCAATTGATACTTCTCCATTAGTCCGCGAACATCGAAGCGAAGTTGGAGTTGCCGAGAAATGGGATCTCTACATTGATGGATTTGAGTTAGCAACTGGATACTCAGAATTGATCGATCCAGTCATTCAGCGGGAACGTTTGACCGAGCAATCCCTACTGGCTGCTAAAGGTGATGTTGAAGCAATGCAATTGGATGAAGATTTCTTGCGCGCAATGGAATTTGGTATGCCGCCGATGGGTGGAATGGGTCTGGGAGTTGATCGATTACTCATGGCATTAACGGGACTAGGAATTCGTGAAACGATTCTCTTTCCATTGGTGAAGCCAGAATGATTGTTCGGCCGGCAAAGACTAGCGATGTGCCCGCAATTCGGGAGTTAATTGACCTTTATTCCGTACAGCGACGACTCCTTTCTAAAGCCACTGTCACCCTGTATGAAGATATTCAAGAATTTTTTGTGGCTGAAACGGGCGGCAAAGTCATGGGTTGCGGCGCGCTACACGTGCTTTGGGAAGACTTGGCCGAAGTTCGTACCGTCGCGGTTTTGGAGCAGTTCAAGGGCCAAGGGGCTGGGCACCGCATCCTGGAGATGATCATGGAGCGTGCTCGAGTCCTGGGGCTCTCCAGGCTCTTCTGCCTCACATTTGAGGTGGATTTCTTCAGCCGACATGGCTTTGAGGTGATCGAGGGATCGCCGGTCTCAGCCGAGATCTACCAACAGATGTTGCGCTCCTATGACGCCGGTATGGCCGAATTTTTGGACCTAGAGAGCGTCAAGCCCAATACCTTGGGCAATACCCGCATGCTCAAGCATCTTTAAAAACTCGGGAAGTCTTTCGCCCCCAGGCGCGTTAGGCTTATAAACGGAGGTACCCATGTTTGAGAGATTTACAGACCGAGCTCGCCGAGTAGTAGTCCTGGCGCAAGAAGAAGCACGCATGCTTAATCACAACTACATCGGCACGGAGCACATCCTGCTGGGATTAATTCATGAAGGTGAAGGCGTTGCAGCGAAAGGCTTGGAGTCTTTAGGTATCTCTCTAGAAGCAGTTCGGGCACAGGTTGAGGAAATTATTGGTCAAGGTCAACAGGCCCCAAGTGGACATATTCCATTTACCCCACGGGCAAAAAAAGTTTTAGAACTTTCACTACGCGAAGCACTTCAACTTGGCCATAACTACATCGGAACAGAACACATTTTGCTGGGCCTGATCCGTGAAGGTGAAGGTGTGGCTGCTCAAGTTTTAGTTAAGTTGGGCGCCGACTTGAATCGAGTTCGCCAACAAGTCATTCAACTGCTTTCAGGTTATCAAGGTAAAGAGAGTGCAACTGCTGGTGGCCCAGCCGAAGGCACTCAATCGTCCTCCTTAGTCTTGGATCAGTTTGGTCGAAATCTCACCCAGGCTGCTCGTGAAGGAAAGTTAGATCCAGTTATTGGTCGCGAAAAAGAGATCGAACGAGTTATGCAGGTGCTCTCACGTCGGACTAAGAACAATCCAGTTTTGATTGGTGAACCAGGTGTTGGTAAGACCGCAGTGGTAGAAGGTTTAGCTCAAGCAATCATCAAAGGTGATGTTCCAGAAACCCTCAAAGAAAAACAACTTTATACATTGGATCTAGGTGCGCTTGTCGCTGGATCACGCTATCGCGGTGATTTCGAAGAACGATTGAAGAAAGTTCTCAAAGAAATTCGCACTCGAGGCGACATCATTATTTTTATTGATGAAATTCATACGCTAGTAGGCGCTGGAGCAGCTGAAGGAGCAATTGACGCTGCCTCTATCTTGAAGCCAATGTTGGCTCGCGGTGAACTCCAAACAATTGGGGCTACGACTCTTGATGAATACCGAAAGCACCTCGAAAAAGATGCGGCTCTCGAACGACGTTTCCAACCAATTCAAGTACAAGAGCCATCAGTTGCCCACACCATTGAAATTCTCAAGGGATTGCGTGATCGATACGAAACGCACCACCGAGTCTCAATAACAGATGATGCATTAGTTGCAGCAGCCACCATGGCTGATCGATATGTCTCGGATCGATTCCTTCCAGATAAAGCAATCGATCTGATTGATGAGGCTGGATCTCGTCTTCGCATTCGACGAATGACTGCACCACCAGAACTTCGTGAGTTTGATGAAAAAATTGCGAATGTTCGTAGAGAAAAAGAATCCGCAATTGATGGGCAGGATTTTGAGAAGGCAGCTTCGCTGAGAGATAAAGAAAAGAATCTGCTGCAAGAGAAATTAGAACGCGAGAAGCAGTGGAAATCTGGCGATATGGATGTGGTTGCCGAAGTAAATGAAGAATTGATTGCCGAAGTTTTAGCAATTGCTACCGGTATACCAGTATTCAAATTGACCGAAGAAGAGACTTCGAGATTGCTACGTATGGAGACTGAACTCCACAAGCGAGTGATTGGCCAGGAGCAAGCCATCAAGGCGCTCTCGCAGGCAATCCGCCGCACTCGCGCCGGGCTCAAAGATCCAAAACGTCCTGGTGGTTCATTTATCTTCGCCGGTCCTTCGGGAGTTGGTAAGACTGAACTTTCAAAGACACTTGCTGAGTTTCTCTTTGGTGATGAAGATTCCCTCATTCAGTTAGATATGAGCGAGTATTCAGAGAAGCACACAGTTTCACGACTCTTCGGTTCCCCTCCAGGATATGTGGGTTATGACGAGGGTGGACAACTGACAGAGAAGGTGCGCCGTAAGCCGTTCTCGGTGGTGCTCTTTGATGAAATTGAAAAGGCTCATCCCGACATCTTCAACTCACTTTTACAGGTTTTAGAAGATGGTCGTTTAACAGATTCTCAAGGTCGAACTGTCGACTTTAAGAACACCGTCATTATCATGACTACGAATTTAGGAACGAGAGATATCTCGAAGGCAGTAAGTCTGGGATTCGGACAGTCAAATGATGCATCTGGAAATTACGATCGAATGAAAGTTAAAGTTTCTGAAGAATTAAAGTCTCACTTCAGGCCTGAATTTCTCAATCGAATTGATGACATTGTGGTCTTCCATCAACTTTCTCAAGACGAGATCGTTCAAGTTGTTGATTTGATGATCGCAAAACTTGATGAGCGGTTGAAAGATAAAGACATGGGTATTGAACTCACAGTCGCGGCAAAGGCATTGCTCGCGGAACGCGGCTATGACCCAGTGCTCGGCGCCAGACCGCTTCGACGCACAATTCAGCGGGACGTTGAAGATGTACTCTCCGAAAAAATTCTGTTCGGGGATGTAAAACCTGGCGAGATCATCGTTGTTGATGTCGATGCCGATAAGGCCTTCACCTTCAAGGGAGAGCCCAAGAGCACTCTTCCAGATGTTTTGGAAGAGAGCGGAGATCCAGCTTAAGGAAGTCGCACTATCCCTTCGTCTTCGATGATCAAACCATCAAGGACAAGGGAAGCGATTGCCCGCTCGAGTTGCGATTGCTCACTCCAGGCAATGTCATTTATTGACGTTGGAGATACTTTTACGGCATCCATAATTCTGCCTCGACACTGTCGATCTGTTCCGTGCCAACTTTGAGTTTTCTTCTTCACTTCGCTTGGCGGGTATCCCGCATTCTTCCAAGAACAGGTTGAATTCAATGGACAATCTACGCAGAGTGGATTTTTTGAAGTACAAATTAACGCGCCTAGTTCCATACTGGCTGCGGCCCACTGATGACTATTAACTTTAGGAATTAATGTGGCCGCTAGTTCTCGTTCGTTTCGGGTAATACTTTGAGATGGATACTCAATTCCAGATTTCCACCTGCTAATTACCCTACGAATATTTGTGTCTAATACATTGGCCTCCGAGGAGAAGGCAAAAGCTCTGATTGCATTTGCGGTGTAGTCGCCAACACCAGGCAATTCAATAAGTTCGGCGTATGACTCTGGCACATTCCCGTCATACTTTTGATCGATTATTTGAGCGCATTCATGCAGCCGAAGCGCACGACGTGGATACCCTAATTTTCCCCAGGCAGTAATGACTTCGGCTTTGCTGGCTTGTGCTAATGCGCCAGGAGTCGGCCAAGTTTTCATCCATAAATTCCAGATGGGAAGTACGCGTTCAACCGGAGTTTGTTGCAACATAAATTCAGAGACAACAACTCCCCACGGAGTACTTTTTCTCCAAGGAAGATCGCGCTGGTTCTTAATAAACCAGTCAATGACAGCAGATACTTCTTTCATTGTTGGGATAAGAGTCGAACCCGATCGAGCGCCTGAGTAAGCCTGGTGACTTCGAAGATTTCTAATCCGCTTACTTTGATCTCGCCTTTCATGTCGGGGACGATGGCTTTAGTAAATCCCAGACGAGCGGCTTCATTTAGACGTTGCGAGACGCTACTTACTTTTCTCACTTCACCAGCAAGCCCCACTTCACCTATAGCGATTAAATCGGCAGGCAGAGCTAATCCTCTGGCCGCACTTGCAACTGCAAGTGCTAACGCTAAATCTGCTGAAGGTTCAGATAATTTCATCCCACCAACGGTTGCTAGATACGCATCGCGACCAGCAAGGGCGATGCCGGCTCTAAGTTCCAGGACGGCAAGAGTCATTGCAGCTCTAGCGGAATCTAATCCTGAAGTAGTTCTTCGCGGGTTAGCGTTGCTGCTTACGGGACTTACCAAGGCTTGGATCTCGGCGAGCAGTGGTCGACGGCCTTCCAACGCCACGGTGACGCACGTTCCTGGAACAGGTTCGGCATGACGAGTCAGGAATAATCCGGTGGGATCGGCTAGGCCTTGGATTCCGCTTTCATTTAAATCAAAACAGCCAACTTCATCTGTGGCGCCAAACCTATTCTTGATCGCTCGAACTAATCGAAGGCGCGTGTATTTTTCTCCTTCGAAATTCAAAACAACATCTACTAGATGTTCAAGTAATCGCGGTCCAGCAATCGAACCATCTTTAGTCACATGACCTACCACGATCGTTGCCATCGAACGAGCCTTAGCAATTCGGATAAGTGCACCAGCGACTTCTCGAACTTGAGTTACTCCACCCGGGGATCCATCAACTGTAGAAGTTGAAATAGTTTGAATTGAATCAACAATGAGCAAATCTGGTTGTACTTTTTCTATGTGCGCAATTACAGCGCCTAAATCACTCTCAGCGGCTAAATAGAGATTGTCAGCGAGTGCGGACATTCGCTCTGCCCGTAGCCGTACTTGCGATGCGCTCTCTTCGCCAGTGATGTAAAGGACTCGCATGGTTTGGGCACTGGCTGCGCTGACTGCAAGTAGGAGTGTGGATTTTCCGACTCCTGGTTCTCCGGCAAGCAGAATTGCAGCACCAGGAACAATGCCTCCGCCAAGAACTCGATCTAACTCACTAACACCACTCGATTTAGCAATTGCACTTTCTGCATCAACCGATTTGATTGGTTGAGCTGGGGTAGTGACCGTTCCAGCTTGAAGTGAAGAACGTTGTGGAGCGCCAATTTGATCAATGCTTCCCCATGCTTGGCATTGGGGACATTGTCCTAACCACTTCGGCCCAGTCCAGCCGCATTCAGCGCATTTAAAAGTATCGCGCTCTTTGGCCACTGTGATTTCCTCTCACTGTTGAGATTGTGCAATTTTGGTTGCAGGATGAATAACAAAGAGTGGCAGATTTTTACTCTGCTTCATTGCTTCCATTCTTGCATCGCAAATCTCCTTCAAAATCTGATACTGCTTGACACCCATAATGGCCTCTAGTTCTATCCGATTGGAAAGATACACGGGCTCGGTGCCACGGTGCGCTACCGGATTGCCGGAGCAGTACCAATCCAAGTCGTGGCCACCCTCGCCCCAGCCACGACGATCAAATTCACCGATAATCGTGACATTAATTTCGGTATCGTCAGGTCGCTTGATGGTGTCAAAGGAGCGGCGTATTGGAAGTTCCCAACAAACATCAGGTTTAGTTTGCGAAAAATGCACACCTTCACGAATGGCTAAATGATGGAGTGCACACCCTTCGCCACCTGCAAATCCGCGACGATTTAGAAAAATACAACCATCTTCAACTCTTTTTGTTTTTAATTCGCCTTGCTCGTCGTATTCATTGATATCAAGTTTTCCTTTTTTAGTATGCCCCTCATCAAAGAATTGCCACGTTTCCGGAGTGAGGTGTTCGACCCACTTCGCTACCCGTTTGCGGTCGGCTTTCTCCGAATAGTGTGCACCTTGGCTGCAACACCCATCGTCAGGTCGTTCCTTGAAAATACCTTCGCAACCGTTGCCATAAATACAAGACCAGAAGGAAGTAAGCCAGGTCAGATCGCAGCGCCAGAGTTCATTCTCCGGATCTTCAGGATCGTTGAATTCAAACCACTCGCGCGGGAAATCGAGATCCACTTCGCCGGTATTTCGAGACATAATGCGTGAGCCTAAGTCATTTCCGCGCTAAGTTCATCTTTGGGTGTCGAAGGGAGGCATGTCAGTGGGTGATGCGCCACCAGTACGACTTGGAGTCTTGGATGTGGG